>NZ_JBNHIN010000034.1:21190-76608 GCF_050054615.1 Streptomyces sp. YGL11-2
CCCCCGGCGCCTTGTGTGCGGTGGTTCCCTTTCGGCTCACCGGCCGGGCTCAAAGGCGGGCCCCGGCCCGTGAGTCCGCATGACGAACCTCGGGAATGCAGGTGTGCTACTTGATGAAGTCGTCCACGACACGGGGCGGCCAGGTCCCCACCGTGAGTACCCCCATCGCATACGCGCGGGAGACCAGGGCCGCGCGGTTGGGCACCTTCAGTTTCCGCAGCAGTCCGGTGACGTGATACTCCACACCCTGCCTGCTGAGATACAGCCGGGAGGCCAGCGGAATGGTGGACAGGCCCGCCGCGACTCCCTCCAGAATTCGCGCGTCGATCTCGCTGAGCAATTTCTTCCGCGGCGCCACCACCGCGTCGTCCTCCGTGCCCTCTCCCGACCGCATCAGGACGAGAACCGCGGTCGGGTCGGGGTGGTAGCCGCGCACCGCGGAGGCCGTGAGACTGCCGGTGAACGCGTCACCCGTCGGTCTGAGCGCCACCACGTGCGCGGCGAACCGGTCCCGCCGGCCCTCCAGCAGTCGCTCGAACTGCCGCATGAGCGGCTGCCGCACGCTGGGGTGCACCAGATCGCGGAAGTTGCGCCCGCAGACGTCGGGCGCCGTGGTCGAGGACCCGGATGCGGCGGACGAGTCGAGAACGTCGGCGGAGGCCGCGGCGGCGGTGGCGAAGTGGTGGAAGAAGTCCTGGTTGGCCTGACGTACCGTCAATTTTGGGTCCAGTACGGCCATGCACACACCGGACTGGTCGGACGACGAACACTCTTCCCGCCGTCCCGCCACACCGACCCCGCCGGCCGCACCCCGACCTGTCGAAATCTGCGGAGAATCCACCAGAGCAGAAACCTTCAAGGGACCGACATCCTTTCCAACCCCCGTCTGCAAACCAGTACTCAAGAGAGATCGAGCGAGAAGGAGAATTCCGGAGAATGAAGCAGGGCGGGGAAGCCGAGCTCCCGGCAACCGCCGGGAAAGAATTCCGATCCCCCCGATGCAATCGACACTAGGGAGCTATCCGGACAAGCGTCAACGTCCACCCTGCCCCCCACCGCTAAACCTGTGGTCACCCTCCCGCACGGTACGGTCCCGCACCGCCCTTTCGGTCCCCCCGAACACTCCGCACCGTTTACCGACGGTAAGCCGCAACGAAAGTGACGCGCGTCACGGCATACTCAGTGCGGCACGGACACCACGCCGGCTCCCCCGGCCGCCCAGCAGTTCACGTCGCCCCGCAACGCCCAACTTCCGGTAACACGAAGTCAGCCGCTTCTCCACGGCACGTGTACTCACACCCAGTTCATCGGCGATTTCCTGATTGGTCAGACCCCGACCCACCAGCGAGACGACCTTGCGCTCGCTGTGGGTGAGCGGGGTCTCCGTGCTGGGGGCGTCGGTTCCCAGGGCCGCACGGGCGCGTTCGGTCAGCCAGGGGGCGCCGCAGGCGGCGGCGAGGTCGGCGGCCTCGCGCAGCACCGCCGTCGATTCCTTGCCGCCCTCCATGGACCGGCCCAAATGGAGGAGCGTACGGGCGAGTTCGAGCTGGTTGGCGGAGGTGCGGAGGATCTCGGCGGACGCGCGCAGGGCGGGGACGCCCCCACCGCCGGGCAGCAGGGCCCTCAGGCGCAGGGCGCGGCCGAGGGCGGCGGGGGCCGCCCACTGCCGCGCCCAGGCCAGTTCCTCCTCCGCCAGGGCCATGGCCGGGCAGGACTCGCCCAGGCGGTGGTGGAGGACGATGGCGCGGGGCCGCCAGGGGAAGAGGGCGGAGTTGCGCCAACCGACCGCCTCCAGTTGGCGGCCGCACGCCAGGAGGGATTCCAGGGCGGAGGAGGCGCGGCCGCGGCGGGCGTCGAGCGAGGCTTTGAGGAGTTGCAGCATGGCCGCCGGGGCGAGGCTGTGCGGCCAGCTCCGCCCGGCGTCCGTGAGGAGACGCTCAATCAGCTGGACGTCGCCGGTCTCCATGGCCACCGCGGCCCGGACGACGGCGGTCGGCTCGCGCCAGTCCGCGTCGGCCGACTCGGCGGCCCGGTCGGCCTGGTCGCGGGCCTCGGTCAGGCGGCCGCAGGCGAGCTGGATGAGGGCGTTCTCGGCGTGCACCACCGCGTGCGGACGGTCGGAGTGCGGCTCGCAGGACAGACGGGTGTTGATGCCCTCCACGGTGTCGGCGGCGTACAGGGCCACCGAGAGCAGCGGGAGTGCGGTGCAGGCGCGTGCGGAGGTCGACGGCTCGCGTTCCAGGATCTGTCCGGCCAGGTCCGCGACCTCGGGTGCCGACAAGGCGCTGGACAGGACCCCCGCGTTGATCAGGACGGTTGCCAGTTCGCGGGCGCCGCCGGTGTCCAAGGGGGGCGGGGTGCCCAACGCGCGCAGGCGTGTCACCGCACTGGTCAGTTCGGCGGGGTTCTCGTGTCCGGCGTGCCACAGGCGCGCTTCCAGGCGCAGGGCGATCTCGCGGGCCGGCCCCTGGTGTGGTGCCGCGGGGTCGAGGTCGTTGAAGACCTGGCGCAGCAGGTCCACTGCCGAAGAGGGCGCCTCGCCCAGGAGGTTGGGCGGGATGCGCAGAACGGCGGCGGCCCGGCCGGTGGCCGACGGCAGGAGGCGGACGGCCTGGCTGATGTGGCGTTCACAGGCGGCGAGGTCGATGCCGCGTTCGGCGTTGGCCAATTCGATCAGCAGGCGGGCGCGTACGTCGTCGCCCACGGTGCTCTCCAGCAGGGCGCGTTGCAGGTAGTGGGCGGCGGTGTCCGCCGCACCACGGCGCAGGGCGGCGTCCGCGGCCGTCCGCAGTACCCCTACCGACCATGGGTGATCGGTGGCGGTGACGGCCATCAGCAGGTCCGCGACGTGTGCGGCGGGGCGGCCGGCCTGGTGGAGGAGTTCGGCCGCGGCGTTGCGGGAGCGTTCGCGCTCGGCGACGGTGAGGCCGGACTCGACGGCGTCGCGGACGACGCGGTGGACGAAGCGCGGGGTGTCGTGGGGGGCGAGCAGGCCGAGGTGGTGCAGGGTGCGCAGGGCCTGCTGGTGGGCGGTGGCGTCCAGTCGCGCATGGCGCCGGACGAGGTCGGGTTCGCCGTGGTCGCCGAAGGCGGCGATGGCCGCGGCCAGGTCGCGTACCGGGCCGGGCTGGGCGTGCAGGCAGCTGACCAGGCGGTCGCGGAGCTGGGCGGGTCGCTGGGCGCGGGCCTGACCGGCGTGTTCGGCGGTGGGGCGGTGGCCGCTCAACGCCAGGTCGCGCAGAACGTACTGGAGGAAGAGGGGGTTGCCCGCGCAGGTGTCGTGGCAGGCATGGGCGTAGGCGTCGTCAGCCGGTTCGCCCAAGTGGTGCTGGATCAGGGCGCGGGTGCCGCCGAGGGAGAGCGGGGCGGGGCGCAGGACGTCGGCGGCGTCCGCGATGTCGCGGATGAGCGGGTGTTGGGCGCGGGATTCGCCGTCCCGCAGGGTGCACACGAGGGTGGCGCGCAGCCCGTGTGGGCGCCGGGCCAGGTAGGCGAGCCAGCGCAGGGAGGGGAGGTCGGCCCACTGCAGGTCGTCGACGAGGAGGAGTACGGGGGTGGTGGCGCAGGCTTCGGCCAGCAGGGACCGCAGGTCGTGCAGGACCGCTTCGGACGCCGGGGCGCCCTCGCCGCCGGGAGCGGGGAGCCGGTCGGGCGGTAGCAGCCGGGCGGCGCCGCCCGCGTCCTGGTCGGCGGGGCCGGTGCGGTCGCCGGCCATGACAGGGCCCAGGAGCTGGTGGACGATACCGAAGGCGAAGTCCTGCTCCATGGATGCGGCGTTGGCCCGCAACACCCGTATGCTGTCGCGGGGATGGGCGTCGGCTTCCTGGAGTAGGGTCGACCGGCCGATACCCAGCGGGCCGGTCAGCAGCAGTACGGAGAAACGGCCCGCCTGCGCCCGGCGCACTGCGGTGTCGATGCGGGCCAGTTCGGATTCCCGCTCATACAGCATCGGTTACGTCCTCTTCCGTCGGTCGGCTCCGCGCGCGGAGTTCCTTGCGTGAGGTGATGCGCAGCTTCGTGTATGTACTGCTCAGCCGGTGCTCGACGGTGCGTCGGCTCACCGAGAGCTGTTCGGCGATCTCCCGGTTGCCCAGTCCACGGCGGGCCAGTTCGGCGGTCTGCCGCTCGGCCGGCGACAGGGCCGCCCACCCCCCGGGGAGGGCGTCGTCGTCGGGGGCGGCGGGCTGTTGCAGCTGGGCGATCAGCCACCGTACGCGTTCGGCCAGGCGACCGGAGGTGTGGGTGACGGCGAAGCGGGACAGCTCGGTCAGCAGCTGGACCGCGGTGGCGCGGTCGCCCCTGGTGAGTTCCTCGGTGGCGAGGTCGGCCAGGACCCAGGCGTAGGTGAGCCGGGCGGGCAGCTCGCGCGGGGCGGGTGCGCCGGCGCCGGCCGACGGTTTCCGGCCGTCTAGGGGGCCGGCGCACAGGTGGGCCAGGTCCAGTGCGCTGGGGGCGCCCCAACGGCGGGCCAGGGTGAGTTCCTCGCTGATCAGGCGCTGGGCCTGCTCCTGGTCGCCGAGAGTGCGACAGGCCCGGGCGGCCAGCGAACGCCAGGGCAGCACGATGGGGTTGGTCCAGTGTTTGCGCAGCAGCCAGCGTCCGCTCTCCTTGAACAGTTCGACGGCCACGGCCCAGCGTCCCTCCTCGGCGGCCACCAGGGCGCGGGCGAACAGGAGGTAGGACCAGTGGGCGCCGTATTCGGAGCCGGGTGGCATGGGGGCGTCGAACAGGGCACGGGCCTCGTCGTGATGGCGGGTCTCCAGGGCGATGACGGTGCGCACGGCCATGAGGTGCGAGGCGGCCAAGGGGTGCCAGGCGGCGGCGGGCAGTACCTGTTGGGCGGCGTCCGCGGCACGTTCGGCGGCGTCCAGGCGGGCGCCGCGCAGGTGCAGTTCGGCGGAGAGGACCAGGGCGCGGGCGAGTGCGGGGTGGCAGTGGCGGCGCCGCACTTCGGCGACGATCGCGGCGAGGTGGTCCTCGGCCTCGGCGGCGGCATCGGTGAGCCACAGTGCCCTGGCGGCGAGCAGGCGCGGCATCACGGGGGCGGCGCTGCCGGCTTCCAGGGTGCGGCGGGCCAGTTCCGCGGCCTTCGTCCGGTGCTGGCCGCGTGCGACGAGCTGCCAGGCGCGGATGCCGGCCTGGGTGGGGGCAAGGGGGTGTTCGGGCAGGGTGGGGACGCCGGGGGTGGGCACGTCGGTGGCCTCGGGCCGGTTCTGGGCGGCGTACCAGTACAGGGCGATCAGGTCGTCCCGCTCGCTGCCGTGTGCGGTGGCGAGGGCCTGGACGGCGGCGCGGCGGCCCCAGGAGTCGTCGCCCCGGGCCAGCCCCATGTCCAGGGCCCGTACGCGCAGTTGGGCCCAGGCATCGCCCTCGCCCGGAGTGCGGAGGAGGGCGGTGAGCCGGCGGTCGCTGGCATCGGGGGCGGCCACCGCCTCGGCGCCGGCCAGATCGAGGCTGATGTCTGCGCGCTCCAGGGGGGCTTGGGGCTCGTCGAGGGCGCGGTTGAGGTAGCTGGCGGCGCGGGCGAAGTCGCCGCGGCGCAGGGCGGCGCCGAAGCCGCCGCGCAGGGTGTGGACCGCCCAGGGCTCGCCGATGGGGGGTGCCTGGAGCAGGAGGCGGGCGACGTCCTCGTCGTCGGCCACGGCCCGGTAGGCGAGGTGGGCCGCGCGGGCGTGCAGGTCGGCGCGTTCGGCGGCGGGCATGTCCTCCAGGATGCGGCCCCGGACGACGGGCAGGCGGATGCGTGCGTGGGAGCCGTCGGGAGCGGTGAAGCCGGCCATCTCCAGCGCCGCGCGCAGCCGCGATTCGGGTACGGTGCGCAGCCCGGCCAGCGCACAGGCCAGCGGGAAGTCCAGCAGGTCGCCGCCGACGGCCAGCGCGCGCAGCACGGCGGTGGCCTCGTCGGTCAGTCCCCTCAGGGCGCGCCCGGAGCGGTCGCCGATGATGCCGGTGATCAGGCTGCACAGCTGCGGGAGGCGGTCGGCGGTCGGCCGGTGGCCGGCGTCGGCGAAGGAGCGCAGGGCCGCGTCCAGTACGGCGGGGCTGCCCTGGGACGCCTGGGCGGCCGCGGCGGCGAACGCCTCGTCGCAGGGTGTGCCGCAGATCCGTTCGACGAGGGCGGCCACCGCGTGAGGGCTCAGCGGCCGCACGGTGAGGTGGCGCGTCAGCCGCGCGGAGGGGGTGGCGTCGGCCAGCCAGTCGGGTCCGTACGGGTCGATGCCGGTGCGGCCGATGAGCAGTGCGAGGGGGATGCCCCTGGACAGGCGGCGCACCAGGGCCTGCAGCCAGTCCAGGGAGGCGGCGTCCAGCCACTGCGCGTCCTCCACCGTCACGAGCGTGGGGGTGCGGCGCGTGGTGTGCAGGAGCTCGGGCAGGCCCGGCAGCCCGTCCGCATCGCGGTGCCCGCGCAGGGCCCGCAGGGACGGTTCGACCGGCTCGCTCAGCATGGCGAGGAGTTGGGTCACGGCTCCTTGGCGCAGGTCGCGCTCGGCCAGGGACCCGCTGACGCGCAGCACGCGCACCGAGCGCTCCTCGGCGAGGCGGGCGGTCCAGCGCAGCAGGGCGTTGTGGCCGAAACCGGGGCGGCCGGTCACCGAGACGACGGCGGGGCGGCCCTCGTCGAGCGCGGCCACCACGTCCCGCAACTGCGCCTGTTCCTCCTCGCGTTCGAGCAGGGGCGGGTCGGTACGCCGACGCCCCGCCCGTATGAATCCAGCGTATAGCTGCTCATCGGTCAGCCTCGTCACGGACACCCCCCGGCCGTCGTCAGCGCTGTCCGCGCGGCCGCGGCACCTGCCGTGGCGCCGGAGCCCCGCGGACGCCCGGGGAGCGGAGGACCTGGGCGAGCTGGGCGCGCTCGGCGATGTCCAATTTGCGGTACACGCTTGTCAGATGCGTCTCGACCGTGCGCACGGTGACGTGCAGCGACTGTGCGATCGAACGGTTTCCGGCGCCGCCGGCGGCGAGGCCGGCGACCTTGCGTTCCATGCTGGTGAGCAGGTCCAGGGGCGAGGTGGTCATCTTCCGCATGCGGCCGCCCGCCGCCAACAGGGCGCCGCGGGCCTGCTGCCCCAGCGCGAGGGCGCCGCAGCGCTGGGCGAGGTCGGCCGCGGCGCGCAGGTGCTCGCGTGCGGCGCGGCGGTCGTCGGCCGCCAACAGGGACCGGCCCAGGACGAGTTCGGCGCGGGCGTGGTCGACGCGGGCCGGTGAGGCGGACAGCTCCCGCACCGCCTCGCCGAGCAGTTCCACGCCCTCCTCGCCGGGAGTGGCCACGCCGCGGGCCAGGGCGGCCAGGCCCAGGACGCGCGAGGTACCCCAGCGCCGGGCGAGCCGGGTGCCGTGCGCGGCGGGCTCCTCGGCCTCCTCGGCGCGGCCCAGTTCCGCGAGCACGCAGGCCGCCTCCGCCCACCAGGGCAGGTATGCCGCGTTGCGCACTTCGGCCTCCTCCAGTGACCTGCCGCACTCGCGGAACAGCGCCAGTGCGCCCTCCGCGTCCCCCAAGGCGTGGCGGGTCCGGCCGAGGGCCATGAGGTAGCGGTGGTGGGTCCACATGTACGGGTCGCGCCAGACGGGTTCGGTGCCGGTCAGCAGCTTCTCGGCGTGCCCGGCCTCGCCCCGGTCGACCAGTACGCCGGCAAGCGCCAGGCGCGGCAGGACCACGGTCCCCGCCCACCGTTCCGCGCCGCTGATCTGCACCGCCGTCCTGGCGTCCGCGAGCGCGTCGGGGAGCGCGCCCAGGCCGTGCAGGAGCATGGCGCGGGTGGCCAGGGCCACGGAGTAGGTCCATACCGCGGAGTTCTCCCGGCCGTGCCGCAGGAGACGGTCCAGCTCGTGCAGCGCGTCGTCGGTGTGGTCGGCGAGGCCCAGGACGAAGGCGGAGTTGATCAGGGACCAGCTCTTCAGGGGGAGTTGGGAGAAACTGGCCACGCGCTGCGCGCACTGCACCGCCACTTCGGGGGCCTGGCCGTCGAGTGCCGTCAGGACAGCCATCGCCGCCAGCTTCTGCCGCTGGGCGGGGGTGTCGCCCTCGGGGACGGTCATCGTCGCGGCCCGCTTCCGTGTCGCGGCGATCGTGCTGCGGCCATGCGAGCCGACGATCAGGAGCACCGACTCGACGAGCGTGCGCAGTTCGCGGTCGGCGGGCAGCGGGTCGGGGCCGAGTTCGGCGTCGAGCGCGCCCAGGACGTCCTCCAGCATGCCCAGGGCGGCGGAGCCCTCGCGCGCGGCCAGGGAGGTGGTGCCGAACTGCGCGGCGATCCTCGCCCGGGTGCGGACGTCCACGCTCGGCGCCAGCGCCCCGCGCAGCAGGCGGATGGCCTCGGACGGGTCGGTTTCGGCCAGCACTCCGGCCAGCCGGACGCGGACCTCCACGCTGCCGGGGTCCCCTTCCAGTACCCGGTACAGGTAGCGGGCCGCGGTTTCCGGGGCGCCGCGCCGCTCGGCCTGGGCGGCGGCCTCCAACAGGACGCCGGGCATCCACGGTTCGCGGATCCAGGGCAGCGGCAGGAGGTGCTCGGCGACGTCCTCGGCGGGCCGGCCCGCGTCGCTCAGGAGCAGCGCGGCCCGGGTGCGCAGGTCCGACAGCCCCCGGGCGTCCAGGGGTGCCAGCACCGCCGCCCGCACCGCGTCGTCCACCAGGTCCCTGCCGCCGGCTGTCAGCAGTCCGGCCTCGCGCAGTACCGTCAGGGCGTCCTCGACGACCTCGGCGGGGACGGCGGCCAGCGGGCCAACGCGGTCGGCGCCTCGCTCACCGAGGACCGCCACCGCCCGCGCGACCTCGCCGACCCAGGGCGGGCGACGGTCCAGGAGATCGCGTGCCCAGTGCGCCAGGACGCGGGAGCCGCTCTCGGCGATCCGGTCGGCGCCGCCTTCGCCCGGGGCGGCTCCCTCGGCCCGTAGCGCGCGCAGCAAGCGGTCCAGGAGGTGGGGGTTGCCGCGGGTCACGGCCCAGGCACCGGTGGCGTAGGCGGGGGCGGCAGGCTCCGGGAAGCACCGCCGTACGGCCTCGGCGACATCCGTCTCGGTCAGTGGCCGCAGGCGCAGCGTCGTGGTGCGGTGGTGGGCGATGAGGTCCGCCAGGGCGCGGCCGGCCGGAACGCCGTGCGCGAGGGCGGCGGCCTCGGTCTGCTGGGTGAGGACGACGAACAGGGGGAGGGCGTCGGCCCGGCGCAGCAGGAAGTCCAGCCAGCGCAGGGAGAGTTCGTCGCAGTGGTGGACGTCGTCCAGGGCCAGTACCAGCGGGCGGCGGGTCAGTTCGTCCGCCGCGAGCCGATACAGGCCGTGGAACGCGTGCTGGACGGCGGGGGCGTGCGGGGGCTCACCGGCCAGCGCGCCGGGGACGAGGGCGCGGCGGGCGTACCGGGTCGCGCCTTCCCGTGCGGCGTCCTGCGCGGTCGGCCCGAGCAGGGTGCGTACGCCGCCCAAGGAGTCGCCCGCGGTGCCCTCCTCGCACGAACCGTGCAGAACCGTCGCGTGCCGACAGGCGTCCCCACTGAGGAAGGCATGTAAGAGAGCGGACTTGCCGATCCCGGTGGGGCCGGTCACGACCGCCGAGCGTGCGCACCCCCGACGCGCCGCGTGGGCAAGGCGGTTGAGCGCCCGGACGTCATCGACTCGGCCGACCAAGCCGCTGGCTAAACCGGAATTGGCGCTCCGGTCTCGCACCATAGGGCTCCTCGCACCTCGGAGATACAGCCGATATGACGGGAATCCACCACATCACGCTGCAAATCACCCGAAAGAGTGATGTCCGACGTACGTCAGAGTACATGATCACAGAATCGCTGACCAGGACGCGCCTCAGCGTGTCAACTCCTCGGCGGCGGTGAGGTGTCCACGCAGCAGCGCCAGCACGGCGGGAGCCTGGGAACCGAGGAAGAAGTGGCCGCCCGGATAGACCCGGAGGTCGAACGCGCCGGTGGTGTGCGCGCGCCAGTCCCCGGCCTCCTCCAACGTGGTCTTGGGGTCGGCGTCACCGGTCAACGCGGTGATCGGCGCCCTGATCGTCGCCCCGGGAGCGCAGCGGTAGGTCTCCACCGCGGTGTAGTCGCTGCGGATCGCCGGAAGGATCATGCGCAGCAGCTCCTCGTCGCCCAGCAGCGAGGCGTCCGTACCGGAGAGCAGCTTCAGTTCGGCGACGATCCCGTCGTCGTCGCGCTGGTGCACGCTCTCCGCCCGGTAGCGCGAGGGCGCGCGCCGTCCCGAGGCGAAGAGGTGCGTCAGTTCGCCGCCGTCGGCCTCCAGCCGCCGGGCCACCTCGAAGGCGACCATGGCGCCCATGCTGTGCCCGAAGAACGCCGTCGGCCGCGATCCGAGCCGGTCCCGCAGGGCCGCGTAGACATGATCGGCCATCGTCCCGATGTCGCCGGGGCTGGTCTCGGTGCGCCGGTCCTGACGGCCGGGGTACTGCACCGCCAGAACCTCCGCCACGGGCGACAGTTGCGCTGACACCGGGAAGAAGAAGGAAGCCGAGCCGCCCGCGTGCGGAAAGCAGACGAGCTGGCACGGGCGGTCCGGCGCAGGGTGGTAGCACCGGGCCCAGAGCCCTTCCGCCGTGGTTCTCGTCATAGCGCTGATTCCTCCTCCTCGCGATGGCGCCGGACCGTCCCGCCGGGATGCGGCGGCCGGAGACCGACTCCTGTGGTCCACCCGCCCATTCCACAGGGAGGAATGCGGGAAATCACCTAGTTTCCGTGCTCTGCGTGACGGCTGCCCACCCGTCGAGAAGCCGTACGGGATACACCGGGGCGGGGGCCCGCACGCCGGCGGTATCCCGTGCGCCCGCCCGACTACCAGGTGGCGGCCAGCAGGTCCCCGTACTCCCGCTCGCGGGACACCTGGCGCAGGTCGGAGTCGACCATCATGCGCATCAGTTCGGGGAAGTCGACGCTGGGCTTCCAGCCCAGCTGGTTGCGGGCGCGCTCGGCGTCCGCGCACAGGATCTCCACCTCGGCCGGACGCACCAGTGAGGGGTCGATGGTGACGTAGTCCTCCCAGTTCAGGCCCACGTGCTCGAAGGCGATGCGGACGGCGTCGCGGACCGAGTGCATCTCGCCGGTGCCGATCACGTAGTCGCCCGGCTCGTCCTGCTGGAGCATCAGGTGCATGGCGCGGACGTAGTCGCCGGCGAAGCCCCAGTCGCGCACGGCGTCGAGGTTGCCCAGGGACAGCTTGTCCTGGTAGCCGAGCTTGATGCGCGCCACCGCGAGGGAGATCTTCCGGGTCACGAACTCCGCGCCACGGCGCGGGGACTCGTGGTTGAAGAGCATGCCGGAGACCGCGTACATGCCGAAGGACTCACGGTAGTTGCGGGTGATGAAGTGCCCGTAGGTCTTCGCCACGCCGTAGGGGCTGCGCGGCCGGAAGATGGTGGTCTCGCACTGCGGGGTCTCGGCGACCTTGCCGAACATCTCCGACGAGGACGCCTGGTAGAAGCGGATCTGGCCGCCATCGCCGCCGCCGCCGCGCGAGCCGTTCAGGCCGCTGACCATGCGGATCGCCTCCAGCATCCGCAGCACGCCCATGCCGTTGATCTCGGTGACGAGTTCGGCCTGCTGCCAGGACAGCGGCACGAAGGAGATCGCGCCGAGGTTGTAGATCTCGTCGGGCTGCACCGTGTCGACGGCGGAGACCAGGCTGGCCTGGTCCAGCAGGTCCCCGTCAACGAAGGACAGTTCGGAGACGAGCCGACTGATCCGCGACTTGCGGGGGTTGGCCTGACCCCGTATCAGGCCCCACACCTGGTACCCCTGCGCGAGCAGGTGCTCGGCCAGATAGGAGCCGTCCTGCCCGGTAATTCCGGTGATCAGCGCACGCTTGGACATCTCATTCCTCTCCTACGCACAGAACAGAGCGCCCAAACGCAGAGCCGAGTCGGCTACTTGACCGCTTGGCGTCGAATGTTTTTTGTGGCATCAAAAAACAGCCGCGGTCCACACGCTGGGTAATCACACCTTCCAAGCGGCCGATCGCGGTGTCAAGAAATTCCGGGCACACTAGGGAATTCCCGAGTCCAACCACCGGGATTTTCCGGCCTGTTGGGACGGCCGCCGGCGAAACTAGGGATTTTCCGGTGTGCGGTGCGCTGCACTGTCCAGGTGTCCCCCCAGGCCCCGGTCGGCGCCGTCGCCCCTCCCGCCGAACGGACCTGCCCGTCTTCTGGAGCGTCGCCCGGTGCTGCTCAGACTCCTGCGAATCCATGTGCGGCCCCACCGGCGCTCCGTCGCCGTGCTGGGGCTGCTGCAACTGGCGCAGATCCTCGCCACGTTGGCCCTGCCGACGCTGGGCGCCGCACTCATCGACAACGGCGTGGTCAAGGCCGACAGCGGCTACATCATCCGGGCCGGCCTGGCCATGCTGGCCGTGGCGCTCGTCCAGATCGCGGCGTCCGTGGGCGCGGTGTCGCTCGGCGCCCGTACGGCCATGGCGATGGGCCGCGACATCCGCTCGGCGGTCTTCCGCCGGGTGTTGGACTTCTCCGCCCGCGAGGTCGGGCAGTTCGGCACCCCGTCGCTGATGACGCGGACCATCAACGACGTACAGCAGGTACAGATGCTGGCGGTGTCCGCGTTCGACGTCGCCGTGTCGGCGCCGCTGATGTGTCTGGGCAGCGTCGCGCTCGCCCTCCAGCAGGACATCGAGCTCTCCCTGCTCCTCGTGGCACTGATAGTGGTCCTCGGAATATGCTTCGGACTCATTCTCGGCCGTACCGATCCGTTCTACGCCCGTATGCAGGAGTACCTGGACCGCATCAACGGGCTGCTGCGCGAACGCATTACCGGGGTCCGTGTCGTACGGGCTTTTGTGCGCGACGCCCACGAAAGCGCGAGATTCGGCCGCACCAATTCCGAATTACGTGACATCTCGTTGCGCGTCGGCCGGCTGCTGGCGGCCGTCATCCCCGTCGTGCTGCTGGCCCTGAATGCGTTCATGGTGGCCGTGTTGTGGTTCGGCGCTCACCGCGTCGAGGCCGGGGCGATTCCGTTCGGCGCGCTCAGCGCGTTTCTGAGCTATCTGGCGCTTATCCTCATGTCGGTGGTGATGGTGACCTTCGTGTGCCTGGCGATGCCGCGGGCGCGGGTCTCCGCCGAGCGCATCCAGCAGGTGCTGACCACCCAGCCGAGCGTGCCGGCGCCGCACGAACCCGTGCCCGCCGTGCCCGAATCCGGCCAACTGGCTTTACATGACGTCGAGTTCCGCTATCCGGGAGCGGAGGAGCCGGTGTTGCGCGGGATCGACCTGAGCGCCGGGCCGGGCGAGACGGTGGCGATCCTCGGCAGCACCGGCAGCGGCAAGACCACCCTGCTCAACCTCGTGCTGCGGCACTTCGACGCCACCGGCGGCTCCGTCCACGTGGGCGGCGTCGACGTCCGCGCACTGGACGCGGAGGTGCTGCGCCGCACCGTCGGCTTCGTACCGCAGCGGCCGTACCTCTTCTCCGGCACCGTCGCCAGCAATCTGCGCTTCGGCGACCCGGACGCCACCGACGACGAACTCTGGCGCGTGCTGGAGATCGCCCAGGCCCGCGACTTCGTACGGCACCTGCCCGAGGGGCTGAACACCCCGATCGCCCAGGGCGGCACCAATGTGTCCGGCGGGCAGCGACAACGTCTGGCGATCGCGCGCACCCTGCTCCGCAAGCCGGACATCTATCTCTTCGACGACTGCTTCTCCGCGCTGGACCACGCCACGGACGCCGCGCTGCGAGCCGCCCTGGAGCCCGAGCTCTCCCGGGCGACGGTGCTCACCGTCGCCCAGCGCGTCAGCACCGTCCGCCGCGCGCGACGCATCGTGGTCCTGGACGCGGGGCGGGTGGCCGCCACCGGCACGCATGAGGAGCTGCTGCGCACCAGTACGACGTACCGGGAGATCGCCCGGTCCCAACGCACCGCAACCACCGGCCACTACGGCGACGCAGGCCCGGACGCCGCAGCCGCCACGACTCCTCGGGAGGCTGTCCATGGTCTCGGCGGACAGCGCTAGCCGCACGCGGCCCGGCCCCGCCCGCCGCACGCTGGGGCTACTGCACCCGCACCGTGCCCTGGTGACCGTGGCGGTCGCCCTCGGCATCGGCGGCGTCGCGCTCAACGCGACGGGTCCGATGCTCCTCGGCAGAGCCACCGACCTCGTCTTCGACGGCCTCCGGCACACCCGTGGATCCGGCGGAGTCGACTTCGACGGGATCGCCCGCCTGCTGCTGATCGCGCTCGCGCTCTACGGCACCGCCGCCCTGCTCACCCTCCTCCAGGGGCGGCTGGTCGCGGCCGTCGTCCAGCGCGTGGTCTTCGCGCTGCGCCGGTCCGTGGAGGACAAGCTCGCCCGCCTGCCGCTGTGGTACTTCGACCGCCACCCGGCGGGCGAGGTGCTCAGCCGGGTGACCAACGACGTCGACAACCTCCAGCAGACCCTGCAGCAGAGCCTCAGTCAGCTGCTCACGGCGGCGTTCTCCGTGCTGACCATGCTGGTCCTGATGTTCGTCATCTCGCCACTGCTGGCACTGATCATGCTGGCCTGCGTACCGGTGTCGGCCGTGCTCGCGGCCCGGATCAGCAAGCGCGCACAGCCGCGGTTCACCCAGCAGTGGTCCGCCACCGGAGCGCTCAACGCGCACATCGAGGAGGTCTACACCGGGCACTCGCTGGTCAAGGGCTTCGGGCGGCGCGAGCAGGCCGAGCGGGCCTTCGACGAGCACAACCAGGCTCTCTACCGCGCCGCCGCGCGCGCCCAGTTCATCTCCGGAAGCATCGAACCGTCGATGATGTTCGTCTCCAACCTCGGCTATGTCGTCGTGGCGGTCGTCGGCGCGCTGCGCGTGCTCACCGGGACCCTCTCCATCGGCGGCGTCCAGGCGTTCATCCTCTACTCCCGGCAGTTCAGCCATCCGATCGTCGAGGTCGCCGGCATCGCCGCCCGCCTCCAGTCCGCCCTCGCCTCCGCGGAGCGGATCCACGACTTCTTGGACGCCGACGAACAGGGCCCCGACCCCGCGCACCCCGCGCACCTCCACGAGGCCCGCGGACACGTCCGGTTCGAGAAGGTCTGCTTCCGCTACTCCCCCGACATCCCCCTCATCGAAGACCTCTCCCTCACCGTCGAACCCGGCCAGTCCGTGGCGGTCGTCGGCCCGACCGGCGCGGGCAAGACCACCCTGGGCAACCTCCTCATGCGGTTCTACGAGACGGACGGGGGCCGCATCCTCCTGGACGGCACCGACATCACCACCCTGACCCGCGAGGAACTGCGCTCCCACATCGGCCTGGTGCTCCAGGACGCCTGGCTCTTCTCCGGCACCATCGCGGAGAACATCGCCTACGGGCGCCCCGACGCCACCCGCGAGGACGTCGTGGCCGCCGCCCGCGCCACGTGCGCCGACCGCTTCATCCGCACCCTGCCCGACGGCTACGACACGGTCCTGGACGAGGAGTCGGCCACCATCAGCGCGGGCGAGAAACAACTCATCACCATCGCCCGCGCGTTCATGGCCCGGCCCTCGATCCTGCTCCTCGACGAGGCGACCAGCGCCGTCGACACCCGTACAGAGGCCCTCATCCAGCGCGCCCTGCACTCGCTGCGCGCGGGGCGCACCAGCTTCGTCATCGCCCACCGCCTGTCCACCATCCGCGACGCGGACCTCATCCTCGTGATGGAGGACGGCCGCATCGTCGAACGCGGCACCCACGCCCAACTCCTGGCCGCGAAAGGCGCCTACGCCCGACTCCACACGGCCCTGGAGCCCGACGCCGGACTGGAGAACGCCCTCCCCCACTGAACCGATACCGGTCACCCCTCACGAGGCGGCACCTCCGACCGCGTATCGACCCTGGCAACGGATGGCACAAGACGTGGGTGCGGTCGGCAGGCAACTGCCGGCCGCTCGGGGTGCCTGCCGAGCGCCCCACGGTGGGATGCGAGAACGACAGTTGGTGGGAATCCCCTCGGCACGAGAGAGCCACGAACCGCGTGCTCGCTTGCGCCCTTGGTGTGGTCGACGAGCTTGCGGATCGACCACCGGGTTTGCAGGCTTTGCTCGGGGGTGTGCCTGGCCACCGGTGCGCGCCCTCAACTGTGGGGCGGATACCAGCAAAAGGAGTGCCAACCATGATCCTCCCGAAGGTCCGGGACCCTCGCTTCGTGACGATCCGCCGCGGTGGGACCCTCACCGATGCGGATCACCATCTCCTTGCTCTCTGGGCTGCATCGTGCGCGGAGCACGTCCTTGACCTCTTCGAGTCGGCCCGGCCTGAGGACCCACGGCCGCGTCAGGCGATCGAGCATGCTCGCGCCTGGGTACGTGGCGAGGTCAAGATGATGCAGGCCCGCGCGGCGGGCGGCCATGCCATGGGCGCAGCGCGAGACCTGCGTGGCGCAGCACGGCATGCCGCGTACGCCGCCGGACAGGCCGCGGTCGTCGCCCACGTCGCCGCGCACGAGCTTGGCGCGGCCGCCTATGCGATCAAGGCCGCACGTGCTGCCGCACCGGAAGGCGAGGGCGAGGCCGCAGGGCGACTTGAGTGCCAGTGGCAGCGTGGCCGGCTCCCAGAGGCGATTCGCGAGCTTGTGATCGACGACCAGCGATTGCGGAACGACATCTGCTGGTCGGTGTTCGACTGCTGAGCGCGCGTCCGGGCACCTGCACCCTCCACACGAAGATGATCGTCGCCGGCACCTCCCGGTCTTCGTACCAGCGTCATCAATGCCTTCTTCGACCTCGCGGATGCCGTCATCACCGTGCGTAGCCCTTCCCACGCGCCCGGACCACCCACCGCCGGGACGACCGACCCACCCGACGACCCTGCCCGCACACCTGTCCGAGCGAGCCCCTAATATCATTTCGCGTTCTCCGACGGACGCCGACGCCCGCTGGGTCGTGCCCGCCGCCCAACGCCCGATACGACACGACGACGTCCACCGCATGGCGATGGAGTCGAGCATCGAGGAGAGGAACGTTCATGCGCGCCCGGAGCATCGCCACGGCCACCGCAACAGCACTGGCACTGGTGGCCGCTCGTGACCTTGTCCAGAAGAAGCACGCATTGCTCCGGAACTTCCCGGTGATCGGGCACGCCCGGTATCTGTTGGAGACGATCGGGCCGGAGCTGCGGCAGTACATCGTGACCTCCAACGACGAGGAGCGCCCGTTCAGTCGTGACCAGCGCACCTGGATCTATGCCTCGGCGAAGGGCGAGAACAACTACTTCGGGTTCGGAACCGACAACGACGTCGAGCACATGCAGGGGCACGCGTACCTGAAGCAACGCACGTTCGCCGGCGCGCTGCCCGACGCGCACGACCCGCAGGCCCCACTGCCCTCGGCCAAGGTGCTGGGCGGGCCACGCGGGCGCGCCAAAGCGTTCCGGCCGGCGAGCGTGGTGAACATATCGGCGATGAGCTTCGGGTCGCTCTCCGGCGCGGCGATCACGGCACTCAACAAGGGGGCGGCGCTGGCGGGCACGATGCAGAACACGGGAGAGGGCGGCCTCTCGCCGTACCACCGCAACGGCGGCGACCTCGTCCTTCAAATCGGTACGGCGTACTTCGGCTGCCGCAACGAGGACGGCACCTTCAACCTCGACAAGCTCAAGGACGTGGTCGCCGGCGCCCCGGTCAAGGCGATAGAGATCAAGCTCTCCCAAGGCGCCAAACCAGGACTGGGCGGGATGCTGCCGGGCGCGAAGGTGACCCCCGAAATCGCCGGGATCCGCGGCATCCCGCTCGGCAAGGACTGCGCCTCCCCGTCGCGGCACACCGCGTTCAGCGACGTCGACTCGATGCTCGACTTCGTCGAACTGCTCGCCACCGAGACCGGTCTGCCGGTCGGGATCAAGAGCGCGGTGGGCGAGATGGATTTCTGGCAGGAGCTGGCCACGCTGATGGCGCGTGGTGATCGTGGTGTCGACTTCGTGACCGTCGACGGCGGCGAGGGCGGCACCGGGGCGGCACCGCTGATCTTCAGCGACTCGGTGTCGCTGCCCTTCCGGATGGGCTTCTCCCGGGTCTACGGCACCTTCGCCGAGCAGGGGCTGACCGACGACCTGACCTTCATCGGCTCCGGCAAGCTCGGCCTGCCGGAGAACGCCGCGGTCGCCTTCGCTCTGGGGGCCGACATGATCAACGTGGCGCGTGAGGCGATGCTGTCGATCGGCTGCATCCAGTCGCAGAAGTGCCACACCGACAAGTGCCCCACCGGCGTCGCCACCCAGAACCCGCGGCTGGCCCGCGGCCTCGACCCGACCTCGAAGGCCACCCGGGCCGCCGTCTACCTGCGCACCCTGCGCAAGGAGCTGATGAAGGTCTCGGCGGCCGTCGGCGTCGCCCACCCGGCACTCATCACAGCCACCGACATCGAGATCATGAACGGCGACTACGAGGCCCGCACCCTGGCCGGCGTCTACGGCTACAAGGACGGCTGGGGTGAGCTCGGCCCGCACCTCGCCGACGAGATCACCGCACTGCTCACCACCAAGCCGGCGTCCGCACAGAGGCCGATCGTCTGACGCGCCAACAGCGGCAAGCACCGCCCTCACTGCTCCCCTGCCCTCCCGCTCGGAGCACGCGCATGGCACCCGCCGGTGTCGCCCTCTCCCCCCTGCCCCACGAACAGTCCCTGCCTAGGTGATCGCAACATGACCGAAAAAGTGAGATTCCGGAGCGTCGTCGGCCCCGAACTGGCCGGAGCCATCGACCTGCCAGACGGCGAGATCCGAGGTTGGGGAATCTTCGTGCACGGATTCACACTCGGCAAGGACTCGCCGGCAGCCTCGCGCGTCAGCAAGCAACTGGCACGCGAGGGGATCGGGATGCTGCGTTACGACAACCTCGGGATCGGGGACTCCGACGGCGACTGGGGGGACGGTTCCTTCACCGTCAAGGTCCAGGACACGATCCGTGCAGCGGCCCTGATGGCGGAGCGAGGAACTCCAGCGGACCTGCTGGTGGGGCACTCATGGGGAGGCGCCGCCGCCCTCGCCGCAGCGGCCGAGGCAACCGGCGTCCGCGCGCTCGCCACGATCGGGGCGCCTGTCGAGCCCAGCCACGTCGAGCGACAGTACGACGCGGTCATGGATCGCGTTCTCAGTGAAGGTTCGCACGAGTGGTTCGTCGGCGGGAGGACCCTGGTCCTCAAGCGCGCCTTCGTCGAAGACGTCCGCCAGGCTCACCTACGCGACCGGATACGCGAGTTGAACCTGCCGCTGCTCGTCCTGCATTCGCCTACCGACCAAACCGTCGGCATCGCCAACGCCGGGGAGATCTTCCGCGAGGCACGACACCCGCGAAGCTTCGTCTCGCTCGAAGGAGCGGACCATCTCCTGACCGCACGAGGACAGGCGCAGCGAGCCGCCCACATCATCAGCGCCTGGGCCGACCAGTACATCCACGGGTCAGGGCCCGGCGGCAGGACATCCCAGGTGCTGAAGAGCTCGATCGGGTAGGTGTGGGGGCCGGGCCGTCGAACTCCGCCCAGGCCGCCCACCCCGCATACCGCCAGAGCCTGGAACGGCTGCGTGACATGGGCGTCCGCATCGGCTCGTACGAGCCACACCAGCCGAAGGCAGGCGGCGGAGCGGACCGGTTCTGCTGGGAAGGGGCACTGGAGCTGCTCACTCCAAAGGTGGCCGGCCAGGGGGCCGGGTGCCGGTCCCCAGCCCTGGGTAGTTGACGCGGCGTCCAAAGGGAACGGCCACGGGTGACGGCATTCGGCCCTCACCGCGCGATCGAGACTCACATATGGCGCCCACAGGACGTACGGAATTGCCAATCTCTGCAACTGCTTGGGCCGTCACGGCCGTGTTCATGGGCTCGACCCTCGGAGCGGATTCGGTGCTGCCGGTTCCGCAGGCGAGGATGGCCGCATGTTCTTGACGAGTGAGTGGACGCGATGCGCCGACGTCCGGCCCGTGGGGCCGTGCTGTTATGCCGGGAAGGGGACGGCACGGTGAGTACGCCGCTTTACCAGCTGAAGGCCGAGTTCTTCAAGACACTCGGTCATCCCGTGCGCATCCGTGTCCTGGAGTTGCTGAGCGAGCGTGAGCACGCGGTGGCCGAGATGCTGCCGGAGGTGGGCGTCGAACCCTCGAACCTCTCCCAGCAGCTGGCCGTCCTGCGCAGGATGAACCTGGTCACGACCCGCAAGGAGGGCTCGACCGTGTACTACTCGCTGACCGACCCGCGCGTGGCCGAACTGCTTCGGGTCGCCCGTACGATCCTGTCCGGCGTGCTGGCCGGGCAGGCCGAGCTGCTCGCCGACCTGAAGGCGGCACAGGGTGAGGCGAAACCGCCGTCGTAGCGGCGGCCCTCGAACGGCGACCGCCTCCTGTGAGCTGGACAGCGCTCCGCGGCATCGGAAGGCGGTCGCTGCACCACGCAGCCCCCACGTCGACGGGACGGTGTCCAGGCGACCAAGCCTCGTCAGAGTCCGCAAAGCACAGGACAAGTGCCGTTACTCCGGCTGCAGAGTGCCTCGTTGGCGACCTGCGAATACGTCTTCACCGTGTCAGGGAGGGTTCATGGCCCTGCTGTGCGAGATCCGCGACACCGGACGGGTGGCCGGGCCCGCCCCCAAGCTCGCGACTTCGCTCGAACAGGGGACCCCCATCGCCGCGTCCGGAAGGCGAAGCCCCGCCGGGGGCCACGGAGTTCGGCGGGTCGGTGCAGGTGCGGTGCGTCGATGCGGGGTCCCGCAACGGGTGTGAGATCGAGATCGCGGCGGCGTTCAACTTCCACTGGCCACGCGGCTGGTACCCGATACTCCCCGACGCCGGCTCCCCGCCGGCCTTCGGCGAGCAGGAAGGCCGCTACCCGTTCCTGGAGGTGGAGGGCGACGGCGTCTACGAGATCCCCGGCGGCCCGGTGCACGCCAGGTTGATCGAGCCCGGCCACTTCCCGCTTCTCCATCGTCGGCGAGACCATCCTCAGGCTCAAGGACCGCCTCTGGTTCGTCCACAAGGGCATCGAGAAACTCTTCCAGTGCCGCTCGACCACAGCCGGCCTCCCGCTCGCCGAGCGCATCAGCGGCGACACCGCGGTCGGCCACGCCCTCGCGTACTGCCTGGCCGTCGAGGAGGCCACCGGCATCGACGTCCCGGACCGAGCCCAGCGCGCCCGCGCCCTGCTCCTCGAACCGGAACGGATCCACACTGGCCCGCTTCCTGGTCCGCGCCGAGGAGATCGACGCCTCCCTCGCCCTGATCGAGCAGTTCACCGACGGGCTGGCGGCCCCCATGGGTGCGCCGTCACCCCAGCCGGCGTCGGGAGCGGGCCCCGTACGGGTGTGGGCCTGGTGGAGGGCTGACGCGGCGCCATCGCCGTCCGGATCGCACTCGCCCCGGACGGAACCCTGGCCCGGGTCAAGCCGGTCGATCCGTCCTTCTTCAACTGGCCCGCTCTGCCGGTGGCATTGGCGAACACGATCGTCCCGGACTTCCCGCTGACCAACAAGAGCTTCAACCGCTCCTACGCGGAAAACGACCTGTGACCTGGCGATGGCCAGGCTGCGCGCGATGCCGCCGGCGTGCCGGCTGCGCGCGTTGCCGAGGCGGCTGCAGCGGGCAGAGCGTGCTGCCGCAGCCAGACCGGTCGAAAATTTGTCGGGGGTGACGGCCCCTTACCGCTCGGCGTTCCAGACGTCCGGCCCGCCCCCGAGCCAATCGATCAGCTCCGGGTCGTCGATCGCCGTATCGGTCTTCGGCAGATCCGCGCGCTGCAGGAACTCGATCAGGTCGAGCAGGTGGTAGGCCGTGCCCACGTGCTCACCCCGGATCGTCACCCGCCTGCCACCCTCGGTCATCGGCGGGTGCACCACCACAGGCGCACCGTCGGCCATAGCCTCATCCTCGCTCCGCCGGCGCCCATGCGCGAGCCCGCCCCACCATCACACACCTCCAGCAGCGATGTGACGACAATGTGAATTGCAAAAATTAGCAATTCGCTACATGCTGTACCGGTCGTGGCCGTGGCAGCCGCGGGCACGACGCTTCAGGTGTGCCCCGCCCTCGGCAGGGCTGTGTGTGGAGTGATCGAGGATTTCCGTGCTGGTCCCGCTGTATCAGGCCAAGGCCGAGTTTTTCCGGATGCTGGGGCACCCGGTCCGCATCCGTGTGCTGGAGCTGCTGCAGAACGGGCCGATGCCGGTACGGGAACTGCTCGCGGAGATCGAGATCGAGCCGGCGGCGTTGTCCCAGCAACTGGCGGTGCTGCGCCGCTCAGGAATTGTCACGTCCACGCGCGAGGGCTCCACCGTCGTCTACGAGCTGGCCGGCGGGGATGTGGCGGAGTTGATGCGGGCCGCGCGGCGGATCCTGACACAGATGCTGTCCGGGCAGAACGAGCTGTTGGCCGAGCTGCGGGAAGCCGAGGTCGCCGCGCGGTGAGCATGTCGCTGCCGGGCCGGACGTGGGGCCTGGTCCGTTCCCTCGTGTCCGACCGCGCCGATCTGGCGCCGATGGGGCGTGATCCGCGTCGGGATCTGCTGGCCGGGCTGACCGTCGCGATCGTGGCGCTGCCCCTCGCGCTGGGCTTCGGGGTCTCCTCCGGGCTCGGGGCGGAGGCCGGAGGCGCTTCGCTGGGACGGCTGCTGTACGAGCAGCGGGCGGTGACGGTCGTCCGCCCCGCCTCCCACGTCCTGGAGTACGGGCGCCTGATCGTCCGCGCGCCGGTCCCGGCTGCCGCCCTGGCCGGGCGGGTCGCCGTCACGTACCACGCCGACCACATCGACCCGACGACCGGCACCGGCTGGGCGGTGACCGCCTCCGGACTGGCCGAGGTCGTCACCCAGGAGGACGAGGCCGCGCACTACCGGCGCACCCTGGTCGGCTGGTCCCACGGCCCGCACGACGCACTGCTGCGCATCCATCCGCAGACCGTCGACGGCCACCGCTTCGCCCACGCCACCGACCCCGCTCAAGCACCCGACGCGCGAAGGCCCACGTCCCGATGACCACTGAGCCCCTTGCCCTGCCGATGCGCTCCGTGCTCGTCGTGCCGAACGTCCCCGCCTCCGTCCGGCTGGCCCGCGAAACAGCCGAGCTGACCTGTGCGGGCTGGGGCGTCGCCCCTGGACATCCTGTCCTGGGGCCGGCCTTGTTGGTGCTGAGCGAGCTGGTCACCAACAGCGTCCGGCACGCCGCCGCTGCCTCGCCCCAGATCACCGTCACCTTCGCGGCAGGCTCCGACGTGCTGGCCTTCGCCGTCCACGACCGCCACCCCTACGCGCCCGACCCGCTGAGCTTCCCGCAGAGCATGGGAGGGCTGGCCACCGTCGCAGAGGTCACCGCCGAGTGGGGCGGCACCTGGACCGTGCGGCCCGACGCCGACGGCGGCGGCAAGACCATCTGGATCACCGTGCCGCTGTGACCTGACCTCATCGATGCCGCACAAAGAGGAGACACGCGAATCACGTGAAACACGCGAAGAGAGCATGACGTTCCCATGGCGCTACCCGACCGACGATGACCTGGGCATCCTTTCGCTGACCGGCTGCCTCGACACGAAGGACACCGCCCTCCCCCATGCCCAAGGGGCATGGGAGATACCCCCACCTCAGGAGCATCGGCGACCGGAAGGGCCGACCCGGGAGCCTGCCCGCCCGGCTGCCGGTCACCGCACACCTGCTCGGCGGATGCCCACTGGGCACCGATCCCGCAGAGACCGTCGCCGACTGCGACCACCGCGTCCACGGGTACCCCACCCTGCACGTCGCCGACGGCTCGGCCATTGCGCACAACCTCGGCGGCAGCCCCTCCCTGACCATCACCGCCATGGCAGAGCGCGCTTTCGCCCGCTGGCCCGAAGCCGCTGCACCTGAAGGGACCCCATGACGATCCGTCCCCTCGTCACCCGGATCGGCCGGACGCGTGCCTTCACCACCCTCGCGCCGCACCTGCTGCCGCGCGTCGACCGAGCGGCGCACCGCCTGACCGGTGGCCGCTGGCTGCCCAGCCGGGCCCTGCTCCCGACCGTCATGCTCGTCACCACTGGCCACCGCAGCGGACTGGCCCGCACCACGGCGCTGTGTGCGCACCGCTTCGCTGACGGCAGCTGGCTGGTCGCCGCCACCAATTTCGGCCGACCGCACCACCCGGCGTGGAGTACCAACCTGCTCCACGCCCCCCACGCCGTCGTCGTCACGAACCGGGAACGCCATCCCGTCACAGCCGAACTGCTCCCCGTCAACCGGCTCCCCGAGTACCGGCAGCAACTGCTGTGCATCCTCCCGGTCTTCGACGACTACGCCGCCCGGACGGCACGCGACATCCGCGTCTTTTACCTCACACCCCTCGGCCTCGGAGCGGGGCCGTCGGGCGGATGACCGTGCGGCCGTGCGAGGAATCGTTGACGCCCTGGGCGAGGGCGTGGCCTGGGCCGATGTGCCAACGGAGAGAGTCGGCTGCAGTGGGGGGACCGGCTGGCAGCGCCTTCGGGACTGGACCGGAGCCGGTTCGTGGCCCCGCCTGCATGAGGCCCTCTTGGCTGGGCTGCGGGCGGCCGGCCTGCTGGACATGGACGACACCGCGATCGACGGCTCTCACGTGAGGGCCCTGAAAGAGGTTCAGGCCGCCTGCGTGGCCAGTCGGCGCAGGGCGCGCGCGGCAGGTGATCCGGGGTCGGCCGTGATCAGGACGACTTCCTGGTCGTCCTCGGGCACGAGCAGGACGTCGCAGTTCAACCGCAGTGTGCCGGCCTCCGGGTGGTCGAGGGTCTTGGTGCGGTGCCCTGGGGCGTGGACCGGACGCGTCTGCCAGATCTGTCGGAACTCCTCGCTGCCCGCGTGCAGTTCGGCCAGCAGGGCGGTCAGCTGCGGGTCATGCGGGTAGCGGTCGCCGGCCCGGCGCAGCCGCGCCGCCACGATGTGCCCGAACTCCTCGGCGCTGGAGCTCTCGTACATCCGCCCCTGGCCCAGGAAGCGGCGCCGGGCCAGGTTCGTCGTCCCGCCTCGGAGGTCACCGCCGAACAGTGCCTGGGCCAGGGGGTTCCAGGCGACGACGCCGTACGCCGCGTCGGTGACGATGGCACCGGTCTCCGGCAGCCGCTCCAGCATCCGGGCGACGTGCGGGCGTACCCGCCGCTCGGCGCTGATGCCGGGTGGCGCGCTCGATCCCGCCAGGCGGAACAGGTGGCTGCGCTCGGCCGGCGTGAGCCGCAGCGCCTGGGCCAGCGCGTCCAGGATCCGGGCCGACGGCCGCGGTCCCCGGGCCTGCTCCAGCCGCGTGTAGTAGTCGACCGACATATGGGCGAGCTCTGCCACCTCCTCGCGGCGCAGGCCCGGCGTACGGCGAGCGGTGCCCGTCGCCGTCAGCCCGATCTCCTGCGGACTCAGGCCCGCCCGGCGGTCCCGGAGGAAGTGCGCCAACTCCTGCCGTGCCATGCCGCCTCCTGCCGCTGCCTGGTACAGGCTGTCCCTGGCAGGGCGCGCACAGCCAGGGAACCGTGGTCGCCATGAACAATCGCACAGCTCTGGTCACCGGTGCCAACAAGGGCATCGGCAGGCACATCGCCCGGCTGCTCGCCGCCGAGGGCTTCACCGTGTACGTGGGCGCCCGCGACCCCGGGCGCGGGCGGCGGGCCGTCGAGGAGATCGGTGCCTGCGCCCGCCTGCTGGTCCTCGACGTGACAGATCCCGACGGCATCGCACGGGCCGCGGCTCAGGTGGACCGCCTGGACGTGCTGGTCAACAACGCCGGCATCGCACCGTCCCTCGCCCCGCCGGCCGACACCAGCGTCGAGGAGTACCGGCGCACGTACGAGACCAACGTGTTCGGGGTGGCGGCGGTGACCAATGCCTTCCTGCCCGCCCTGCGCCGGTCCCCGCACCCGCGCATCGTCAACCTCTCCAGTGGCACCGCATCGTTGACCTGGAGCACCAGCCCCACCCCCAACCCCCAGTTCACCCCGGGAAGCGGTGGCGCCGCCGCCTACCGGTCGTCCAAGGCCGCCCTCAACGCCCTCACCGTCCTCTACGCCCAGGCATTGGCCGAGGACGGTTTCAAGGTCAACGCGCTGGCCCCCGGCTTGCGGGCCACCGATCTCAACCCCCGGGCCGCCGCTGCCGGCGGCGACCCGGCGGAGGCCGCCCAGGGCACCCTCCGCCTGGCTCTGCTGCCGGACGACGGCCCCACCGGCGGCTTCTTCTCCTGGGACGGAACGCCGGTGCCCTGGTGAGCGCCCTGCGGCTTCCTGCGCCGGAGCGGACCGTGTCGTTGGCCTGCTCTACGAGCAGCCAGGGGCGGGATTCGGCCCGGTGGAGCAAGAGTTCGCCGCGGAGGCCACGGTCATGTCAGCACCGCGCCAGGGGCGCGGACCGTGATCTCGCTGAGGCCAAAGGGCCGTTGAGTGTCGTCGGCGTCATGACGGCTGCGGTCGCTGTAGTCCTTGAAGAAGCAGGTTGATCAATCGGCGGGGGTCGTAGCGGGGGTCGCTGTCACGTCCGATGCAGAGGTTGCCGATGCCGCGCATCAGTTCGTACGGCTGCGTACCGGGCGTGATTTCGCCGGTGTCGACTGCCGCGTCGAGCAACTGCGCGCAGACGGGTTCCAAGCGGTCGACGAAGTAGGTGTGCAGCGTGGCGAAGCCGCCGCTGTCCGACTGCAGCGCGTTGGCGAGGCCGTGCTTCGTGACCAGGAAGTCGACGAAGAGGTCGATCCACTGGCGCAGTGCCGCGAGCGGAGAGTCGGCACTGGCCAGCAGGCCCGGGCCGGCCTCGGCGCATGCCTCGACCTGGTGGCGGTAGACGGCGACGACGAGATCTGCCCGCGTCGGGAAGTGGCGGTAGATCGTTCCCAATCCGACGCCCGCTCTGGCCGCGATCTCACGGATGGGTGCGTCGACACCCGAGGTGACGAACACCTCTGCGGCGGCGGCAAGCAGAGTCTGCTGGTTGCGCAGCGCGTCGGCCCGCTTGCTTCGGGCCGGCACCTCCCCGGACTGGCCTGCAGTGGACACCACACCCTCCTTCCCGTGACCGTTGACGAAACGGAACGCTGTTCCGTATGTTAAGCGGAACAGTGATCCGCTTCTCAGCGTAGCTGAAGCCGGACGCTCCCGACCGCCTCCCGCCGCCGGCCGAACAAGACCGGCGGAAGAGGCCATCGAAGGGACATACGCATCATGAGTGAATCACCTTCCCCGACCGACGCCCTCGGCTCTCCCGCTCCCGTCCTCTCGTTCAGCCCGGTGGTGCTGCCCGTGACCGGACGTCCCGTGGACCTTCACGCGCGCGTCTCCGCACCCACGACCGGAACCGACCTGCCCGTCGTCCTCCTCTCCCACGGTCACGGCCCCTCGAACAACCTCTCCTCGCTCAACGGCTACGCGCCGCTTGCCAACTTCTGGGCGGCACACGGGTTCATCGTCATCCAGCCCACCCACCTCAGCTCCAGGACACTGAGCCACCTGCACCCCGACACCCCCGGAGCGCCCCTGTTCTGGCGCTCACGCGCCGAGGACATGAAGCACATCCTCGACCGGCTCGACGTGATCGAGGCCGCCGTGCCGCAGCTCGCCGGACGCATGGACCACAGCAAGGTCGCCGTTGCCGGGCACTCGCTCGGCGGCCACACCGCCGGCCTCCTGCTGGGGGCCCGGCTCACCGACCCCGACGACGGAGAGGAAGTCAACCTCGTCGAGCCCCGGATCAAGACCGGTGTGCTGCTGGCCGCACCCGGCAGGGGCGGCGACGCCCTGAACGGGCCCATGGCCGAAACCCTGTCGTTCGCCCGGACCACGGACTTCTCGACGATGACCACACCCGCGCTGGTCGTCGCCGGCGACAAGGACGACTCCCGGCACTTCACGGACATGGGTCCGGACTGGCACACCGACCCCTACACCCTCGCGCCCGGACCCAAGACCCTGCTGACCCTGTTCGACGCGGGGCACGGACTCGGCGGGATCTCCGGATACGACGCCGCCGAGACCACGGACGAGAACCCCGAGCGGGTGGCTGCGCTAGGGCGGCTCACCTGGGCCTACCTCCGCACCCAGCTCTACCCCGGAGACTCCGCTTGGCAGACGGCGCGGGACGCACTGACCGCCAGCCCCAACCCGACAGGACGAGTCGAGTCCAAGTAGGCCGAGCGGACACACTCTCCGCAGCGGACCAACAGCGCGAGACAGCCACGCAGTATGGGGATGGGTGACCGCGCCTCGCCCTCAACACCGCGTTGCTGAGGGAACTGGCCCGGCTCCAACTCGCCTACGTCCACCTGGAAGCGACAACGGACGAGGAGGTGCTCATCGGCCTGCGCCGCGCCTGGCCCGGCACCCTGATTGTCAATCCGGTCCTCCCGGTGGGCCCCAAGCAGGCCGGCCGCGCGGAAGCCGACTCACGAGCTGTGGCAGCACCCGTTGCCGGTGCTCAGCCCCGGTACGCGGCTGTCGCGGTCTCGATGAAGGACCGGACCAACGGGTTGGTGTCACCTTCGTTCCACACCGCCACCACTCGGCTCGGCGCCATGTCGATCAGCGGCACCGCGGCCAACTCCGCGGGCAGATCGTGCCCGAGCGGGGCGAGGCCGACCGTGCCGTTCCACAGCACGGCCTGCAGGCATTCCTGGACGGCGCGCACCACTGGGCCCTCGCGCGGCCGGCCGCCGTTCCAGTACGACTGCCAGACGGGGTCGGTCCCCTGCGGGAACTGGAACCAGCGGCGGTCGCTCAGGTCGGCCAGCCGTAGCCGGTCGCGACAGGCCAGCGGGTCGTCGGCGCGCAGGACCACGCCGACCGGATCGGCCCGCAGCGCACGCACCGTCAGGGCCGTCTCGTCGAACGGCGCCCGGGTCAGGGCGACGTCGACCAGCCCGGCGTGCAGCCCGCAGGTTGGGTCGGTCAGGTCGGTGTCGCGGATGCGGATGTTGATGCCGGGGTGGCGTCGGCGGTAGGCGGCCGCCAGCCTGGTCACTCCCGGGTCGGTGCCGTCACCCAGGATGCCGACGGTGATGGTCGCGACGCCGGCCGCCGCGTTCACGCGTACGCGGACGCGGTCGGCATGGTCGAGCAGGGCCCGCGCCTCGTCGAGCAGCACCGTACCGACCGGGGTGAGCGTGACGCCGGCGGGCGAGCGGGCGAACAGCCGGGCCCCGACATCGGCCTCCAACCGCATGATCGCCCTGCTCAGTGGCGGCTGACTCATGTGCAGTCGGGCGGCGGCCCGGCCGAAGTGGAGTTCCTCGGCGACGGCCACGAAGTAGCGCAAGGTCTGTAGCTCCACGCTGCAACGATACCCACGAGGTATCGGCGTCGCGGGATGGGTCTTGGACAGCCGTGGAGCCCTGGCGGTGCACTTGTGGGCATGACCGAAGTAGCGAAGACCAGCGAGCCGCAGACCGACCCCTCCGTACCAGTGGTGGGCCCCGGCGACGGCGAGACGATCGTCCTGGGCACCACGCGCATGCGTGTCCTCGAAGACGGCAGCCGCACCGGGCACCGCCTCGCGATCGCCGAGTCCGTTCTCGCCCCGCACACCCAGGGACCGCCGCAGCACCGCCACGCCCGGCACGACGAGGGCTTCTACATCCTCTCCGGCACCGTGCGCTTCACCGTCGGGGACGAGGGCCACGACGCCACCGCGGGCACGTTCGTGATGATTCCGCCCGGCACACCGCACACCTTTGCCAACCCGACCGACCAACCCGCAGTCATGCTCAGCACGTTCACCCCCGACCTGTACGTGCAGTACTTCCGAGACCTCCAGGACGTGCTCGCCGGCGGCCGGCCGCTGACGCCGCAGACCAACATCGACGCGATGAGCCGCTACGCGACCGAGCCCGCAACCGACTTCGCCTGAAGCCGACGGGACGGCCCGGCCGCGCTCCTCCCGACCGGCGACGGCCTGGGGCCACCGCATACCCCTGGCCGCCATCAGGGCGCTGGGGCCGGTCGAGACACTCGGTGCGACCGGGCTGATCCTGCCGCCGCTGACCTGCACCGCTCCCTGGCCGGCGCCGGCCGCGGCCATCGGGTTCCTCCTCCTGCAGACCGGTGCGGTCGCCGTCCATCTGACCGGTGAAGATCGCCGGATCACACTCAACGTCGGGCCGACATGGCGACAGGGAACTCCTCAGCACCGCCGGCGTCTTCACGGCCCCGGTGGTCAGCCTCACCGCGGTCGCCATCGCGTTTCCCGATCTTCGAGATCCGGCAGCGCGCCCTGATCACCCGTCGGATGCGCCCCGAAACAGAGCGCGAAGCCAACCGCGCGCTGATTTCACCGGCCGACCATGGGCAGCGGTTGACCGTAGGGCAGCAGGAAGGGCTTTCCCATCTGGCCGGCAACGGTGAACGGTGTGAACTCGCGGTCCGCAAGCACCCGGTAGATCAACTCGGAAGTGGACATGTCGAACCGGTACCACTCCCCGGCCGGGTCCCGCTTGGCGATCACGGGCCACTTGGCGGGATCCACCGAGCGGTCCGCCAGCCAGTAGTAATCGCCCTCTGTCTGGTCACGAGCCCAGAGGATCAAGCCCGACTTCTCGGACCTCCCGTAGAGCCCGTGAGGCTCGTAGGTCCTTGGAACCAGCGGATACTGCACACACAACTGCAGGTGGCGCTTCCACGTGTCCAGCACGCGGCTCGACGAGGTTCCGCCGACCGGCCGCAGGACCTCAAGGTACGCCGAGAAGCTCCCCGGCGCGAAGAGTGCGCAGATTTCCTTGTAGTCGGCGGGCAGGGAGGTGCCGAAGCTGTCCTCCACCGGGCCCCAGTCGATCTCCTGGCGCTCCTGCTGCCAGCCCGTCACTTGCACCAGGCGGTCCACCCACAACTGATCCATCCCTCCATTCAAGCGCACGGCATCGACGGCGCGGAGGCGCGGGTAGATCCCTGTGAGCGTGTTCACTTGGAGACGGTGTTGCCCGTTCTGCCGCACGGCGAGAGTTCGGGGCCCGCCTATCCCAGGCGGTCGGCCCAGTCCGCCGGGACTCGTCCCGCGGGGCCGGGGGTGGGCTGGTCGGCAGGGTGGCTCTCGGGGGGAGCCAGGGGCGGGCCCGAGTCGGACATCTGCGAGGTCTCGTAATCGTAGAACCAGGTCTCGCCCGGTTCGAAGCTGCGGATCAGCGGGTGCCGGGTGTCCCGGGCATGTGCCGTCGCGTGCTTGGCGGGCGAGTCGTCGCAACAGCCGATGTGGCCGCACTGTGCGCACCGTCGGAGGTGGAACCACCAGCCACCGCTGGCGTCGCACTCGGCGCATCCGGTTCCGCTGGGTGGGACCGCGGGGTCGATCCCGTGCGGTGAACTCATCAGGACTCCTGTGGGGAACTGGGGTCGGCGGAGGCCAGCGGCAGGCGTACCTGGAAGCGGGTGTCGCCGGGGACGGACTGGAACCTGAGGTCCCCGTTGTGTTTGTTGACGATGATGCGCCAGGAGATGTCCAGACCGAGACCTGTCCCTTCGCCCACCGGTTTGGTGGTGAAGAAGGGATCGAAGACGCGGTCCCGGATCTCCGCGGGGACTCCGGGACCGGTGTCGCGGAATTCGACGAGCAGATGGTCTCCGTCGCGAGCGGTCCGCACGGTCAACGTGCCGCCGGCGTCCGTACTGTTCATCGCCGCGGCGGCGTTGTCGATCAGATTCGTCCATACCTGGTTGAGTTCGCCGGGGTAGGCCGGGATCTTCGGCAGGCTCCGGTCGTATTCCCTGACGACGGTGATGCGCGGGCCGATCTTCGCGGAGACCATCAGCAGGGTGCTGTCCAGCAGTTCATGGATATCGGTGACCTGGTAGGGCGCTCGGTCGAGTTGCGAGTACTGCTTGGCTGCCGTGACGAGGGCCGAGACGCGGGTGGTTGACTCCTCGATCTCGTTCATCAGCAGTTCTGTCTCCACGGTGTAGTTGAGCCACCGCACGGCCCCTTCGAGGGTGTCGTCGTCCACGGCTGCGGTGACCTGGTCCAGCCAGTCGGTGTCCAGGCCGGCCTGCACGAAGGTCGGCGCGAGCTGCCAGCCGTCCGCGATGCCGTGGTCGTCGAGCCAGTCGGAGAGGGTGTCCTCCCGGTCCGCGGCTTCCAGCGCGCTCAGGTCGGTGGCCTTGGCGACGCGCTCGGCCGTGCGTTCCTGGATGTCGACGAGCGTCTCCAGGGCGTCGCGCCGGTACGGGTGTGCCGCGATGATGCCGAGCTTGTGGCGCATTCCGGCGACCCTCTCGCGGAGCGCGGAGGTGGCGCGCACGGCCGCGGCGGCCGGATTGTTCAGCTCGTGGGTCAGTCCGGCGGACAGCGACCCGAGAGCCAGGAGCCGCTCCCGCTGGCCGACCGCCTCCTGGGCGCTCTTGACCCCGAAGAAAAGACCTTCCAACAGGTGCACGGCCATGGGGAACCACTCACGCATGATCGCTGCGAAGGTCTCCGCGGGCAGCACGAAGAAGCTGGTGGGCTCAAGGACGCGGAGCGAGCTGTTGTACACCTGCCGCAGGCGGTCTCCCAGGTATGCCTGGAAGGCTCCCGCGTACACCCCGCGGCTGGAGCTCCGGTTGGTCTCCACCTCGTAGTCCCCGATCCGGCGCGAGAGGACCAGGGTTCCTTCGAGCAGCACGTAGAAGCACGTGGCCGGGTCGCCCTCCTCGTACACGGGCCCGGGTGCGAACTCCTCCACCCGGCCTTCGCGGCAGAGCCGGGCGAGCTGCTCGGGGGCGAGCTTCTCGAACAGGAACAGCGAGCCGAGTTCTTCCTGGCTGCACGGCATCGGCCGACCGCTCATGACTGCTCCAGGTATCGGTGGACGAGCAGGACCGCCATGGCTCCCTCGCCTACTGCGGAAGCGACACGCTTGGCGGACTCGGCGCGGGCGTCCCCCGCGACGAACACGCCCGGGACGTTGGTTTCCAGGTGGTAGGGCGGCCGGTCCAACTCCCAACCGGCGGGCGAGCGTCCGTCGTTGGTCAGATCGGGGCCGGTCAGGATGAAGCCGCGGGAGTCCCGGAGCACCGTGCCCTCCAACCAGTCCGTCCGCGGGACCGCGCCGATGAAGACGAACATCCACTGGGCGTCGACGAGTTCGGTGTGGCCGGTCGATGTGTCACGGACGGTGATCTGTTCCAGATGACCCGCCCCGTGGGCGGAGTCGACGACCGTGTTGGCGCGCACAAAGATCGTGGGCGTCTCGTCGACCTGCTGGACGAGGTAGTGGGACATCGACGTGGCCAAGGACGGCTCACGCACCAGCACGGTGACCGACTTGGCGCTCCGGGCGAGGTGGATTGCGGCCTGGCCGGCGGAGTTCGCGCCGCCGACGATGTACACGTCCTGGTCCTGGCAGGCAGCCGCTTCGGTCAGGGCCGAGCCGTAGAACACTCCGCAGCCGGTCAGCTCGGACACGTGGGGTGCCTCCAGTTGCCGGTACGACACGCCGGTCGCGAGAATCACGGCGTGCGCGGCGACGGCGGAGCCGTCCGAGAACCGGACGACGCGCGACGCCCCGTTGATTTCCAGTGCGGTCACCTCGCGCGCGGTCAGTATTTCGGCACCGAACTTCGACGCCTGACGCCGGGCCCGGTCGGTGAGCTGTGCCCCGGAGACTCCGTCCGGAAAGCCGAGGTAGTTCTCGATGCGCGAGCTCTGGCCTGCTTGGCCTCCGGTCGCGGAGCGTTCCACGAGGACGGTCCGCAGACCTTCGGAGGCGCCGTACACCGCCGCACCCAATCCGGCGGGCCCGCCGCCGATGATGACGAGGTCGTAGAAGTCGGTTGCCGGTGTCGTCGCGAGGCCGACCCGGGCGGCGAGTTCCCGGTCCTCCGGCTCGACGAGGGCTGTGCCGTCCGGGGGGATCACCAGCGGGAGCCGCATCCCCTCCTCCCCCGCCGCGCACAGCAGCCGCCGGCCTTCCGGCTCCTCGGACGAGTACCAGCGGTAGGGCACCTGGTTGCGGGCCAGGAATTCCCGCACCGCCGAGGAGCGCGCCGACCAGCGGTGTCCGACGACCTTGGTGACGGTCACCGGCGGGTGGTCGGTGGCCCGCCAGACCGACAGGAGATCGTCGAGGACGGGGTAGAGCTTCTCCTCGGGCGGCTCCCAGGGCTTGAGGAGGTAGTGGTCGAGGTCGACGACGTTGATCGCGTCGATGGCCGCTCCGGTGTCCGCGTACGCGGTCAGCAGCACCCGCCGGGCGCCGGGATGGATGTCGAGAGCCTGCTCCAGGAATTCGATGCCGTTCATCTCCGGCATCCGGTAGTCGGCGACGATCACCGCTACGGGGGCGCCGCGCAGCTTCAGCTCGCGCAGCGCGTCAAGGGCGGACGCGCCGGACTCCGCGCGGACGATGCGGTACGACGCACCGTACTGGCGCCGTAGATCGCGGGCGACAGCACGGGACACGCCCGGGTCGTCGTCCACGGTCAGGATGACGGTCCGCGCCGGACTGGCAGCCTGTTCTCTAGGCATCCCGTCCCCGGTCGATTGCCCTTCCGCACCCAGTTGGTGTGCCTGTCCGGCACACCGGTGCGGCAGCAGTACCCATTTTATGGGTGGCTGTCAGCGTCTGCTACGCAAGGTCGTGATTGCCGCATGCTGCCGGGTGTCTCCTGTCGCATCCGCGGGGCTTCGGCCGGCCGGCAGCCCCGCCAGGCACTGCCGGCCGAGTGGGCCACCGCTGCCGGCCATGCCTGGTAGGGGCACTTCGGCGCAGCCTGTGGCGCTGGCATCGTGCACATTGGAGACATGCAGAGCGGTCACCTGGGGCGGCACCTCGCCCGGATTGAGCAGTCGTGGCGTTCCCACCGTGCGCTGGTGGGCATTCCCCTTGGGCTGATCATTGTGATCACCGTGGTGGACCTGCGATCTCCGCAGTACGTCCATCTCGGCCCCTTGCTGGTCATCGCGCCTGCCATCACCGCGTCCTTCAGCGGCCCGCGGACCACCGGTTTGATCGGCGCGTTGGCGGTGGCCGCCCAGGTCGTGATCGCCGTGTTCCATGGCGGGCTGACCACCACCAACCACGTGGCGCAGATCATCGCGCTCACCGTGCTCTCGGTCTTCGTCGTCCTCGTCTGCCTGCTCCGGGACCGTCGTAAGCGGGAGCTGGCCCAGGTGCGGTCGGTCTCGGAGGCCGCACAGCGGGCCCTGCTGCGCCCGGTGCCGCACCGGCTCGGCCCGCTGCGGTTCGGCTCCTCGTACCTGGCCGCCGAGAAGGAGGCGTGTATCGGCGGTGATCTGTACGCGGTGACCCGCACCGATTCCGGCACCCGCGTGATCATCGGGGACGTACGGGGCAAGGGCCTGGCCTCGGTCGGCGAGGCGGCCACCCTGCTCGGAGCCTTCCAGGAGGCCGCCCACCACCACACCACGCTGCCGGCCCTCGCTTCTGCCCTGGACAGCAGCGTCTGCCGTTACCTGACCCATCTTCCCGAGGCGGACCCGGAAGCGCCTGAACACTTCATCACCGCGCTGTTGCTGGAGATCCCCGACCACGAGCCGGTGGCCCGCATGACGCATTGTGGTCACCCGCCGCCCCTGCTCGTCAGCCACGGCGGCGTCACCACAGCCGAGAGCACCCGGCCCGCACCCCCACTGGGCATGTGCGGCCTCGTCCCGGACCTTTACACCCTGCACGAATTCGCCTTCCGAACGGGTGACACGCTCCTGCTCTACACCGACGGCGTCATCGAGGCCCGCGACCGCAACAACGCCTTCTACCCACTGACCGAGCGCGTCGCTCAATGGACCAGGAGCAGTCCGGACTCCCTCGTCCAGAACATCCAGCGGGACCTCCTCGCCCATACAGAAGGCTCCCTCGGCGACGACGCCGCCCTCCTCGCCATCCAGCGCATGCGCCCATCGTCGTGAGGATCGCGGCCGTCCTCCTCACCTCCCGGCCGTATCGCCACACGACAGCCACCGCTTCCCTCGCAGCACGGCCGGTGCAATCGGCTGGTAGGCGAGCTGTCGGCACCACACAGGCCCAGGTGCCTGCCGACTCCGTTCCGTGGTGATCGAGCACCGCGGCGAAGTCGGGTTGTCTCCATCCGGGGCGACGGCCGTGACGGGGTGCCTGACGCCGCCGGTGACGAAGCGGTCCCGTGCGTGATCCGCCCGATCGTTGCGCGGCCGACCCCGTAAGCGACGACAGCCCGCCGAGGGAGGCGGAGGCATCGGCCCGGTCGCCTCATCGCCCCTCTGGCTGACGATCTCCCTTTTTTACCCCACGTCACACACGAGGGCCGCGCACCGTGCGTGCGCGGCCCTCGGCGCGGACGGGAGGTTCACAGGCACCCGACGCCGTGCGTGAGCGAATCGGAGTGCAACGGCAACCCTCCCGGCAGCAGCCGGAAATGCCGCCGTTCGACAGTCGTGTGCATGCCTCCGACGACCGCTGTCGCCCCGCCCGCCCCGATGCCGCGAACGGCACAGTCACTGCGGGCGGTGTCCTGGGCGCGAGCCCGGGTCCTGGCGCACGCCGCGCCCACGGCTTCGACCGCCCGTACGGTGGCGCTGGCCGATGCCGTCGGGCTGGCACTGGCCGAGGATCTCCGCACCCGCCATCCGCTTCCGGCGTTCGACACCGCCGCGATGGACGGCTACGCGGTGGCAGGTGCAGGGCCCTGGCGCGTGCGCGGGACCGTCCGTGCCGGCAGTGCCTGGGGCGGCGGCCTGCGGGCCGGGGAAGGCGTTGAGATATCCACGGGGGGTCAGGTCCCCTCAGGGGCAAGTGCGGTGCTGCCGCTGGAACTTGCGGTATGCGACGGCGACCGGGTCTCCGGCCCTCTCCTGCCGACGGGCCGCCACATCCGGCGAGCCGGCGAGGACGCACCGGCGGGCAGTTCCCTGGCCCCGGCAGGCACCCGGATCGGTCCGGCACTGCTCGGCCTGGCCGCGTCCTGCGGCCAGGACGACCTGGTGGTGCGGACGCGCCCCCGCGTCGGGGTACTGGTGACCGGGGACGAGCTGGACCACACCGGCCAACCAGGCCCCGGGCGGGTGCGGGACGCCCTCGGACCACTGCTTCCGGACCTGGTCACCGCGCTCGGCGGCGAGACCCGCCCGGTGCGGCACGTCCCCGACCGGCCGACAGGGCTGCTGGCCGAGGCGGTACACGCGATGCGGGACACGGACATCGTCGTGGTCACGGGCTCCACATCCGTCGGGGCCACCGACCAGCTGCGCCGGCTGCTGGCCGACGCCGGGGCCCGGATGGTCGTCGACACGGTCGCCTGCCGGCCCGGACACCCGATGCTGCTGGCCGAACTCCCCGCCGGGCACTGGCTGGTGGGGTTGCCGGGGAACCCGTACGCGGCTCTGGTCGCCGCCCACACCCTCCTCGGTCCGCTGATCGCCGGGCTGTGCGGCCGCGGCCTCGGTCCCCTACCGCACGCCCCCGTCAGGGGGAGCCTGCAGCCCGCCCCGGACCTCACGCGACTGGTACCCGTCTCCTGGAACGGGGCCGAGGCCCGGATCATCGGAGGGCACCGCTCGGCCTTCCTCCAGGGAGCCGCCGTCGGCGACGCGCTCGCCGCGATCACCCCCGGATGGACGGACGGCAGCCCGGCACCACTGGTCCCGCTGGCCGGATGACGACGACCGGCAGGTCAGCCGGCGGTGCGGCGGCGGACGGTGTCCGGGAGGGTTTCGCTGCGCCAGGCCGCGCGCTGGTCGTACGCGGGTGCGACGTCGGCGCCGGCCCTACGACGATCCTGGGCGCGGTGGCTCAGGGCTGGCCGGTGGGGATGACGGCGATGTCGGGGAGGCTGACGTGCGGGGGGCGGCTGGTGACGTAGGCGATGAGGTCGGCGACGTCGTCGGCGGACAGAACCCGGTTCGAGGCCAGGAGCCGGTCGCGCCACTGGACGGCGTCGGGGTCGGTGAGCTGCTGGCCTGACATATCGGTCTGCACGAGGCCGGGTGCGACGGTGGTGACCCGTACGCCGAGGGGCCCGACCTCCTGGCGCAGATTGCGGGCGAAATGGTCGACGGCGGCCTTGGTGGCGGCGTAAACGCTCGCCGCGGGGAACGGGACACGGCCGGCGACCGACGAGAGGGCGAGCAGGTCGGCGGGGCCACCGGCCTCGGCAGCGGACACCAGGGACGGCAGGAAGGCGTGCACGGTGCGCAGTACCCCCTGGAAATTGGTGTCGATCTCGCGCCACCAGTTGTCGGGATCGGCCTCCAGGACCCGCTTGTTGGTCATGATGCCGGCGGCGGCCACGACCAGGTCGACGGTGCCGTAGGTCTCGGTCACCTGGAGGGCGCCACTGTCGAGCGACGTGGAGTCAGTGACGTCCACGGCCGCCGCCAGGGCTTCCCCGCCGTCTTTCACGATCTTCTGAGCCAGGTCTTCGAGCCGGTCCACGCGACGGGCCAGCAGTGCCACCCGCGCTCCGTCGGCGGCGAGTCTTCGGGCGGTGGCGGCGCCGATGCCGCTGGCCGCGCCGGTGATCACCGCAGTCCGTCCGGCCAGCGGCCGGGAGTGCTGCTGCTCGGTCATGATGACACCTCCTGATCACACCCTGCTGAAATTCCTGGCCCCCGGTACGGGCCCGTGCGGGGGTGGGTCGGCACTGCCGTCTCCCTCGCGGTGGCCTCGCCCTCTTGGTGGGGACAGGCTCCGCGAGGGGCCCTTTCCGTGCGGGAAGTCCCCGCTCCGGCCCGGGGTGCGTACCAGCGAGTCTGCGCACCCCGGCGGCAGCCGCCCAGGCTCCGCCGGGAATGCCCTCACTGCTACCGGCCTGATTGGTGACAGGCTCCGCGAGGGGCAGCGGGCGCGTACCGCACCACACGATCAACCCGCACATAATGGACATTATGAGTGATCAGTGATCGTTCAGCGCTGGGGGGAATGCCGCACTGCTGGCGAAGAGGCTCGCCGAGCGGGGGCTGAGCGCCCGCACCGGGGCCCGCCACGGCGCGCGCTGGACCCGTTCTTCCGGATCATCCGGAAGGGCCTCACGGGCCTCGTCGACGGGGAGCACTTCTTCGACCTGCTGGCCGAGGACATCGTCATCGAGTACGTGGTTTCCGTCCCCGGCTACCCGCGCAGAGTCCAGGGGCGTCGCGCCGTGGCCGACCTGTGCCGCGGCTACGGCGACGCCATGTCCCTGGAACGCGCGGACGAGTTGACCGTCCACCACGACCCCCACACGTCCGTGGTCGTACTGGAATACGCCGTGCACGGGCGGGCGGTCCACACGGGCCGTGCCGACGACAACCACTTCGTCTCCGTGATCACCGTCAAGGACCGCCAGGTGGCGCACTGGCGCGACTACCTCGACCCCGTCGCCGTCTTCCGAGCCCTCGGATGGCCGGCAGAGCCTCGCCAGCACGACGCCACCAGCTGACGTCGACAGCCCACCCGGCATCACGCTGAGGGGCATCCGGCGCTGCCCTCGGCCCCTGAGCCGTGGCGGCCGCCAGGCCGACACAGGTCTTCCGGCGGCCTGACCGTCATGCGGCGAACGGCTCGTCGGCGAGGTAGGGCGGGGCGGGTTCGTACTGGATGTACCGGCGGACGGCGCGGGCGTGGTCGCGGCCGTGCAGGCGGCCGATGAGCCACAGGGCCATGTCGATTCCGGCCGAGACGCCCTGGCTGGTGACCAAGTTCCCGTCGACGACATAGCGGGCGTCGCGGACCACGGTGAGGTCGCCCCTGGCCTGCAGGGTGTCCTCGAACAGGTAGTGGGTCGCGACCCGGCGGCCGCGTGCCGGACCTGCCTCGTGCAGCAGCAGGGCTCCGGTGCACACGCTGGTGGTCCAGGCGGCGTCGGCGGCGGTCTTGCGGATCCAGTCGATGAGCACGGGGTTGGACACTTCACGGCGGGTCCCGTTGCCACCCGGGACCAGCAGGACGTCCAGCGGAGGGTGGTCGTCCAGGGTGCGGTCCGGCAGGACCCGCATGCCCTTGTTGCAGCGGACGGCGCCGGGGTGTTCGGCGATGAGCAGCACGGTGTCGATGTGGTCGCGCAGCATGGAGGAGGCGGTGAACACCTCCCACGGCCCGGTGAAGTCCAGCTCCTCGGCGCCGTCGAAGGTCAGCAGGCCGTAGGTGGTCATGCGTACTCCCTGGTGGATCGGAATCGGTCGCGGTAGTCGGACGGTGCGACGCCGACGTGCCGGTGGAACGCGCGGCGCAGCGTCTCCGCGGTGCCGAAGCCGTACCGTCGTGCGAGGGTCTCCACGGGGTGGTCGCTCTCGGCGAGCGCCCGTTTCGCGGCCTCGATGCGTACGCCCTCGACATACGTCGCGGGCGGGACGCCGAGTTCGGCCGTGAACCTGCGCTGGAGATGACGGGGGCTCAGCCCGGCGCGCGAGGCGAGTTCGGTGATGCCGTGGCCGGCGCCGGGATCGGCGTGGATCGCCGTGACCACGGCACGGATGGGGTCGGTGGTCGGCTGCGTGGACCACAGCGGCACGCTGAACTGCGACTGGCTGCCGGGGCGGCGCAGAAACAGCACCATCTCCTGCGCGACGGCGTGGGCCACCTCCCGGCCCAAGTCGTCCTCCACCAAGGCGAGTGCGAGGTCCATCCCCGCCGTCACCCCGGCCGACGTCCACACCCGCCCGTCCCTGAGAAAGATCGGATCACAGTCGACGACCGCCTCGGGATGCTCCCGTATGAGCTGCTGCTCACGCGCCCAGTGGGTGGTCACCCTGCGTCCGCGGAGCAATCCCGCGGCAGCCAGCAGGAACACCCCGCTGCACACCGAGGTGACCCTGCGGGCGCTGGCCCCGGCGTCGGCGATCCAACGTGTCAGCGCGGGATCCTGCCGGGCCTGGTCGACTCCGCCTCCGCCCGCGACCACCACGGTGTCGATCCCCGCAGGGTCCACATCGGCCACGCCGAAGGGAACGTGTACCGAAAGACCACTGCCGAACCGGACCGTTCCCGGCTGCGGTGCCGTGATCTGGCAGGAGTACCCGCCGGTGTGCTTGTGAGCATGGTCGAACACCTCGTACGGGCCGAAGAGGTCGAGGGGCTGGAAACCCTCGAAGATCACAAAAACGATGCGGCGCTGCTCCACCCCTCCACCCTCCAGTCCAGGCCGGAGGGCGTCAACGACAGATACCCCACGCTTTGCGCCATGCCGGAGAACGCAACAGTGGTTACTGAGAGCGGTTGCGCCGTGGGGGGGCGCCACAGCAAGGCGTTCCGCTACCGGCCTCCCACGGCAACAGGCGGTGCCGGCAGGGCAGTTCTGGCAGGCGAGACCCACTACCGCTGACCTCGCGCGGTGTGGGTCGTCGGCGATGGTGGTGACCAGGCTGCCGAAGGCGAAGAAACAGGGGGTGCCTGGAGAGCAGACCTTGCCCTCCCGGAATGCCCCTGGTTCCCTCAAGCAGCTGCGATTTCCCCAACTGGCGGCCGCGACCTGGTTCTTCGGGTTCTCCTTCGCGTCCTTTCACTCCTCTACACCCGTGTTAGCCGGGTGTTAGCGGAGCGGCAGCCTTGCGATAGCGGCCCCGATCAAAGTGGGTGACGTACCGAGGAGACCACGACACCAACTGCCCCGGGGGACCCGAAATGAGCTCCAGCACCACAGTCCGCACCGCGCGTCGCCGCACCCTGCGCGTTGCCGCCGCAGCCCTGACCGCAGCCGCCGCCCTTGTGCTGACTGCCTGCTCCGGCTCGGACGCCACCGGCACGAAGTCCGCGGGCCACACGGACATGGGCACGGCCGCCGCGGAGTCCGGTGGCGCGGGCTCCTCCGCCGGAACGCAGGGCTCCGATGCCAAGGCGGGTCCCGGCGCCAAGGCGGGCGCTGCGGGCAAGCAGTCGGGCAGCTCGCACGCCGCCACGGCCAAGACGACATCCCCGGCCCGCACCCAGCCCCTGGCGGACGGCAGCAAGGCCGAGATCTACAAGCTCGGCGCCCAGCACTACCGCGCCGAGATCGTCAGCCGCGGTTCGGTCCTGGCCACCCTGGAGACGAAGGGGCACGACGACGGCCTCGACGCCAACGACATGTTCGTCACGCTCACGCTGGACGGCCAGGTCCATTCCTGGATGGGCGGCGGACACCAGGGACCGGGCACGTTCAAGCTCGCGGGCGGCTGGACGGCCAAGGTCACGAAGATCGGCGAACTGCGGTACCGCGCGCAGATCCTCGGCAACGAGGGCTCGGTGGATGCCACGCTGGAGACGAACCAGCACGACGTCGGGCTCGACGCCAACGGCGTATACATCGTGCTCAGCACCGGCGGTGTGATCAGCGCCCACGCGTAAACGCCCGCCCAAATACGCGGTGGAGCCACCTCCGGCGGGGCGGCTCCACCGCCGCGGTGACGGAGAACATCGTGCGCCGGGCGGAGTTCGAGCGGGACGGGCACTGCGCGGCCGTGGCGGAGCCGGACCCGCTGGTGGGGGACGTACGAGCGTCCTTCCGGCAGCTGCGCGAGAAGGGCTGAGCCGTCATCTCTGCCCGTGGCGAATCTGCGGCGGGCAGAGAAACCGCATCCGGGCATCTCCCGAGGTCAAGAGTGGAGTCGACAGCATCCCTGCCTCGACAAGGAGACCAGGAGACCAGATGACTCCACTCACCACGCTCCCGCCCCGCGCGGAAGAGGGCGACACACCGCCCAGCCGCTTCGACGACCATCTCGCGGCACAGCTGCTCGCCCAGCGGATCGTCCTCCTCGGCACACAGGTCGACGACGTGTCGGCCAACCGGGTGTGCGCACAGCTGCTGCTGCTTTCGGCGGAGGACCCGCGCACCGACATCAGCCTGTACATCAACAGCCCCGGCGGGTCGGTCACCGCGGGTCTCGCCATCTACGACACCATGCGGCTCATCCCGAACGACGTCGCGACGCTGGCGATGGGGTTCGCCGCCAGTATGGGCCAGTTCCTGCTCACCGTGGGGGCGCCCGGCAAGCGGTTCGCGCTGCCGAACGCGCGGATCATGATGCACCAGCCCTCAGCCGGCATCGGTGGCACCGCCGCGGACATCGAAATCCAGGCGGAGAACCTCCAGTTCACCAAGAAGGCCGTCGAGCGGATCACCGCCGAGCACACCGGACAGAGCGAGGAGACGATCAGGCGGGACGGCGACCGGGACCGCTGGTTCACGGCCGAGCAGGCCAGGGAGTACGGGATCGTGGACCGGGTGGTGGAGTCGCTCGCCGACATCCGCCCGGCCGCGTCGCGCCGACGGATGGGGTTGTGACATGGGGTCGTACACGGTTCCCTACGTCATCGAGCGGACCGCACAGGGTGAGCGGTCCTACGACGTCTTCAGCCGGCTGCTGAACGAGCGGATCATCTTCCTCGGCACCGAGATCGACGACGGGGTCGCCAACGTGGTCATCGCGCAACTCCTGCATCTGGAGTCGGCGAGCCCGGAGCAGGAGATCTCGATCTATCTCAACTCGCCTGGCGGATCGTTCACTTCGCTGATGGCGATCTACGACACGATGACGTTCGTGCAGGCGCCGATCTCCACGTTCTGCGTCGGTCAGGCGGCGTCGACGGCGGCGGTGCTGCTGGCCGGCGGAGATCCCGGGCGACGGTTCGTGCTCCAGCACGCGCGGGTGCTGCTCGGCCAGCCGGCCAGCGGCGGCCGGCAGGGGACGGTCTCCGACCTCAGCCTCGCGGCCAAGGAGATGGCCCGCATCCGCTCGCAGGTGGAGGAGGTCCTGTCCCGGCACACACATCACGACATGGCGACGCTGCGCGCGGACCTGGACCGGGACAAGGTGCTCACCGCCGAGGAGGCCGTCGCCTACGGGGTCGCCGACGAGGTGCTGAGCCGACGGCTCGCACTCGTCTGACCCCGCGCGGCCGTGGCCGAAGGCCGGCGAGCCGGCCGGTACGGCGGTGGTGCGCCCCGTCGTACCGGCCGTCGGTTCGCTCAGGCGGCGAGGCAGAGGCCGTCGTACTGCGCCGTGGACGACGTGCGGCCCCGGCCCACCCGGCTCCGGGCGTACCGGGCCAGCTCGTCCTGGGCGAGCGAGAGCAGGTCGGAGAGGCCGAGCCCGAGGGCCTGGGCGGCGGCCGCGAGCACCTCGGAGGATGCCTCCTTGCGTCCGCGCTCCAGCTCCGACAGGTACGGCATCGAGATCCGGGCCGCCTCCGCTACGTCCTTCAACGTGCGCTCCTGGGCGAGCCGTTCGCGCCGCAGCACATCGCCGACCAGATTGCGCCACAGGGGTTCCCTGGGCGCGGGTGTCTGTGGCGCTCCCTCCGGTCGCTGCGGGGCGCGGATCGCCCCACCGGAACCGGGCGGCGCGGTCTGCGGGCGCAGGGGGATGACGCGGGCTTGGTTCGGCGCATGAGTGCTCACCCCTTCAGCCTAGGGATCCGCGGCGCCGGGGGAAGGGAGTGGCGTTCGCCCTGGGTGAAGCCGTGGGGGCGGAGTGGAGGTGTCGCGAGCCGGCGAACCTTTCCGCTCCCAGCACCCAACGGGTGCGCGGCACCGGCGAGGTGGACGTGCGGGAAGACGTGGTCCGGCAGCCCCAACGGCCTGAGATCGTCGTCGGTCCATTCCGGCAGAGGGACGTCGGTGCAACCGACCGGTCGTCCCCGAGCTGCGGAAAAGCCACCACGCGGGGCCCACTCCGTGCAAGATCATCACTTGGCGCTCAGGGCTGCCCATGGTTCCAACCGAGGGCCTGTACGCCTGACTTCACCCATGGGAGCGTGGATCAGGCCCCGACCTACTACGGCGGCCGGGCACGTCCATCTGCTGAGTGCCGACGACTGACAGCAGCCGCAGTGCCTCTGCCGAAGGCGAGCCGGGGACAGCGGTGTAGATGACGACCCGCTGGTCCCGGTCGGCGATGTCCAGGACGTCGCAGCTGACGGCGACGGGGCCGACGAGGGGGTGCTCGAAGGTCTTGCAGAGGGTGGGTCGGGTGGTCACGTCGTGGGCGGCCCAGAGCCGGGCGAACTCCTCGCTGCCGGCGAGGAGTTCCTCGACCAGACGGGTCACCTCCGGGTCGTTGGGGTAGCGAGCGGCGACCGCGCGCAGGTGCTGGGCCGAGGTCCAGGCGAACTCGTCCGCGTCCGAGACGCCGTACAGCCGTCGGCCGTGCCGGTGCGGGCCGAGGAAGGCGCGTCGGATGAGGTTCCGGTCCCGGCGCGACAGGGCCGAGAAGTCCTCCAACAGGGCGGCGGCCAGGTCGTTCCAGGCAATGACCTCGTACGTGGCGGACATGACGATCGCCGCGGCCTCCGGAAGCCGCTGCAGCAGGTCGATGATGCTCTGCCGTACTTCCCGCGAAGGCCCGGGGGGAGGGCAGGGCGGGACACCGGCGAGGAGGTGGAGGTGATCGCGCTCGGCGTCGGACAGGCGTAGCGCGCGGGCGAGTTGGGCCAGCACCTCCCGGGAGGGGTGGAGAGCGCGGGCCTGCTCCAGTCGCGTGTAGTACTCGGTCGAGATGAACGCCAGCTGCGCCACCTCCTCACGGCGCAGGCCCGGGGTGCGGCGGCGCGCCCCGGCGGGCAACCCCACGTCGGCGGGGGTGATCCGCTCGCGCCTGCTGCGCAGGAAGTCACCAAGCTCTCGTCGTACTCGTCGATCCACCTCCCCAGTGTGCGCGAGCCCCGGGGTGCCCAGCCAGGTACTGCCGGGGCCTGGATGAGCGGGGCGTTCGGGCCCAGGCTCGTCGGCATGAACAACACAGCGATCACGTCCGTCTCGACCCCAGGGCTGCTGACCGGCAAGGTCGCCTTCATCACTGGCGCCAGCCGAGGCATCGGCGCCGCGGCAGCGCGGCTGTTCGCCCGGGAGGGCGCCCGGGTTCTCCTCGCGGCCCGCACGGAGGCCAAGCTCGAAGAAGTGACCGAGGAGATCCGGACTGCCGGCGGCACCGCGGACTACGTGGTGTGCGACCTGGCCGACCCGGTCGGCGTCCGTGCCGCCGTCGACCGGAGCGTGGAACTGTACGGTCGGCTCGACGTGGCCTTCAACAACGGCGCGACAGGCCAGCCGCCCGGCCCGATGGACCAGCTGACGGAGGCCGACTTCGACCATGTCTGCGCCGTCAACCTCAAGGGACCGTGGCTGGCCATGACCGCCGAGATCGCCGCGATCCGCGCCACCGCGAAGCACGGATCCATCGTCAACACCTCCAGTGTCGGCAGCCTGATGGGCAACCCCCAACTGCCCGCGTACGGCGCTGCGAAGCGGGCGGTCAACAGCCTCACCGCGTCGGCAGCCGCCACATACGGCCCGGAAGGTATCCGCGTCAACGCCATCGCGCCGGGCACGACACTCACCGAGATGCTGCACGAGTGGGACGAGAAGTCCCCCGGGACCATCGACCAGCTCAACGCCCAGACCCCGCTGGGCCGGGCCGCCGATCCGGAAGAGATCGCCCAGGCCGCCGCCTGGCTCCTCAGCGACCGCTCCTCCTACGTCACGGGGACGGTCCTCCGGGTCGACGGCGGCATGCGAGCCTGAGAGGCGTCTGCCGTCAGGCGGAGGACGAGGTGCCGGGGGCATGAACCCGCCCTGCATCTGGGCGAGTTGCCCCGGACCGTCGACTGATCCGACCAACGCCCTCGGCATACCGACCACCGCGAGCCTGGTCGCCCCGATCCGCCCGCGGGGCCCCTATATCGTTGGCTGATGCGCGCCCACCACATCGACCGCCCAGCCGATCTCGACGTCGTCCGTGAGTCCTATGACCGCGTGGCCGACAACTACGCCCACATGGTGGTGACGACGGGAATCGGCGACATCCGTAGGCATCCGTGGCTCAAGGCGTCAATCGACGCCTTCGCCGACACCGTGGGCGAGCTGGGGCCTGTCCTCGACGTCGGCTGCGGCCCCGGAACGGTGACCGCCTACCTCGCCGAACGCGGCCTCGACGTGTCCGGGGTCGATCTCTCCCCTCGCATGATCGAGAACGCGCGCCGTCTTCATCCGCGATGCCGCTTCAGCGTCGCCTCGGCCACCGACCTCGACCTTGGTGAAGCGTCCCTTGGCGGCGTGCTCGGATGGTGGTCATTGTTCAACCTCCCCCGTGACGTCCTGCCTCAGGTGCTCGCCGTGTTCGCGCGCGCCCTGAAGCCGGGCGGACACCTCATCACCGCAACACACGTCGGCGACGAAGACGCGCTGCGCACCGAGGCGTACGGAGGCGTACCCGTTCGTTGGACGACGCACAAATGGCGGCCGGAACAACTCGTGGACCTGATCGAGCAGGCTGGACTGCACCCGGTCGCCGAACTTCGGCTCCCCGCAGACGAGCACACCGGGCCGGGTGTGGTCGTCATGGCCAGGCGACCCGACTGAGAATCAGACATCGGAAGCGGCACAGGGTCCCGTGCCGGGCAAGGCTCCTCCGCTCTGGCTGCTGCACGGGCCGTCGCCGACCCGACCTCAGCCAGGCACACCGACGACAGGCCACGGCACGGATCGGCTCCTGGCGTCAATCGGCATAGCCGGTGGCGTCGGCCCAGGCCGGGAAATACGCGTCGATCATGGCGCAGGTCGCCTTCGGCTGCTCGATCTGGGGCAGGTGGCCGGCCTCGGGGATGACCTCAAGGTGGGCGTTGGCAAAGGCGTTGGCATAGGCCGCGCCATAGGCCGGGGTGACGATGCGGTCGCTCTCTCCCCAGAGCAGGAGGGTCGGGACCCTCACGCGCCCCAGGCGGTGCAGCAGCTTGGGGTCGTGCATGTAGGGGTCGCCGGCGAGGGTGCGCAGGGTGGCCATGTCGGCCTGCCAGGCGGCGAGTTGCTCGGCGGAGGCGTCCGCGGGGTCGACGTGGTAGCGGTCGGAGTGGTGCCAGGCATGGTCGGCGAGGCCCCGGGCGTCCAGGGCGAAGACGTCGCGGATCGGCTCGTTCTCGATGTGCACGCCCACGGCGTCGATCAGGACGAGACCGGTGATGAGGTCGGCGGTGTCCCGGACGGCCATTTCGGCGGCGGCCCAGCCGCCGAACGATGACCCGATGACGAGAACGTCGCGCAGTCGGCGGTCGTGCAGATGATGGAGGTAGGTGAGGGCGAGGTCGTCGACACCGGTCAGCCATCCAGGGTGGTGGGTACCGTCCCAGCCGGGGTGCGTCGGCGTGAGGGTGAGCGCGGAGCGGGACAGGTGCTCCGCGAGTCCGGCAACCGTGGCCGGGCCTCCGCCACCGTGAAGGAGGAGGACGGGCCTGCCGGTGCCGGCCTCGGACAGGGTGAGAGGCAGGTCTGGAGAGGGATACACGGTGACCGTGCGGTGAGAGGACACGCCCCTCACGGTAACTAAACCTCTTGATATAAGCTAGCTTAGTCGTGGCCTTAAACTGGAGCCATGTACGGCGAACTTCAGACCCTCGGCAGAGCGGTCAAGCAGGCCCAGTACCGACAGCATCGCGCCCTGGAACGGCGCCTTGCGACGGTCGGTACGACCCTGGCCCAGTGGGACGCGCTGCGCGCCATCGGTAACGCGCGCGGGGCGTCCGCCCGCGCGCTGGCCGCCACGACGTTCCAGAGCGAGCAGGCATTCGGCACGCTCGCCAACCGCCTCGTCGCCCAGGGTCTGGTCGAGCGCCGGCAGGGACACGGGCGGCGGATCGAGCACCACCTCACCCCCACCGGGGAACGCGTCCTCAAGGAGGGGCACCGAGTGGCCGACGAGGTGCTGGCCTCGTGTTTCGCCGCCTTGTCCGCAGCCGACCGCGCCGCCTTGCTCGACCTGCTCCGGCGCGTCCTCGCCGACGAGGGCGTGTAGCCCGGTAACTGGCCTTTCTTCACCGGCTTGTTTCGACCCTTCACCGGTTGTTCTGGCGCCTCGTCGCCTCGTCGCCTCGACATCGACGCCGACCGAAGCCGGCTCGGGCGGCGCCCTGGTCGGCCGGGCGCCGTCCTGGAGTGAGCGGGCCGAGCCGCGTGGCGTCCGTCCGCCGGCACTGGACAACGGCCCTGAGGTGGCAGGTGAGTTCCCGGAAACGTCGCGTTCACGACGGCGGGAGCCGACGGTAACAACCGCTTCCTAGCATCACCGGCCATGGGATCAGAGCCGTGGACACGGCGGTACGCGGCGCATGACGAGCCGTCGACTCCCCCGTCCTGCCGATGACGCCAAGCGGGGTTCCCTTCACAGAGGCACCCGCACCAGCACATCGGGAGGCGCGGTATGAGTACCACCGAGTCACGGCCGCAGACGGCAGGCACGTCAAAGGCCGCGGCCGACCAGGCCGTCAAGGAGACGCTGGAGGACTACACCCTCCGTTTCGCTCCCCGCAGTTACCGCCGCTGGCGCCCCGTGGTCGTGGCGACCACGGCGCTCGGCGGAATCGCCTACATGGCCGACTTCTCCATCGGCGCCGGCATCGGCCTGGCGCACGGCACCGGCAACGCACTCGTGGCGATCACCGTCGCGGCCGTCGTCATCTTCCTCACCGGCCTCCCCCTCGCCTACTACGGCGCCCGCTACAACATCGACCTCGACCTGATCACCCGCGGCTCCGGTTTCGGCTACTACGGCTCGGTCCTCACCAGCGTCATCTTCGCCAGCTTCACCTTCATCTTCTTCGCCCTCGAAGGCTCGATCATGGCCCAGGGCCTCAAGCTCGGCCTCGGACTGCCCTTGTGGCTGGGCTACTTGGCCTCCACGCTCATGGTCATCCCCCTGGTGATCTACGGCATGAAGGCGCTCAGCAAGCTCCAGGTATGGACCACCCCGATCTGGCTGCTACTGATGATCGGCCCGCTGGTCTACCTGATCGCCGCCGACCCCGGCACGGTCGACCGCTTCCTCTCCTACGCCGGCACGGACGGCGACGGCGGCGTCAACACCGCCTCCGTGCTGCTCGGCGCCGGCGTGTGCCTCTCCCTCATCGCGCAGATCGGCGAGCAGATCGACTACCTGCGGTTCATGCCGCCCAGGACCGAGGAGAACAAGCGCAGTTGGTGGGCGGCCGTGGTCATGGCCGGCCCCGGCTGGGTGGTGCTGGGCGCGCTGAAACAGACCATCGGTGTCTTCCTCGCCGTCTACATCCTCGCCAAGGTCGGCCCGGCCACCGCGCCCGAGCCCATCCAGCAGTTCCGCGGCGCCTTCGACGCGATGATGCCGTCCTGGCTGGTCGTCCCGCTGGCCGTGGCGCTGGTGGTCATCAGCCAGATCAAGATCAACGTGACGAACGCCTACTCCGGGTCGCTGGCGTGGACCAACTCCTTCACCCGCGTCTCCAGGCACTACCCCGGTCGTATGCTCTTCGTCCTGGTCAACCTGGGTTTCGCGCTCGCCCTGATGGAAGCCGACATGTTCAGCTTCCTCAACAGCATCCTGAGCTTCTACTCGAACTGCGCGATCGCCTGGGTGGTCACCGTCGCCGCCGACATCGGCGTCAACAAGTACCTGCTCAAACTGTCCCCGCTCCAGCCGGAGTTCCGTCGCGGCATGCTGTACGCCGTCAACCCGGTCGGTGTCGTGTCCTTCGTCGCGGCCTCCGGCCTGTCGATCGCCATGTACTTCCATCTGCTGGGCGACACCCTGCAGCCGTACTCGCCCGTGGCCGCGGCCGCGATCGCCTTCGTCCTGACCCCGCTGATGGCGATCGCCACCAAGGGCAGGTACTACCTCCGTCGCACCGACGACGGCATCGACGAGCCCGTGCTGGACGCGGACGGCAACCCGAGCGCGGTCACCCTGGACTGCCACGTCTGCCACCAACCCTACGAGCGCCCGGACTTGACAGCCTGCCCCACCCACGACTCGGTCGTCTGCTCCCTGTGCCTGAGCACGGACAAGCTCGGCGACCACGTGCTGCCGGCCACCATGTAGGGCACCGCCCTGCCGCCTCGCCCTCGGCGTCCCGCGCGCGGGGGGCGCGGCGCATGGGGTCACCCCTCCACGGCGCCAGGGCCGCATCGGGGTTCCTCACACCCGGGCGGCGGTCCTGAGGTCGCGGTCGAAGGCCCGGATGTCCTCCTCGGTCAGGGACGTCCGGGTGTGCGCGATGGCCTGCAGGTAGTCGCCGGTGAGCCGGGCCGGGTCGGCGGCTTCCTGCCCGCCCGAGGCCAGGTGGCGTTCGAAGGCGCTCTGGGCTGCGGTGCGCGCCGCGTACTCGATGTCTGCCGGGGTGAAGCGGTCACTGGCTTCGACCAGCGCCTCCAACTCGATGTCGGCCGCGCGGTCGGGCCCGATGTAGCGGGTCCAGATGGCTCGTCTGGCCTGGGGGTCGGGCGGTCCGACCGGGATGAGGTAGTCGAAGCGGCCGGGGCGCAGGAAGGCCGGGTCGAGGGAGCGCACCGCGTTGGTGGCGCAGATCAGGAGCCTGCGGTCGCCGCGCCGGAACTGCGGGATGAGCTTGAGGAGTTCATTGGTGACCCGGTGTGCCAGAGTCGTCGGGTCGTGCCGCTCGGAGGCGATCTCTTCCGCCTCGTCGAAGAACAGCACGGCCTGCTCCAGGTGCTCGACGCGGGCGAACAGCCGGCGGAGCCCGGCCGCGACGCCGTGTGCGTCGTCGGCGAGTTGGTAGGGGAACACCTCGATGAACGGCCAGCGCAGGCGGGAGGCGACCGCCCGCGCGAAGGTGGTCTTGCCGGTGCCCGGCGGGCCGAAGAGCACCACCGCGCGGGGCGGCACCAGCCGGTACTGGCCGGCGACCTCGGGATGCTCCAGCGGGAGGACCAGCCGACGCTCGATCAGCGTCTTCTCGGCGCTCATTCCCGCGATGCCGTCCCAGAGGCCGTCGTCCGGCACGGCGCCGCCGAGTTGGTCGAGCAAGGTGGCTTCGGCGGAGTCCGCGGTCAGCAGTTTCTCGGCGTAGCAGAGGTCCGGCCGGCTCACGTATCCGGCGCGCGTGAACGCCTGTTGCCCGGCCTCCCCGCCCGGCAGCAGCGCCCCGATGCGGCGCACGCCGGAGTGCTCCAGCCGCTCCTCCAGGGCGGCCAGCAGTGCCTGTCCGACACCGTGCCCGCGCCACGCCCGGCCGACTGCCATCCGCAGGATCCAGGCACGCTCCTGCGTCGTCAGGGACACCGCGGCGCCGATGACCTGCTCCCCCACCACCGCCACCACGGCGGGCGCCTCGGCGTGCAGCGCGCTCACCGCCTCCGCCAGGCTCACCGCCAGGTCCCCGGTGGAATCCGGTGCCTCCTCCCAGATGCGCACCACCTGGTCCAGATCGCCTTCCTCCAGCGCACGAACCCGCCATGGGGACATTGCTCGTCACCTCTCCGGACTGATGCCGATGGACCCCCTCCGGACTGATGCCGATGGCCCTCGCTCCCCGTTCAGGCACCGCCTCTCCAATGTCCCTCGTCGAGCCGCGCGCCGCGAGGGACCGGACGGCCCTGCCGCTGCCGTCCCGTCCGGACCTCGGCCCTGGACGTCCCTCGCGTCGACCAGGCAGGTAGGCGGAAGGGTCCTCGGGACGGGACATCGGCTCCCTCCTGCTCGGCGGGCACGTTCGGTCGTCGAGTGGAACGATGGAACTGTCTCGGCCACCAGGTGGCGGGAGGAGCGGACATGGAGATCAAGCCGCAGGCCGCCGTTATCCCCAAAGAGACCGACCATCTGGAGCAGGGGAAGTACGGGCCGGTGTTCCCCAGGACTCCGGCGTGTTACGGGTTCACCATCGTCGCGCGGGTCAAGCCGGGCCGGGCCGATGCGATGCGCGAGTACGGGTACGCGCTGGCCAAGGCGCTGGAGCAGGATCCCCACCTTCTCGCCCCGTTGAAGTTGCACTATCTGCGCTGGGTGCTCTTCGACGACGACACGCGCTTCATGTACCAGGGGATCTTCGACACCGACTTCGACAAGTACACCGAGGACGCCGTCGCACTCTTCACGAAGGCCGGCGTGAGCACGGCGTTCGAGAACCTGGAGGGCTTTCCTGAGGACTGGCGGACCAACCCGGAGGCTTTCGTCAGGTTCGTGCGTGAACACCACTGCCCGAGTTTCATCGAGTACGGAGAGTATCCGTATGTGACGGCCGACGAGATCAAGAAGGCGTTGCGGATCAAGGGCGCGCTGTCGGAGATGCTCGACCAGATGCAGTGAGGGCCGGGCCGGCCCTGCAGTGGGACCGGACCGCCGCGCGGGTTCCACCGCGGATCGGAGACGACTGAGATGAGCGAGGTCAGGACGGCGCGGACCTACAACCAGAGGCACATCCCCCGCCCATACACCCCGGCCGGGCGGCGCGTGAGCATCTACGTCTCGTGGAGCTATCCGGCCGAAGCGGGCCGGAGCGCGGCGGAGTTGGACAACCGCTTCTCCACCATGACCGAGGTGCGGCGGGTGGCGTGGCCGTCCTACGAGGACCCCAAGTGGTCCGACCCGTATCGGTTCCAGCAGGGCATCGCGGGGTCACTGGAGCTGTTCTTCTGGGCCTGGGTCCCGTTCCAGGACTTCGTCGAGGAGGTCACCGGGCACCCGGTCCCGGTGTACCAGCGCATCGACCAGGCCGGTTTCCCCACCCCGCTCGACGAGCGGGTACTCGATGACACGGATGTCCTGTTCGTGTTCGGCCTGGACCACATGATCACCGAGCAGGAGGCCCGGCCTGGCGAGGTCGAGGCCCTGCGCGCCTTCCTCACCCGGGAGAACGCCCGCCTCGTCCTCGGGCCCCACCACGACGTCGGTGCATCGGACGATCCGTCGGTGCGGGACATGGAATACCGCCACCACGGCGATCCGCTGGTACCTCGTCAGCAGCGGTTCGCCACGTACGTCCGGGACGTGATGAAGGGCCTGGGCGTGCCGGTCGTCAATCGCTACGGACTGCGCCCCGCGACGGGTGCGGACGACCGGATCGCACCGCTGTCCACGGTCCGGGATCTGGACGAGAAGCGCTGGTTGCAAGGGGTCACGAACTTCAACTTCCACCTGCACCTGCCGCACTACGCCGTGACGACCGACGAGCCGAAGGGCATCCACGTACTGGCGCGGCAGCCGATCGACATGTCCAGGCCGCATCCCTTCGTCGAGGACGGGAACACCGAGTTCAACATGTTCCTGTGGATGCCCCCGAGCGGTGATCGGGCGGGTGACGTACTGCTCGCCGATTCGACGATCTTCAGCGCGCTGTTCGGCGCCGACGAGAGCCTGCGGAATTTCTGGCGGAACCTCGTCTCGTAGCCATGCCGCAGGGAGGCCGGCCGTGAGCGTGCCCACGGAAGTCACACTGGAACTCGACGACATTCAGCGTGGGGTCCTCAGCCCGAGGCCGACCCCCTACGCGGCGACGTACCTGGTCTTCCGCATCGACGACCCGTCTCAGGGGCGGGAGTTGATGCGGCGGGTGAGCGCGGTGGTGACCTCTGCCGCCGACCCGCCGAGCCCCCTCGGCGACGCCTGGGTCAGTGCCGCCGTCACCTGTTGGGGCCTGGAGGCCCTGGGAGTGCCGCGCGCCTCGCTGGACACGTTCGCGTGGGAGTTCCGGCAAGGCATGGCAGCGCGCGCCACAGCGCTGCGCGACGTGGGCGAAAGCAGCCCGGAGACCTGGGAAGCACCGCTTGGCACGCCCGACGTCCACGTGGTGATCACAGCGGTCGCACCCGACCCCCTGCGCCTGGCGGCGGCCGTGGAGCACGCCCGGCCCGCCTACGACCGCCTTCCCGGTGTGACCGCGATCTGGCGGCAGGACTGCTACGCGTTGCCCACCGAGACCGAGCACTTCGGCTATCGCGACGGTGTCAGCCATCCGGCCGTCGAGGGCAGTGGCATCCCTGGATCCAACCAGCTGGAAGTACCCCTGAAGGGCGGTGAGTTCGTCCTCGGCTATCCGGACGAGATCGGCGGCGTACAGACTCCGCAGCCGACCGCCCTCGGGCGCAACGGCAGTTACGCGGTCTTCCGTAAACTCCACCAGAAGGTCGCCGAATTCAGGCGCTACCTGAGGGACAACTCCACCGGCCCCCTGGACGAAGAACTGATCGCGGCGAAGATCATGGGCCGCTGGCGCAGCGGAGCCCCCCTGGCACTCGCCCCGGAGAGCGACGCCCCCGAGCTCGGGGCCGACCCGCACCGCCGCAATACGTTCCTGTACGAGCGGGACGATCCGGCCGGCTTCGTCACGCCCGGTGGCTGTCACATCCGGCGAGCCAACCCCCGCGACTCCTCGGTGGCCGGAGAGGTGCGGCTGCACCGCATGATCAGACGTGGCGCCGTTTACGGCCCACCGCTGCCCGACGGGGTCATGGAAGACGACGGAGCCGACCGCGGACTGATGTTCGCGTTCATCGGCGCCCATCTGGGGCGGCAGTTCGAGTTCGTCCAGTCGGAATGGATGAACGACGGCGTCTTCTTCGGTGCGGGCAACGTCAAGGACCCCGTCACCGGATCCCATGAAGGCGACACCGGTCACACCATTCCCCGGCGGCCACTGCGCCGCCGCCTTGCGCCCCTGCCTCGGTTCGTCGTCACCCGGGGCGGCGAGTACTGCTTCCTGCCGAGCCTGAGCGCCCTGCGCTGGCTCGGTGATCTCCGCGAGTGACAGGGCGACGACGCGGGCCGTGGCAGCGCTCCAACGAGCCGTGACCACAGCGGTGTTCAGGGGCTGACGCAGACCGGACCAGCGCCCGGACGGGGCCACCGGTTGCGGAACGACGGACCCGTCACCGGGATTCCGCCC
>NZ_JBNHIN010000034.1:76744-86188 GCF_050054615.1 Streptomyces sp. YGL11-2
GGGCCCGGTGACGAAGCGGGGCGGGCACGGCACGCCTCAGCCTGCCCGCCCCCGTTCGCTGTCCGTACAAGGGTCTTGCCCGGACCTCTGGTTCAGTGGCGCAGCGCGCTGTTGCTGGTGGTGACGTGGACGTAGTCCACGACCAGGGACTGCGGGAACTGGGTGCTGTCGTTGGGGTCTCCGGGCCAGTAGCCACCGACTGCGAGGTTCATGATGAGGTAGAAGGGGTGGTCGAAGACCCACTTGTTGCCGTGGGTGTCGGCCGGGGTGCGGGTCTCGTAGGCGTGACCGTCGACCGAGAAGGTCACGGCGCCCGGCGACCAGTCCACGGCGAAGGTGTGGAAGCCGTCCGCGAACGCCGCTCCTCCGGGCAGGGTGTAGCCGGCACCCAGTCCGCCGGATCCCGAGTAGCCGGGGCCGTGCAGGGTGCCGTGCACCGTGCCTGGTTCGAAGCCGACGTTCTCCATGATGTCGATCTCGCCGCAGGTGGGCCATCCCACGTTGCCGATGTCGCTGCCGAGCATCCAGAACGCCGGCCACATCCCCTGGCCGCGGGGGATCTGCATACGTGTCTCGAAGTGCCCGTACGCCTGGGTGAAGGTCTGCGCCGTGGAGAGCCGGGCCGAGGTGTACTGGCAACTGCCGTACCAGCACTGGTAGCCGGCCGGGTTCTCCTTGCGGGCGGTCATGACCAGATGGCCTTGGCCGTCCAGTGCGGCATTGTTGGTTCCGGAGGTGTAGTACTCCCGCTCGTGGTTGTTGACGTTGTCGCCGGTCTCGTAACGCCACTTGCCTCCGTCGACCGCGCTGCCCGCCGGGCCGTCGAAGTCGTCGGAGAAGGTGGTGACGGCGGCGGTCCGGTGGGAAGCCGGGCTGCCGTTGGCCTCAGCCGTGGTCGCCGACGTCCAGCCCGCCGCGAGCAGGAGAGCCGTGGCGAGGGCGGCGCCGGTGCGCCGGCGGTGTCGTATTCGGTTACGCGGACGGTCGGGTTGTGGGGGGATGGTTGCGGGCATGGCGTCTACCTCGTCGAAGGTGGTGATGGTGGGGGGATCACGGTGTGGCGATCACGGTGCGACCACGCCGTGGGGAGTTTCCACGAACGCTCCGGTGTCATTGCAGTCGGAGAGCTGAACGGCCGTGCTGTTTCGCCGAGTTGGTCGCGCCGGCGGTGGGCGGGGGCAGCCCGGGGTGGCGCAGGGGGCGAGCGCCTGGGGTGGGAGACATGGGGGGTCCCTTGGAGTCGGTTGGCTTTCCGACGTGATGCGCGGCGTGATTCAACTCGTGAACCGATGGCACGTCAAGAGTTCCGACAACCTTCAACAACTGACGGCACGGGGGCCGCATCGCCCAGCAGCTCCCGGACTGTTACGACGCCCCCCTCTTCGGCACCACAGGCGACCCTCAGACGCCAACCCGTGGCGGCAGGCCCGTGCGTGTCCGGGCGAGCGGGTAGTTCATCGTCAGGAAGGGGAGGCCGAGGCAGAAGGGTTCTCCAAGCACTGGGCGTGGGTGCGGATCCGCGTCCAGACGTAGTGCAGCGTGTCCGCGTCGACGTACGGAGATCCGAAGGCGGCCCGGACGGCGGGGCGGCCGTCGACGCTTGTGGGGGTGCACAGGAGCGTGCGGTCGGTTTGCAGACGGGAGAGCAGGTCACGGGTGTTGTCGTCGGTGTCGCGGCGGAAGACGACCAGGCCCAGCTCGTGCACCTCCAGGTGGAACCCCGGCTCGGCCGTGATCAGGCGGGCCAGCTGGGCCGCCAGGCGGATGTCGTGACGGATGGCTTCGCGCAGGCCCTCCAAGCCGTGGGCCCGCATCACGTACCAGAGTTTGAGGGAACGCATAGGGCGGCCGAGGGGCACCTGCCAGTCGCGGAAGTCCACGACCCGACCGGATTCGGTCGCAGGATTCCGCAGGTATGAGGGAGAGATGCTCATGGCGTCGGTGAGTGCGGCACGGTCGGAGGTCCACATCACGTCGCACGGCGTCCCCGTACGCATCCACTTGTGGGCGTTGACGGCGTAGGAGTCGGCGAGGGCGATGCCGTCGATGAGGTGCCGGTATTCCGGGCACAGCGTCGCGGATCCCGCGTAGGCGGCATCCACGTGCAGCCACACGTCCTCCCGCCGGCACAGCCGCCCGATGTCCGGTACGGGGTCCACGGCGCAGGTATCGGTGGTGCCGACCGTTGCGACGACGATGGCGGGGACGAAGCCGGCGGCCCGGTCGGCGTCGATCCGCGCGCCGAGCGCGTCGGGATCCATCCGGCCGGTGCCCGGCAGTGTGGCGATGAGCTGCGGCTCGCCCAGGCCGGCCAGCCGGGCGCCCTTGGAGACGCAGGAGTGGGCCCGTTCCGTGCAGTACATGCGGTAGCGGCCCTCGGTTCCGGCCGTACGCCATCGCCCCTCCGACGCCCGTTGAAGGGCCGCCGCGATGGCCACGAGTACCGCCGACGAGGCGGAGTCCTGAATGACTCCCCCGCCGCGACCACTCGAATGGCGGAAGGCTTCCGGCAGGCCGAGGGCCTGGGCCAACCAGTCCGTGACCACCTGCTCCAGCTCCGTGGCCGCCGGCGATGTCGACCACAACATGCCCTGTACGCCCAGCCCGGCGGTGACGTACTCGGCGAGCACGGACGCAGGCGAGTTGTTGGTCGGGAAGTAGCCCAGGAATGCCGGATGCTGCCAATGGGTCAGGCCCGGAACGATGACCTTCCAGGTGTCGGCCAGCAGTTCTCCGAGGCTCTCCGCTTGCTCGGGGGGCACCGGCGGCAGCGCGGTGAGCAGCGAGCCGGGTTCACACGGCGGGGATACCGGCACCTCTCGGGCCGCCAATGCCCGCCAATGGGCGACCAGTTGTCTGGTGGCCGTTTCTATCGCCGCTTCAAACTCGTCACCCATAGCATAAAAGTAGCGAGGTTATTATGTTTTGTCTATTGTGTCGCTTATGTGTCCTAGCCGTGTCGAACTCCGGCTTCCCGACCCGGAGCAGCTGCCCGAGAGCCTTGAGTCGCTGTGGCGTTCATCCGTTCGAGAAGGTCGCCCGGTTCGCTCGGTCCAGTGCCCGCTGGCCGACCCGCGGGAAGCCGATTACGACGCCTTTTTCGGCGTCATCCGGGTCTCCGGTACGCCGGCTCGACTGCTTTCCCAGGCGCTGGCCACCACGGTGAGCGCGATGGCCTCGCTACCCGAAGCCGCCGCCGAACCGGCGCTCCACGAGGCCCTGGATACCGCCCGCCTGGCCCCCGTCGCGGAACCGGGACTGACGACGAACACGCCTGCTCAGCAGCGCTGGATACACGGGCACCGACTGTTCTTCACGCTCACCCAAGCGGCCATAGTGGGTTTGCAGGACGCGCTGACCGCGCCGAGCGCCCGTTCCTGTGGGCCGGGAGTTCAGGCCACTCGCGTCTTCCTGCGCGCGAGTGCCTCCGCCATGCGACTGACCGCCTCCTTTTCCCGGTCCGCGTATGAGCGCGTCGTGCGGCCTTCCATGGCACCGCCCCAGCATTCCGCCCAAGGATTCTCCGGACTCTGGTCGGCAGATCACCGCGTGCTCATCACCCGATTGCGCGCCTGGGGTGCAATGCACAGTGAGATATGCAGGGATTCCTGCACAACACGCCGGCATCTGCTGGACGCCGTGGACGAGGTGTACACCGCTCACATCGGCATATGTGAACGCTTCATCGGGGACGGCTCCTCGCTTTTGGGGGGAACGGAAAACTCCCTGGACACTCTCGGCAAACTCGCCAGGCATCGCAACCGGCTTCTTTAGACCTCTGANTCACATCGGCATATGTGAACGCTTCATCGGGGACGGCTCCTCGCTTTTGGGGGGAACGGAAAACTCCCTGGACACTCTCGGCAAACTCGCCAGGCATCGCAACCGGCTTCTTTAGACCTCTGAATTCGTGCCGGGTGTTGCCGGCGCCAAGTGCGGCAGACGCCGGCTCTCTGCCACACCGCGTTCGACCCAATTCCCGGTGAGCGCGCGAATATCTGACGGATCAGCACATACGTGGTGCGTCCACGTCCTCGTCCTCTTTCAGGAAGGGATCGAGATGAGTTTCCGAGATGTCCTTCGTCGAACCACTGGCGGACAGGAGCCGGTTCCCGCAGCAGGGCGGCAGGCCGGCGCCAGGGAATGGAAGGGGGCTTTCTTCGACTACGCGGCGGCGCACCCGGGCACATCGGTCGCGGTGGGGGGCGTCACCCGCATCACGGGGGACGTGCCCGACCACGAGGAAATGTGTCTCCTGGTGGACCTTGCGGCAGCCCGCTATCCGGAACTCGCGGAAGCGCCGCCGGGTGGGTCGGGGAGACGGGCGGCGGCTCCGTTCGCCGCCGCAGACCACGTCTTTCGTACGCCCGTCGCCGCGGGGACAGGGCTGGACGGCCTGCGCGCCGCGCTGGGGGATCTGGCCGCGGCGCCCTTGCCGGAACGTCTCTGGGGGGTGTGGGTCCTGCATGGCTACGCCCCCGACGAGTTCGCGGTCGTACTGCGGGGGCATCATGCGCACTTCGACGGCATGCTGCTCACCGAACTCTTCCGTGGCACCCTCAGCGGAACCGCCGCCTCCTCCAAGGCAGGCGCCCCGCCGCCCGGCCGCACGGCCCGCCCGAGCACCGCAGCCGAACTGGCAACCGCCGTCCGCGAAGGCATCAGCGCCTTGGGCGGGCTGCGCCGGGCCGCTCGCCTCGTACCCGACGGCTTTCCCCTGACGGGCAGGCTGCACTATGCCTGGGGCAGCGTGGAACTGGCCCGTCTCCGGAAAATCGCTGCCGCACACGGAGCCACTCCCAACGACCTGTACCTGTCGGCCCTGGCCGGCGCGCTCAAGAGCTGGGCCAGGGAACGCGGCCGGCCGCTCGGCCGGCAACCGATGCGCATGATGGTGCCGGTCACCCTGCGGCGTCGGGACAACGCAGGCGAGAGGGGAAACGCGGTGCTGGGCGCGGCGGTACGGCTGCCCGTCGGCCTGGACGATCCCGTTGAGCGACTGGAGCACGTGAAAGCCCGTACGCGCAAGGTCCGTTCATCGTTGTTCAACCCCCATGCCGGTGCCCTGGGACGGATGGTCCCCGACCGGTTCGGCCGCTGGCTCCTCGAACTCGATCTGCACCCGCGGAGCACGACGGTACTCGCGACCCACGTTCCCGGACCCGACAAGCGTCTCCAGCTGGGCGACCGGGTCATTACCGACGTCATGCCACTGACTCTCCTGCCGGCCGGCCATGTGCTCGCGGCATGCTTTTCCAGCTATGCCACCACCGCCCGGATCGGCTTCGTCGCGGACCGGACGGTCGGCGACTGCGACGGCCTGGTGCAGCTCTGGATGCATGAGCTGGACGAGATGACGGCGCGCGCCGGGTTGTGATGATGAGCAGCAGAGAAGCGATCGAGGAGCAGAAGAGGGAGCGGCGCGTCACGGCCCCTCGGCACTGGGCCGTGACGTACCGATGGCTGATCCTGGCCCTGACCCTGGTGGCCGTGCTCGGTGCCGGAATCGCCGCCGCCGGCGTGCACGGACGCCTGGTGGACGGCGGATATTTCGACCAGTCGGCGGAATCGAGCCGCGCGGAACGACTGCTGACACAGCGCTACGGATCCGGGACCCCGAAGCTGGTGTTCGTGGCCCGTTCGACGGGCGCGGTGGACGGGCCGAAGGCCGCGGCAGCAGGGCAACGGCTCGTCGCCGAACTGGCCGCCGAACCCGGTGTCGTCTACGTACGCGCCCCCTGGTCCCCACCCACCCCGTCCCTGCTGTCGGCCGACCGCCATGCCGCCTTGCTGACGCTCGCCATCGCCGGGGACGACCAGCAGATGACACGCACCGCGCAGCACCTGATCCAGAAATACGCCGGTGCCCGGCCTCCGTTGACCGTGGAGGCGTCCGGACGGCTGTCCGTCAACCGGTACGCGGAGCAGCAGAGCCGCCGTGACCTCGTCAGCTCCGAGATGATCGGTGTTCCGCTGGTCTCCGCCGTGCTCCTGGTGGTGTTCGGCTCGGTACTGGCCTGCGCGCTGCCGCTCGCCATGGGACTGGTCAGCGTCACCGGCGCGATGGCCGTCCTGGACCTGCTGGCGCGGCACTACCCGGTGAACGTCTTCGCACTCAACATCCTCACCGCCCTGGGTTTCGGGCTGGCGGTGGACTACAGCCTGATCATGGTCAGTCGCTTCCGAGAGGAGTTGGACCGCGGTCTGGAGGTGTCGGACGCGGTGCGCGCCACCGTACGTTCGGCAGGCCGCACCGTTGCGGTTTCGGCAGCCGTGGTGACGCTGTCCCTCTGCGCGCTGCTGTTCTTTCCCACCCCCTTCCACCGCTCACTGGGCGCCGGCGCCGTGGCGGTGGTCTGCCTGGCCGGGGTCGCCGCACTGGTGGTCCAGCCGGCACTGCTCGCGCTCTTCGGGCGCCGCCTGAGCCGCCGCCCCGTGCGCGTACGGTGGTGGCGGGCCCGGGGCGCCGGTGCCCCGGACTTCTGGGCGCGGCTGGCTCGCGCGGTACTGCGGCGCCCACTGGCCGTACTGCTCACCGTGTCCGCGTTCCTCGTACTCCTCGCCGTGCCTGCCTCCGGGGCGCGCATGGGGTTCATCGACGAGGACTGGCTGCCCCGCGACGCGGCTCCGCGCCTCGCCGCGGAGCGGGCGCGCGCCGAGTTCCCGCTGCTGAACGGGACCACGCTCACCGCGCTGACCCCCCAGATCCCGGCGGGCTCCCCGGCCGCCGACCGCATGGGCCGGGCCCTCTCCCAGTTGGCGGGCGTCGACATGGTGATGGGCGCCGAGGGGAGTTTCCGCGACGGCCGCCGACTCGCCACGCCGCCCGCCCGGCCTGCCGGCGGTGTCGGGCAGGGGACCTGGTACTCCCTCACCACACAGGCCGGCCCGTACAGTGCGACGGCTCAGCGGCTGGTCGGCACGGTCAGGGCGCAGAAGGGGGCGGGCCCGGTGATGGTGGCCGGGGAGACGGCCTCTCTGGTGGACATGAAGGAGACCCTCGCACGGCACCTGGGCTGGGCCGCCGCGCTGGTCATCACCGCCGTCGCGCTGCTGCTGTTCTTCTTCACGGGGAGCGTGCTCGTCCCGCTCAAGGCCGTGGTCATGAATCTGCTGAGCCTGACGGTGGCGTTCGGTGCCATGGTGTCTCTCTTCCAGGACGGACTCCTGTCCCGGCTCCTGGGCGGCACCGCCACCGGTCATGTCGATCCGCTGATTCCGGCGGTGGTGTTCTGTATCGCGTTCGGGCTGTCCATGGACTACGAGGTCTTCCTGGTGGCGCGCATCCGCGAGGAATACCTGCGTACCGGGGACAACGAACGGGCCGTCGTCGCCGGATTGCGGCGCACCGGACGGCTGGTGACCGTCGGTGCGCTCGCCGTCGTCATCGTCCTCGGCGCACTGGCCGCCTCCTCGCTGGCCGTGCTGCAGGAACTCGGGGTGTGCCTGGCCCTGACGGTCGCCATCGACGCCACCCTCGTACGGTGCCTGATCGTGCCGGCCCTCATGGGCCTGGCCGGCCGCTGGAACTGGTGGGCCCCCGCTCCGCTCCTGAAGGTACGTGCACTCGTCCTGTCCCGGCTGGCCAGGGCCCGTCTACCGCACCGACCACCACGAACGTCACGTCACGTCAGAGGCTGATGCATCGGCCCGCAACCTGTCTTCACCGACCACCGAGCCGCCTACCCCCTCCCCTCTCTCGACCGCCCAACCATCCGCCATCCGCACTCACTTCACGAGGGACGCTGATGACCACCACATACGAATTCATCGCCGGCCTGCTCACCGAGCACATGGGCGTGCCCGAAGACATCATCAAGCCCGACGCCACCTTCTGGGACCTGGAACTCGACTCGCTCACGCTCGTCGAACTCACCGTGATCATCAACGACCGGCTCGGCATCAAACTGACGGAGGAGGACATCAGGCCGACCCTCGGGGAGTTCTGCCAGATCGTCGAGGAACGGCGCAACGGCGGGGAGACCGTGGGCACGGACAGCGCCTGGCAGGACGTACCGACCACCCCCACCCTCCCATGACGGCGGTGGATGTCGCGGTCACCGGGCTGGGACTGGTGACCCCGGCCGGAATCGGTGTCCGGGCGACGTGGGAGGGGCTGCTCTCCGGCCGGTCGCTGGCCGCCGCGGACGAGCGGCTGGCCGGCCTTCCGGTGAACTTCTCCTGCCGGGTGCCCGACTTCGACCCCACGGCCCTCCTCGGGCGCCGGTTGAGCTGGCGTATCGACAGGTTCATCCAGATGGGGCTGGTCGCCACCCGCGAAGCGGTCGGCGATGCCGGATGGGACCCCACCGCCTGGGACGGGGCCCGCGTCGCCGTGGTCCTCGGCAACGGGAACGGCGGCAACGACCAGGCCCAAAAGGAGTACGACCTGCTCAACAGCGGTCGGCACGAGGCGATTTCCCCCTTGTGCATCACGCGTACGGTGGCCAACATGCTCGCCGGCGAAATCAGCACGGACCTGAAGGCGCTGGGTCCCAGCCTGGTCACCTCCACCGCCTGCGCGTCCGGGGGAACAGCCATCGGCGTCGCCCGCGACCTGCTCGTCTCCGGAGCGTGCGACATCGCGATCACCGGCGGCAGCGAAAGCGTCTGCAACCCCATGGCCGCGGCCGGCTTCGGTCAGATGGGAGCCCTGTCCGCCAGGGTGCACGACCCCGCCGGCGCGTGCCGGCCGTTCGACGCGGACCGGGACGGGTTCGTGCTGGGCGAGGGCGCGGGCATCCTCGTACTGGAACGGCTGGCAGACGCCCGCGCCAGAAGTGCCCTGATCCGTGCCCTCGTTGCCGGATACGGAGCCTCCGCCGACGGCTACCACCCCACCTCGCCCGACCCGGAGGGCCAGGGAGTGGTACGGGCAATCCGCGCCGCACTTTCCGATGCCGCCCTGTCCACGTCGGACATCGACCACGTCAACGCCCACGGGACGTCCACTCAGCAGAACGATCTGGCCGAAGCGCGCGCCCTGTGCTCGGTCTTCGGCACACCGCCGCCGGTCACGGCGAACAAAGGCGTCCTTGGACACTCGGTCGGCGGCGCGGGCGGCATCGAAGCCGCCGTCACCGTGCTGAGCCTGCAACACCAGACCATCCCGCCGATCGCCAACCTCGACCGCCTCGACCCCGACATCGACCTGGACGTCGTCACCCAGGCCCCCCGCTCCCAGCACCTGGGTGCGGCACTCAGCAACTCCATCGGCTTCGGCGGTCAGAACGCGGTCCTGGCCTTCCGAGTGCCGTAACACCTCCGAGGTGGTCGAGCGCCGAGCAGGCAACAACCGAACGTGCCTGAAATCCCGTCACCCCCTGCCGACCCGCCGATCAGCCCTTCCCTGTCAACGGGGGAACCTAAGAGGCGCAGGTGGTTGGGGTGGCGTGGGCGGGGTCGAGGGCGTTCGCTGTCTCATGGAAGGCGAGACGGTCGATC
>NZ_JBNHIN010000035.1:0-81529 GCF_050054615.1 Streptomyces sp. YGL11-2
CTGTGGGAGAGTAGGACGCCGCCGAACAATCTTTGTGGGGAGGCCCCGCACCGTATGGTGCGGGGCCTTTCTGCGTTTGAGGGTAAGCCCTGATGGTGGGAAAGCCCTGTGTGGCAAGCCCCGTTGGGAACTTCGGTTCCCGGCGGGGCTTTTTTGCGTTGTGCCCGTGCGCCGTGTTGTTCCCGTGCACCTTTCAGTACGGCGGTCAGAGGTAGGTACGCTCGAAGGCATGCGCTATGGCCTGATCATTTTCGATAATGACGGTGTCCTTGTGGACAGCGAGCCGATCTCGAATCAGATCCTTGCCGCCTGTCTGACGGAGTTGGGCCACCCGACCACGTACGAGGAGTCATTGCGCGACTTCATGGGGGGATCCGTGCAGCGGGTGCGCGACGTGGTGCGGGAGAGGAGCGGCCGGCCGCTGCCGGAGGACTTCGAGATCGGCTTTCATACGCGGGTTTTCGAGGAGTTCCGTCGGCGGCTGACGGCCGTGCCGGCTGTGGGGACGGTGCTGGAAAAGCTCGCCGCGGACGGCGTGCCGTACTGCGTCGGGTCGTCCGGGAGCCATGAGCGGATTCGGGTGGCGCTGACGAAGACCGGGCTGTTCGACCGGTTCGGAGAGGGCCGGATCTTCTCGTCGCAGGATGTCGGGCGGGGGAAGCCGGCGCCCGATCTGTTTCTGCACGCAGCCCAGGAGATGGGCGTCGAGCCGGGCCGGTGTGCGGTGGTCGAGGACAGCCCGCTGGGGGTGCGGGCGGCGGTGGCTGCGGGGATGGATGTGTACGGGTTCACCGCGATGACGCCGGCGGAGGAGCTGGCGGGGGCCGGTGCCACCGCGCTGTTCACCGATATGGCGGAACTGCCCCGGTTGTTGCTGTAGGGATGTCGTCCGTATGAGGGGAGGCCGGCTGGATGAAGGAAGGGACGAGGGGATGTCGTCCGGATGAGCGGTTGCTGACCTTTCGTATGTCAGTGGGAATTGGTCGCGTGATCCATCTACCCAGTGGTAGCCGGGAGTTCTAGGCTGACCGGCCATGACGGACCCACAGGCACCAGGAGCGCGGCTGCGGCACGGCCGGGTCTCGCTTGCCCTCAGCTTCTGCGTCCAGGGTGTGGTGTTCGCCCTGCTGGTGACCCGAATACCGGCGATCCAGGTGCGGTACGGGATCTCGGACGGGCTGCTGCCGGTCTTCCTGGCGGCGGTTCCGGTGCTCGCCGGGGCCGGCAGCGTCGGTACCGAGCACCTGGTCAAGCGGGTGCGGCCCAGTGTGGTGCTGCGGTGTGCGCAGCCGGTGGTGTGCCTGGCGTTGCTGGCCGTCGGCTCGGTCGGTTCCGTGGCGCAAGTGGCCGCCGCGCTCGGGGTGTTCGGGCTGTCGGTGGGCGCCCTGGACGCGTCGATGAACATGCTCGGGGTGAGCCTCCAGCGGGCGTACGGGCGGAGCATCATGCTCGGCTTCCACGCCGCGTACAGCCTGGGCGGGATCGTGGGCGCCTCGCTGGCGTGGGCGGGCGCGCACTGGACGTTGTCGCTGGCGCTGCTGTACGGGCCGGTGGTGGCTCTCCTGGTACCGCTGGCGCTGGTCGTGGGCCGGTGGTTCGTGGACGGCGACGAGCGGGCGGCGACCGGGGGCGCGGCGGGGGCGAAGGCGGGGACGCCGGTCGCCATGCGGCTGCTGCTGCCGCTGTGCCTGGTGATGGCGTTCGCGTACATCGGGGACTCGACGGTCTCCAACTGGAGCGCGAAGTATCTGCAGGACGTCCTGGGCAGCTCGGAGCAGCTGGCGACCGTGCCGTACAACGTCTACATGGTGACGACGCTGCTGGGACGGACCGTCGGGGACCTGGGGGTACGGCGCTTCGGGCCGGTTGCGGTGGTGCGGACCGGGGCGGTGGTGGCGGCGGCCGGCTTCGCGGTGGTGGCGGCGGCGCCCGGGGCGTGGGTGGGGATGGCGGGGTTCACACTGCTGGGGCTCGGGCTGTGTGTGATCGTGCCGCAGACGTTCGCCGCGGCGGGGCGGCACGCCTTCGAGCAGCACGGCCCGGGGGCTTCGGACACGACCGTCGCGCGGCTGAACATCTTCAACTATGTGGGCTTTCTGATCGGCTCCCCGCTGGTGGGCGCGCTCGGCGACGCATGGAGCTATCGCGGGGCGATGCTGGTGCCGATGACGCTGGTCCTGGTGACGTTGGTCCATGCCCGCTCGTTCGGGTCTGCTCCGGCCCGATACGGTGACGACCATGAGCGGTCGCGCACAGCTGATGTGGGACGAGGCGGTAACGGGCTATGACTTCGGGCCGGGGCACCCGATGGACCCCGTCCGGCTCGCCCTGACCATGCGTCTGGTGGAGGCGTACGAGCTCGACCGCGGGCCGCTGGAGGTGGTCGCGGCCAAGCCGGCCGGGGATTCCACGCTGCGGCTGGTGCACCGCGAGGACTACATCGAGGCGGTCCGCCGGGCCTCCGCCGACCCCGATTCCGCGGATGGCGCGTACGGGCTGGGGACGCCGGACGACCCGGCGTTCGCGGGGATGCACGAGGCGTCGGCGCTGATCGCCGGGCAGTCGGTGGGGGCCGCGGAGGCGGTCTGGCGCGGTGACGTGCTGCACGCGGTGAACTTCGCCGGCGGGTTGCACCATGCGATGCCGGGCGGCGCGTCCGGCTTCTGCATCTACAACGACGCGGCGCTGGCGGTCGCCCGGCTGCTGGAGCTGGGGGCCGAACGGGTGGCGTACGTGGATGTGGACGTGCACCACGGCGACGGCGTCCAGGCGGCGTTCTGGGAAGACCCGCGGGTGCTGACGATCTCGCTGCACGAGCATCCGCGGACGCTGTTCCCGCAGACCGGCTGGCCGGAGGAGACCGGCGGGCAGGGCGCGGAGGGCAGCGCGGTGAACGTGGCGCTGCCGGCCGGCACGGGCGACGCGGGCTGGCTGCGGGCCTTCCACGCGGTGGTGCCCGAGCTGCTGACGGCGTTCCGGCCGCAGGCGCTGGTCACCCAGCACGGCGCGGACACCCACTTCGAGGACCCGCTCGCGCATCTCGCGGTGAGCCTGGACGCGCAGCGCGCGGTGGCCGAGTCCTGCCATGCGCTGGCCCACGAGCATGCGGACGGCCGCTGGGTCGCGCTCGGTGGCGGCGGCTACGAGGTCGTGGACGTGGTGCCGCGCAGCTGGACGCATCTGACGGCGATCGCGGCGGGCCGGCCGATCGACCCGACCTCGATGGTGCCGCCGGCCTGGCGGCACGAAGTGTTCCGCAGGACGCGGCAGTTGGCGCCGCAGCGGATGACGGACGGGCGGACGCCCTCCTGGCGGGACTTCGCCGAGGGCGGTTACGACCCGGCCGACCGGCTGGACCAGGCGGTGCTGGCCACCCGCCGGGCGGTGTTCCCGGCGCACGGGCTGCTGCCGTAGGGCGGCGCCGGGTACGGGCGGCGGGCCTTTGCGGCGCGGTCCCCGGTGCCGTCCGGCGCCGGTGCCCCCAGATGTGTGACTACCCGTCGGTTAGGGCATTGGCCCCCCGGTCAACGGGTCAGCATGGGGCCCGTGTTGGGCACCGGTGCGCTGCGGGCGCACCTGATCGAGGCGCGGCTCGCGGGGACGATCGCGACCGTGCGGGAGAAGAGTCTGCGGCGCTATCGGCTCTTCTCGGCGCGCGATCCCCGGGTATTGCTGGGGCTCGATCCGGAAGGGGACTGGGCATTCGGTGAAGTTCTGCGACTGATGGGACAGGAGTGCGGGATTTCGGTCGATCCCGCGCACACTTCAGGCCCTGATGTGATCGATCCAGATCGTACGATCGCGGGGCTGGACCGTTTCGCGGACCGGGTCGGCGTGGCGGCCCGCCGACGGGTGCCGGTGCTGCTCGGCACCGGGCATCCGCACCGGCTGCTGGAGTTCTACGCCGCGCTTGCAGACGCCCTCTCGTCGGCGGGCTGCCCTGTCCTCACCCCTGCGTATGGCCACCGTGTCGACATAGCGACCCAGTTCGGCGTACGCACCGGGGTCCTCGATTACGTACGGGGAGTCGCGGTGATGCGCGAAACCGGCGTGCGGGGCGCGGCCGGTACCGGGGGCGCGCACACCCATTCCCCGCTCCCCGTACGGACCGCTCTCGATGCCGCGGCGGCGGCCGCGGAACCGCTTCCCGCCCTGGTCATCGGGGACCACGGCTGGGTCTGTGGGGCAGGTCAGCTGGGTATCGAGGCCATCGGTCTGGCGGACACCGACGACCCGGCGCTGTTCGTCGGGCAGGCGGAGGGGCGGGTGTCGGCGGTGGTGCCGCTCGATGACGGGGTAGAGGCTGTTCACTATCGCCCCCTGACGCGGTATGTACTGGATCGGGCACGTCTGTCCCGGTAGGCGGTCGGTCGCTGCTCCTCTTCCCCACTCGCATCACCCGCCCCTAATCTGGGGAGTGAACGCATGGCGACGAAGAGTCACCGGAGGGGAAGCCGGTGACCGTCTTATGCGGAAGGTGCAGGTGTGTGATGGCTGCGGACCAGAAGCCTCTGAACGAGGTTGTGTTTTTGACAGTGGCGGAAGTCGCCACGGTGATGCGAGTGTCGAAGATGACCGTGTACCGCCTGGTGCACAGCGGTCATCTGCCCGCGATCCGCGTGGGGCGGTCCTTCCGGGTGCCGGAGCAGGCGGTCCACGACTATCTCCGTGAGTCGTTCGTGGGGGTGGAATCGGCCTGACGGGCCTTTGGAGACCCTCGGATTACGCCGTACGCCCGGCGCCGGGTAGGCTGGCCCGATGTAGGTAGTGTGGGCTCGGACGCCCCGCACCGAGTGATTCGAAGTGAGCGAGGGTAGTCGTGGGCTCTGTTATCAAGAAGCGGCGCAAGCGGATGGCCAAGAAGAAGCACCGCAAGCTGCTCAAGCGCACCCGTGTTCAGCGTCGTAACAAGAAGTAAGCGACGCTGATCGCGATTTCGCGGCCCCTTATCGCCTCTGGGCGATAAGGGGCCGCGGCGCTTGTGTGGGCCGTATGGACGGTGGTCGTACGCAAATGTCGTTACGGGCATCGTGCGGTCATCACCGCGCAACACCGACCGGCTAGCGTGAGCCGGACAGCTCGGCTCGGCTGGCAGCCGCTGTGGGAAGGAGGGCTGATCTTGGGCAACGTCGTGCTCGTCACGGGAGCCGCACGGCAGCTGGGGGGCCGGTTCGTCCGCAGGATCCAGCGTGATCCCGACGTCGACCGGGTGATCGGGGTCGACGCCGTGCCACCGGAGCACCATCTGGGCGGTGCCGAATTCCTCAAGGCCGATATCCGGCATCCGGCGATCGCCAGGGTCCTGGCGGAGACCGGCGTCGACACCGTCGTCCACATGGACATCAACGGCACGCCCCTGGGCAGCCGCGGCAGCCGGGCCTCCGTCAAGGAGACCAACGTCATCGGGACCATGCAGCTGCTCGGCGCCTGCCAGAAGTCCCCGAACGTCCAGCGCGTGGTCATCAAGTCCAGCACCAGCGTCTACGGCTCCGCACCCCGCGACCCGGCCGTCTTCACCGAGAACACCCCACCCAAGTCGCTGCCCAGCGGCGGCTTCGCCAAGGACACCGTCGAAGTCGAGGGGTACGTACGCGGCTTCGCCCGGCGCCGGCCCGACGTGGCGGTGTGCGTGCTGCGCTTCGCCAACATCCTCGGCCCGTGTGCGGACTCCCCGCTCGCCGAGTACTTCTCGCTGCCCGTGCTGCCGACCGTCCTCGGCTACGACCCCCGGCTCCAGTTCGTCCACGAGGAGGACGCGATCGAGGTGCTGCGGATCGCCGCCGCGGCGCCGCGCCGGGGCACGCTCAACAGCGGCACCTTCAACATCGCCGGCGACGGCGTCCTGCTGCTCTCGCAGACCTCCCGGCGGCTGGGGCGGCCCACGCTGCCGCTGTTCCTGCCGACGGTGACCTGGGCCGGTACGGCGCTGCGGTCCATCGGCATCACGGACTTCTCCCCGGAACAGATCCGGATGCTCACGCACGGACGGGTCGTCGAGACCTCGCAGATGCGCGAGACACTGGGGTTCCACCCGCAGTACACGACGGCGGAGACCTTCGCGGAATTCGCCCGCAGCCGCGGACCCGGGCTGCTGCCGCCCGAGTCCCTCGCCCGCACCGTCGACCGGCTCGCCGGCGTGCTGACCGCACGCGGTGGCCCGACCCAGTGAGGAGTTCACCCACGATGGCGGACGCCAAGGTCATTCCCTTCGGCGAGGAACCCCGGGCGCGCCGGAAGGCCAGGCGGGCCGGGCGCGGTACGGCGCTGGCGCCCGTACCGGAAGCGCGCACGGATCCGGAGTCGGCGGCACCCCCGCCGCCGAGCACCGGCCGCACTCTGGACGAACGGATCGCGGGCGGGCTGAACTTCCTGCGCCGGCGGATCACCGGCGACTACGAGGTCGACGACTTCGGCTACGACAAGGAGCTGACCGACCAGGTCCTGATGTCGTTGCTGCGGCCGTTCTACGAGAAGTACTTCCGGGTCGAGGTGAAGGGCCTGGAGAACATCCCGTCCGAGGGCGGCGCGCTGGTCGTCGCCAACCACTCCGGGACGCTGCCGCTGGACGGCCTGATGCTCCAGGTCGCGGTGCACGACAACCACCCGGCGACGCGCCATCTGCGGCTGCTGGCGGCCGACTTGGTGTTCGTGCTGCCGGTGATAAACGAGCTGGCGCGCAAGGCCGGGCACACCCTCGCCTGTGCCGAGGACGCCCAGCGGCTGCTGGAGCGCGGCGAGATCGTCGGGGTGATGCCGGAGGGCTTCAAGGGCATCGGCAAGCCCTTCGCGGACCGCTACAAGCTCCAGCGCTTCGGGCGGGGCGGCTTCGTCTCGACGGCGCTGAAAGCCGGGGTGCCGATCGTGCCGTGCTCCATCGTGGGCGCGGAGGAGATCTACCCGATGATCGGGAACGCCAAGACGCTGGCGCGGGTGCTGGGGCTGCCGTATTTCCCCGTCACGCCGACGTTCCCGTGGCTGGGGCCGCTGGGGGCGGTGCCGCTGCCGACGAAGTGGACGATCCAGTTCGGCGAGCCCATCGCGACGGACGGCTTTCCGCCCGAGGCCGCGGACGATCCGATGCTGATGTTCAACCTGACCGACCAGGTCCGGGAGACGATCCAGCACACCCTCTACAAGCTGCTGGTGCAGCGGCGCTCGGTGTTCTTCTGAGGGAAGGACCGGAAGAACACCGAGCGCGCGGCAGCTGCCGTACGGGTGCCGTACGGGCCGTACGGGGTGCTACCTGGGCGACTCCTCGCCGTCGATGCCCAGACCGGGAAGCAGCCCTGGCAGCAGCGGCGGGAGGGTGACGTCGGGCCGGCCGATGGCGTCCTTGCCATGGCTGCCGTCGTGCGGGGACGGACTGCCGCCCTTGCCGGGTGGGTTGAGCAGACCGCCCGTATTGCCGCCGAGCAGGCCCTCGTGCTCCTGGGAGGGCGACGCCGACGGGCGGGGCGGCTGGGAGCCGCTGCCCTGGGCCTCGGTGCCCGTATCGCCGTTCTGCGGCGACGGGCGGCTGTCCCCGCCGGCCGCGGTGCCCCCGCCGGCGGATGTGCCGCGGTGGTGACTGCGGCTGTCCGGGCCCGACGGCAGCAGCGGGCCGACCTCGTCGTCTATGGCGGCGAAGACCGAACTGACCTGGTCGCGCACGTCCATGAGCTGCACCGGGAGCTTGTCGCGCAGCTGCGTCCAGGTGTGGCGGTGCGACCGGGTGAAGGAGTTCAGCGCCTGGATGGGGCCGAGCGAGCCGTTGCGCTCGTACGCGGCGTGCAGCAGGCGGTGGCCTTCGCCCGCGTCGTGCCGGACGCCGGAGAGGGCCTTGCGGACCTCGCCGAGCGCTTCGTGGTCGAGGCTGGCCGCCCGGCCGCGCTCCATCAGGCGACGGGCTTCCAGCATGCGGGTGGAAGCCTGGTCGAGATAGAGCTGCCCGCGGTCGGAGTCGTCGTCGGCAAGGGTGAGCCGGAGGTCCTCCATGCCGCGCTTGAGGCCGTAGAGCGAGTCGCCGGGAAGGGCGTCGGTGCTGGCCGCGGCGACGCCGCTGAAGGCTCCGGCGGCCACGCCGACCGTCAGTCCGCCCGCTGCCAGCCCCTTGGACAGACGGGAGCGCGGGCGCAGCCGGCCGATCGCTTTGCCGGCGCGGTGCGTGCCCCCCCGTTCGCGTTGCTCGGGCACCCGGGCGTCGCCGGACGTGGCGCCTTCGGCGAAGGCGGCCTCCATCGCTGCGATGAGCTGGGCGCGCTGGACAGTCTTGACCTCGGCGGCCATTTCCGGCCTCGGGAGCTCCCCGAGGCCGTCGGCGACCGCCAACAGCCGTGCTTCTCCCGGCACCTGCGCCGGATTGTCGACCTGGTCCTCGGTCGCCGCGCCCTTGAGCTCCTGCTCGTCCAGGGCCTGGGCGAAGGCGTTGGCCCGCCGGTGCACGGAGACATTCGCGATCACGGGCGGCACCTCCTCTCGTCATCCCGCTCGGCTCCCCGGACTGGCTTGGACTATCCAGACGGGCCGGATGGTTGCACGCCTTGTCCGGGCCACTCGATCGAGTGAGGGGCGGCGGACATGGCGTGACCGCTTGGAGCCTGCATTCCGCACAACGAGCGGCTCGGCACTCGGGTTACGCACTCACGATGATCTGACCGACCGGGCATGACCGGTCACCAACGGTGAGCGGTTGAGGGGGTGTTGGGGGTGGCGGAGGGGTGCTGGGGGTCAGCGGGCGTCTTCGGGGAGGAGCCGCGCCAGGGTGCGGACGGCCCGGTACTGGAGGGTCTTGATCGCGCCCTCGTTCTTGCCCATGACGCGGGCGGTCTCGGCGACCGAGAGGCCCTGCAGGAAGCGAAGGGTGACGCATTCCTGCTGCTGGGGGTTGAGCTTGCGTACCGCCTCCAGCAGGGCGGCGTTGGAGAGCGATTCGAGGACCGAGTCCTCGGGGCTGCGCTCGACCTCGTTGGCGTCGAGCATCTCTCCGGTGGTGACTTCCAGGCGGAAGCGGGAGGACTTGAAGTGGTCGGCGACGAGGTTGCGGGCGATGGTCACCAGCCAGGCGCCGAAGTCGCGCCCCTGCCAGGTGAACGTGCCGATGCGGCGCAGGGCGCGCAGGAAGGTCTCGCTGGTGAGGTCCTCGGCCGTGGCGCGGCCCCCGACCCGGTAGTAGATGTAGCGGTAGACCGTGTCGGCGTACTGGTCGTAGAGGCGGCCGAAGGCGTCGGCCTCGCCGGCCTGGGCGCGTTCGACGAGGTCCATCATGCGGCGGCTGTCGCTGTCGGCGGGGCGCCGCGCGGTGGCCGCACCGGTGCCGGCGCGGCGGGTTCTGCCGGCGGTAGCGGCCTTGCCGACCGCAGCGCTCCCGTCGGCCAGGGCGTAGCAGGGGCCGGCGGGGATGGCTGAGGCGAATGCGGGGACGGCGTACGCGGTGGGGACAAAACTGCGCAGGTGGTCGACGAGCGTCGTACGCAGCGTAGCCAGGCCCGAGGCGTCAACCCCGACGTGTGGGTACACGGGACTCCCAGAGGCAGAGCTTCCATCACGTGCAGTGCGGGACCGTTCACTCGTCGTAGGGACGTGTGGGTTCCGGATTGCGTCTGAGGAGAATAACGCTTCGTACAGGCAGCGCTACACCCAGTTGCTCAAATCATCGATTACTTACGTTCCGTGTCCGGTTGGTGGCGGATCAAGTATCGAATATTGAGCAACTACTGATCGGAAGGGAGCGCAATCTGCCTGGTTGGAAGGCGTGTTGTGGCTAACCGGCAGGAAAGGGACTGACGGGGCGGCGGCGGGGGTAGGGAGTGCGGTTGGCCCGCCGCGTCGCCCGGTGATCAGTGCTGGTCAGCGGCGGCGGCGCTGGAGCGCGACCGCGGCCGCCGCGCCGCCCGCGAGGGCACCCACACCGGCGGCCGCCGGGATGCCGATCCTGACGGCCTTGCGCCCCGTTCGGTAGTCGCGCAGCCGCCACCCCTGCTCCCGGGCGTGCTTGCGCAGTCGGGTGTCGGGATTGATCGCGTAGGGGTGGCCGACCAGCGACAGCATCGGGATGTCGTTGGCGGAGTCGCTGTAGGCGGCGCAGTGGGACAGCTCCAGGCCCTCGGCGGCGGCCAGCGCGCGGACCGCCTCGGCCTTGGCCGGGCCGTGCAGCGGCTCGCCCACCAGCTTGCCCGTGTAGACCCCGCCCACCGACTCGGCGACGGTGCCGAGGGCGCCGGTCAGGCCCAGCCGGCGGGCGATGATCGTCGCGGTCTCCACGGGGGCGGCGGTGACCAGCCAGACCTTCTGGCCGGCGTCGAGGTGGGCCTGGGCGAGCGCGCGGGTGCCGGGCCAGACGCGCTCGGCCATGTACTCGTCGTAGATCTCCTCGCCGATGGACATCAGCTCGGCGACGCGGTGGCCCTGGACGATGGACAGGGCGCTGTTGCGGACGTCCGCCATGTGCTCGGAGTTCTCGCCGGCCAGCCGGAAGTAGATCTGCTGCCAGGCGAAGCGGGCCAGGTCGCGCTTGTGGAAGAAGTGCCGTTTGTACAGGCCGCGGCCGAAGTGGTAGAGCGCGGCGCCCTGCATGACGGTGTTGTCGAGGTCGAAGAAGGCGGCGGCCGCCTCGTCCCCGGCGACCGGGAACTCGGGCTCGGCCGGGGCGACCTCCTCCGGTGGCGCCTCCTGGGAGGACTTCCGGGCGGCCTCGGCCGCGGCCTCGCCGGCCAGCACGCTGCGTGCGGTGGCGGGTCGTCTGCGGCGGGTGAACCATCCCGCTGAGAAGTGCGCTCCGGCGGGACTTTTGGCGGGGCGGTGGGCGGGCGACGGGCGGGCCATGCGGCTAGCGTAGCCAGTTTGTTCGGTGCAGCCGGTTACGGGCGCGTGTCAGGCGACCCCTGGCCTGCCGACGGATGCGTTACGGCCAACCCGCGGGGCCGTTTTCCGCGGGCCGTACAGGGTCCGTACGGGGCTTCGCGGGGGTGTGGGGCGCTCAGGCGCCCAGTGCGGTGCGCAGCCGCTGGGGGTCCACCCGCCAGAAGTCGTGCTGGGCGCCGTCGACGAGGACGACCGGAATCTGTTCCCAGTACTTGTGGTGCAGCTCGGCGTCCTCGGTGATGTCCTTCTTCTCCCAGGACGCGCCGGTCTCCGCGCAGACCTTCTCGATCACCGCCTGCGCGTCGTCGCACAGATGGCAGCCCGGCTTTCCGATGAGGGTGACCATCCGGTCGGCGGGGTTCTTGCGGGGGGCGCGGCCGATTGAGCCGAACAGGGGAGCCATGGGGCCATTGTGCCGGTTCGCAGCGGTGCCGCCGGGACGGCCGGTCGATTATCATCGATGGGCGATTTATAGGTTTCCGGGGGTATGGCGGTGAGGAGTGAGGGCGCGTGCTCCCGTCGGTGCTGCCGCGGAATGCCGGTGGCGCGAGTGAACGGTGTGACGTGGGAGTTGGTTCCGCGAATGCCTGTAAAAGCCGCGTGACCCCTATCACTTTGGCCGGACAAAGCGGACACTATCTTTGTGCACGCGTTCACAAAGACATAGCCTGCAGAAGACGGGGCGGTCGGGTTTCTCGCGGCCGCCTGCAGCCCCGCTCTACCCGCAGGAGCACCGTGGCAACTGGCCGAACTCACCGACCGGCGACCCGAAGCCGAGGCATCCCCGAGGCCACCGTCGCCCGGCTACCGCTGTATCTGCGCGCACTGACCGCGCTCTCCGAGCGCTCGGTCCCCACGGTCTCGTCCGAGGAGCTCGCGGCCGCGGCGGGGGTCAACTCCGCGAAGCTGCGCAAGGACTTCTCCTACCTCGGCTCCTACGGGACCCGGGGCGTCGGGTACGACGTGGAGTACCTCGTCTACCAGATCTCGCGGGAGCTCGGCCTGACCCAGGACTGGCCGGTCGTCATCGTCGGTATCGGTAATCTCGGCGCCGCGCTCGCCAACTACGGCGGGTTCGCCTCCCGCGGCTTCCGGGTCGCCGCGCTGATCGACGCCGACCCGGCCATGGCCGGCAAGCCGGTCGCGGGTATCGCGGTCCAGCACACCGATGAGCTGGAGCACATCATCGAGGACAACGGCGTGTCGATCGGCGTCATCGCGACGCCGGCGGGCGCGGCCCAGCAGGTCTGTGACCGGCTGGTCGCCGCCGGGGTCACCTCGATCCTCAACTTCGCGCCGACCGTGCTGACCGTCCCGGACGGGGTGGACGTCCGCAAGGTCGACCTGTCGATAGAGCTGCAGATCCTCGCCTTCCACGAGCAGCGCAAGGCGGGCGAGGAGACCGGTCACGAGAGCGCGGCGCCGGCCCCGGTGGCCGACGCCGGCGCCGTCGCGGCCGACCGCAAGGGACCTGACGGGGACGTCCCCGCCGTGATGCCGGCATGAACGAGCCCACCACCGGACGGCGCACCCCGTGCGTCCGCCGTGCCTCGCGGAGTGAGGTGCGAGCATGAGCCTTCTCGTCGTCGGGCTGAGCCATCGCAGCGCGCCGGTGAGCGTGCTGGAGAGGGCGGCGCTCGCCCCTGAGGCGCGCGGCAAGCTGCTCCAGGACGCGGTGTCGGCCGAGCCGGCCACCGAGTCCGCGGTGCTCTCCACCTGCAACCGCATCGAGCTCTACGCCGACGTGGACAAGTTCCACGCCGGTGTCGCCGAGCTGTCCACCCTCCTGGCCCGCCACAGCGGCGTCGGCCTGGAGGAGCTGACCCCTTATCTCTACGTCCACTACGAGGACCGCGCCGTCCACCACCTCTTCTCGGTGGCCTGCGGCCTGGACTCGATGGTGGTCGGCGAGGGCCAGATCCTCGGCCAGATCAAGGACGCGCTGGCCGTCGCCCAGGAGCAGCACACCGCCGGGCGGCTGCTCAACGACCTCTTCCAGCAGGCCCTGCGGGTCGGCAAGCGCGCGCACAGCGAGACCGGGATCGACAAGGCCGGCCAGTCGCTGGTCACCTTCGGCCTGGAACAGCTCGCCGGCGGCGCCGATGTCGCGCGGTGGGCGCGCGGCCGGCGGGCGCTGGTGATCGGCGCCGGCTCGATGTCCTCGCTGGCCGCCACCACCCTCGTACGGAACGGCGTCGGCGAGCTCGTCGTGGCCAACCGCACGGTGGCGCGCGCCGAGCGGCTCGTGCAGATCCTCACCGAGCCGGGCGGACCGGGCGCCGGCACCGGGCTGACCGCCCGCGCGGCGGCGATGTCCTGTGTCGACCACGAGCTCGCGGTCGCCGACATCGTGGTCTCCTGCACCGGGGCGGCCGGGCTGCTGCTGACCGGCGCCCAGGTCGAGACCGCGGTCCGCGGACGCGACAGCGATGTGTACCTGCTCGACCTGGCCATGCCGCGCGACATCGACGCCGCGGTGCACCGGATCGAGGGCGCGCACCTCGTCGACATCGAGACGCTGGCCGACGCGTCCGCCACCGGGTCGGACCAGCCGACGCCGTCGGCGGGGCCCATGGCGGCCGACGTGGACAAGGTGCGCGGCATCGTCTCCGACGAGGTCGCCGCCTTCGGCGCCGCGCAGCGCGCCGCGCACATCACCCCCACCGTGGTCGCCCTGCGCACCATGGCGGCGGACGTCGTCAGCAGCGAGATCGCCCGGCTCGACGGCAGGCTTCCCGACCTGGACGACAAGCAGCGCGCGGAGATCACCCAGACCGTCCGCCGGGTCGTCGACAAGCTCCTGCACGCGCCCACCGTGCGGGTCAAGCAGCTCGCCAGCGAGCCCGGCGGCGCCGGATACGCGGACGCGCTGCGGGAACTCTTCGACCTCGACCCCCAGACGGTCGCCGCCGTCAGCAGGGCCGACACACGTGCCGACCGGCACGACGCAGCACGGGAGCGGGCATGACTGACAGCACGATGAAGGCCCTGAGACTGGGGACGCGGCGGAGCAAGCTCGCCATGGCCCAGTCCGGTCAGGTCGCCGAGACGGTGCGCGAGTTGACGGGTCGCCCCGTCGAGCTCGTCGAGATCACCACCTACGGTGACACCTCCCGTGAGCACCTCGCGCAGATCGGCGGCAGCGGCGTCTTCGTCTCCGCGCTGCGCGACGCGCTGCTCGCCGGCGAGATCGACTTCGCGGTCCACTCGCTCAAGGACCTGCCGACGGCACAGCCCGAGGACCTGGTCCTGGCGGCCATACCCGTGCGCGAGGACCCCCGCGACGCGCTGATCGCCCGGGACGGGCTCCGGTTCGAAGAACTCCCGGACGGCGCGCGCGTGGGGACCGGGTCCCCCAGGAGGATGTCGCAGCTCAACGCCTGGGCCAGGGCGCTGGGCAAGCGCATCGAGACCGTCCCGATACGCGGGAACATCGACACCCGGATCGGCTTCGTCGAGAAGGGGGAGCTGGACGCGGTCGTCCTGGCCGCCGCCGGACTCACCCGGATCGGCCGGATCGACGTGGCGACGCAGCTGCTGTCGCCCGACATGGTTTTGCCCGCCCCCGGCCAGGGGGCACTGGCGATCGAGTGCGCCGCCGACCGAGCGGACCTCATCGCCGCGCTCGCCGAGCTCGACGACCCGGTCACCCGGGCCGCCGTGACCGCCGAGCGTTCCCTGCTCGCCGCCCTGGAGGCCGGCTGTTCCGCTCCCGTGGCGGCACTGGCCGACCTTTCCCCAAGCTCTCGGCTGTGCTCGAGCAGGGGAGGCCCCAAGGCTGACGAGCAGGCTGTCACCGAAATGCACCTGCGCGGTGTCGTCGGCACGACCGACGGCAGCGCGGCGGTGCAGCTGTCCACCACCGGGCACGTACCTGCCTCTCTTGACGACGAATCGGTCCCGCTCACCATGGGCCGGGAACTCGCCGCCGAGATGCTCGCAAAGGGTGCGGCCGGTCTTATGGGGGAGCGAGCACTTTGAACCCCACCGTCCCAAACCACTCCGCCTCCGGTCAGGTCACCTTCCTGGGTGCCGGGCCGGGAGACCCGGGACTGCTGACGTTGCGTGCTGTGGAGGCGCTGGCCTCCGCGGACGTACTCATCGCCGACCCGCAGGCCCTGGACGTCGTGCGCGTGCACGCACGCGCACAGGTGGACACGCCACTGCAGGCGTCACCTGACGAGGCGTCAATCCCCGCCGACATCCCCACCCTTAGGGACACCGCCAATCTTGTCATGGCGGCCGCCCGCGCGGGCAAGCGGGTCGTGCGAGCGGTGACCGGGGATCCCGGGCTCGACGGCTATGTCGCCGAGGAGATGCTGGCGTGCGCCGCTGAGGGGATCGTCTTCGAGGTGGTGCCCGGCGTGGCCGCCGCGGTCGGCGTGCCCGCGTACGCCGGTGTGCCGCTGCGCGACGCCCAGGGCACCGACGTGCGCTTCATCGACGCCCGCAGCGCCGACGACCGCTGCTGGGCCGAGCTGGGCACCAGCGACGCCACCGCGGTGGTCTCCACCACCCTCGACTCGGTGGCCGCCGCCGCCGGCGAGTTGGTGGCCGCCGGCCGCAAGCCGGACACCCCGCTGACCGTCACGGTCGCCGGCACCACCACCCGGCAGCGCACCTGGACGGCGACCCTCGGGTCCGTCGCCCAGGTGCTGAAGGCCGCCAAGGTGCTGCCGTCGCCGGACGGCGGGCAGCCGGTCATAGCCGTGGTCGGTGAGCGCTGCGCGGCAGCGCAGCGGGACCAGCTCTCGTGGTTCGAGAACAAGCCGCTGTTCGGCTGGCGGGTGCTCGTACCGCGGACCAAGGAGCAGGCCGCGTCGCTCTCCGACCAGCTCGTCGCGTACGGCGCGGTGCCGCACGAGGTCCCGACCATCGCCGTCGAACCGCCGCGCACCCCGCAGCAGATGGAGCGCGCGGTCAAGGGCCTGGTCACCGGCCGCTACGAGTGGATCGCCTTCACCTCGGTCAACGCCGTCAAGGCCGTCCGGGAGAAGTTCGAGGAGTACGGGCTCGACGCCCGCGCGTTCGCCGGGATCAAGGTCGCCGCGGTCGGCGAGCAGACCGCCAAGGCGCTGGTCGCCTTCGGCGTGAAGCCGGACCTGGTGCCCGGCGGCGAGCAGTCCGCGGCCGGGCTGCTGGAGGACTGGCCGCCCTACGACCCGGTCTTCGACCCGATCGACCGGGTGTTCCTGCCGCGCGCCGACATCGCCACCGAGACGCTGGTGGCCGGCCTGATCGAGTTGGGCTGGGAGGTCGACGACGTCACCGCCTACCGGACCGTGCGCGCCTCGCCGCCGCCGGCCGAGACCCGCGAGGCGATCAAGGGCGGCGGCTTCGACGCGGTCCTGTTCACGTCCTCGTCGACCGTGCGGAACCTCGTCGGCATCGCCGGCAAGCCGCACAACGTGACCGTGATCGCCTGTATCGGCCCGGCCACCGCCAAGACCGCCGAGGAGCACGGGCTGCGCGTCGACGTGATGTCGCCCGAGCCGTCGGTCCACAAGCTGGCCGAAGCCCTCGCGGACTTCGGCGCGGCCCGGCGCGACGCGGCGGTCGAGGCCGGGGACCCGGTCACCCGCCCCAGCGAGCGGCGGCCCGGCTCGCGCCGGCGGGCCCGTAGCTGACCGGCGGTACGTACAGCTCTGAAGGGCGCCTCTTTCCGGGGCGCCCTTCCGCTTGTCCGGGGTGCCCCGGACCCGGGGTTGTGCGGCCCGGCCGGCCGACGCCACGTCGGCAAAGGCGGGTGCGGGGCGGGCGTAGCGTGGGTGGCATGACGAAGTACGGAAGCTTCCCGGGCGCGCGACCGCGACGGCTGCGCACCACCCCCGCCATGCGGCGGATGGTCGCCGAGTACCGCCTGCATCCGGCCGACCTCATCCTGCCGGCGTTCGTACGGGAGGGCATCGCCGAGCCGGTGCCCCTCGCCGCGATGCCGGGCGTCGTCCAGCACACCCGCGACACCCTGCGCAAGGCCGCCGTCGAGGCGGTCGAGGCCGGGGTCGCCGGAATCATGCTGTTCGGCGTGCCGGACGACGCGAACAAGGACGCGGCCGGTACGGCGGGCACGGACCCCGACGGCATCCTCCAGCTCGCCATCCGGGACGTACGGGCGGAGGTCGGCGACGACCTCGTCATCATGTCGGACCTGTGCCTGGACGAGTACACCGATCACGGGCACTGCGGGGTGCTGGACGCCGCGGGCCGGGTCGACAACGACGCGACCCTGGACCGGTACGCCGAGATGGCCCAGGTCCAGGCCGACGCGGGCGTCCATGTCGTGGGCCCCAGCGGCATGATGGACGGTCAGGTCGGTGTCGTCCGGGACGCGCTGGACCAGACCGGCCATGAGGACGTCTCGATCCTCGCCTACACCGCGAAGTATTCCTCGGCGTTCTTCGGCCCGTTCCGCGAGGCGGTGGGATCGTCGCTGGTGGGCGACCGCAAGACCTACCAGCAGGACCCCGCCAACCTCCGCGAGTCGCTGCGCGAGCTGGCGCTCGACCTGGAGGAGGGCGCCGACATGGTGATGGTCAAGCCGGCGCTGCCCTACCTCGACGTACTGGCGAAGATCGCGGACGCGGTGGACGTACCGGTCGCCGCGTACCAGGTCTCCGGCGAGTACGCGATGGTCGAGGCCGCCGCCGAGAAGGGCTGGATCGACCGCGACAAGGCGATCCTGGAGTCCCTGACCGGCATCAAGCGGGCCGGTGCCGACATGATCCTCACGTACTGGGCGACGGAGGTCGCGCGGCGGCTGCGCGACTAGCCGGCGCCGACGGCGGTTCCGCGACCGCGCCGGCACGTTCCGCAGGAGGTGTCAGGCGCAGTCGCGGACCGGGTCGTCATGCGTGATGACGCAGACGAGGCGGGCACCGCGCCGCTTGCCGTACCGCTGGAGGAGCGCGGTGCGGAACTCCCGCCACTGGCGGCGGGATTCGGTGATGGCGCCGTGCACCGCCCGATCGAAGTTCCCCGCGGCTTGGCCGCGTACGGTGCCGGGAGCGCTGGTCGCGCCCGAGACCGGGTCGATGGACCCTTCGTCCTTGTTGAGGTCGGCGTGCGTGACGCGCCGGGAACAGGCGCCGACCAGGAGTGAGAAGCAGCCCGTCGTCAGGCTCCGTGGAATCGCCCATGGCTGGGGAGGCCGGGGCACGGCGAGATCCAGCAGCGGTGACGGCGCGGAGCGGCCCAGGCCCGGGGGATTGGCCGGGCCGACCGGGCGGGACGGGTCGCTGCGATCCGTCCAGTTGCTGTGCGCGTAGAAGTCCTGGACTCCGTGCAGGGCGCGGCCGAACCCCTCCACGGCCTCGCACTTGGCCCGGCCGCCCAGGCCGAGCGTGAAGGTGCAGTCGCTCCGCAGCCGCGTCTCCGAGGCCGTGACGCGGCCCCGGGCATCGAGCGTGCCGCCGGCCGCCGCGATCCCCTGTCGGAAGCGCGCTTGCAGGTGGGCGATGCAGCCGCGCAGCGCCTCGGTGGCCTGCCGCCGGCTCCGCGGATAGCCCCTCGCGTCCAGATAGTCCGCGTTGTCGCAGTGCGCGGCGGAGTCGAGGGTCTCGTCCGAGTCCGGCGCGCCGACCGCGCCGAACGTCCATCTGTGCCCGGCGAGTTGATCGAGGGAGCGCGGCTCGAAGCAGGAGCCGTCGGAAGGGACCCCCGGAGCGCAGGCCAGCGCCGCCCGGGTGATCCGCTCGTGCTCCGCGTGCTGCCCGAACGCGTTGACCGTCCCGAAGGCGTCGGCGGGCCCGGCGGTCGCCAGCAGCAGAGCGGGAGTGACCACGGCCGTTGCCAGGAAAGCAGGCAGCCTGCGCCTCGTCGTGTTACGCCCCCGCACGTGCAGCCCTCTTGGTTCCGTGGTTCCCCATGCCCGCCCCGGGCCGACGTCCAAGTTTAAACGGCCAGGTCGGGAGGGTGTTCCGGGCTGGCCGGCGGGCCGGGGCGGATGCGGTGAACGCCGCCCGGCCAGGGGTGCGAGGGACTCGTGCGTGCGGCCCTGGGGCCGGGCCAGGTCCTTACAGGCGCTCGGGCGTCCGGATCCCCAGCAGTGCCATGCCCTGGTGCAGCGTGCGGGCGGTCAGGTCGCACAGGAAGAGGCGGTTCTCCACCTGCTCCGGGGTGTCCGCCTTCAGGACCGGGCACTGGTCGTAGAAGGTCGTGTACAGCGAGGCGAGTTGGTAGAGGTACGCGGCGAGCTTGTGCGGTGCGTACTCCGCCGCCGCCTCGGCGACGGTGTCGCCGAACGCGTCCACGTGCAGGCCCAGCGCCCGCTCCGCCGGGGCGAGCGCCAGCTCCGGGTGCGCGACCGGCTTCGTCTCGCCGGCCTTGCGCAGGATCGACTGGATACGGGCGTAGGCGTACTGGAGGTAGACGGACGTGTCGCCGTTGAGGGACACCATCTGGTCCAGGTCGAACTTGTAGTCCCGGCTCGGCGACGTCGACAGGTCCGCGTACTTCACCGCGCCGATGCCGACCTGAGCGGCCCGCTCCCGGATCTCGTCCTCGGTGAGGTCCTGCGCCTTCTCGCGCACCACCTCGGCGGCGCGCTGCGCCGCCTCGTCGAGCAGGTCCTCCAGCCGTACCGTCTCGCCCGCACGCGTCTTGAACGGCTTGCCGTCCGCGCCGAGGACCGTGCCGTAGCCCATGTTGTGGGCGGTGACCTGGTCGTTCAGCCAGCCCGCCCGGCGGGCCGTCTCGAAGACCATCCGGAAGTGCAGCGACTGGCGGACGTCCACGACGTACAGCAGCGTCGTCGCGCCCAGGTCGGCGACGCGGTTGCGGATCGCCGACAGGTCGCTGGCCGCGTACCCGAAACCGCCGTCCGCCTTCTGCACGATCAGCGGGACCGGCTTGTCGTCCTTGCCCTTGATGTCGTCGAAGAAGACCACGAGCGCGCCTTCGGAGCGGACGGCGACGCCCGCCTCCTCCAGCATCCGGGCCGTCTCGGCCATCATGTCGTTGTACGCGGACTCGCCGACGATCTCCTCGTCGCGGATCTCCATGTCCAGCTTCTCGAAGACCGAGTAGAAGTAGATCTTCGACTCGTCCACGAACCGCTGCCACAGGTCGCGCGTCTCCCGGTCGCCGGACTGCAGCGCGACGACCCGCTTGCGGGCCCGCTCCTTGAACTCCTCGTCGGAGTCGAAGACCGCGCGCGACGCCTTGTAGACCCGGTTCAGGTTGCTCATCGCCTGCTCGCCGTCGGTGTCGGCGGCCGGGGCCAGCTGGTCCGGGTTCTCGATCAGGTACTGGATGAGCATGCCGAACTGCGTGCCCCAGTCGCCGATGTGGTGGCGGCCGATCGTCTTCTCGCCGGTGAAGTCCAGCATGTTGCGCAGCGCGTCGCCGATCACCGCCGACCGCAGGTGGCCGACGTGCATCTCCTTGGCGACGTTCGGCTGCGCGTAGTCGACGACGGTCGTGCCCGGGGTGTCCTTGCGCGGCACGCCCAGCCGGTCGTCGGCGGCGCGCGCGGCGAGGGTCCTGACGATCGCCGCGTCGGCGACGGTGATGTTGAGGAACCCGGGGCCGGAGACCTCGACCTCCTTGAGGAGGCCGTCGGCGCCGATCGTGTCGACGACCTTGGCGGCCAGCTCCCGCGGGTTGCCCTTCAGCTTCTTGGCCAGCGCGAGCATGCCGTTGGCCTGGAAGTCGGCCCGGTCGCTGCGTCGCAGCAGCGGGTCCGCGGCGCCGGCCTCCGGCAGGGCTGCCGAGAGGGCGTCCGCGACGCGCTGGTTGACCGTAGCTGCGAGGGAAGGGACCGAGGCCATGGAGAGAGCACTCTCTTCTAGGAGGAGTCGTTGCCGTAGGAGGAGTCGTTGCCGGGGAAAGGGTTTGCCACCGAGTATCCCACGGCACTACCACTGAATTTCCGTCCGGCGGGTGTCTGGGACAATGGCTCTGTCAGGCTTCTGTGCGTCCAGGCTCATCGACGCCGTGTCGCGGCCCAGGGGCCGTCCGGCCGTGACCCATCGGACGGGCCCCGGCACCGCGGGGCCGGACGGCGCACCACAGCGCAGCGGAAAAGCACCAGGAAGAGGAAGGGCCGATCGTGGCTCAGCAGAGCACCGAGACCGACTGGGTCTCCAGGTTCGCGGACGAGGTCATTGCCGAGGCGGAGCGCCGCGCCCCCGGCAAACCGGTCGTCGTCGCCTCGGGCCTGAGCCCCTCCGGCCCGATCCACCTGGGCAACCTCCGCGAGGTCATGACCCCGCATCTGGTCGCGGACGAGATCCGCCGCCGCGGGCACGTGTGCGTGCACGTCCTCAGCTGGGACGACTTCGACCGCTACCGCAAGGTCCCGGCCGGCATCGACCCGTCCTGGGCGGAGCACATCGGCAAGCCGCTGACGTCCGTGCCGGCCCCGCCCGGCAGCCCGTACGGCAGCTGGGCCGAGCACTTCAGGGCGGCCATGGAGGAGGCCCTGGCAGAGCTGGGGATCGAGTACCGCGGCGTCAGCCAGACCGAGATGTACACCTCCGGTGCCTACCGCGAGCAGGTGCTGCACGCGATGAAGCACCGCACCGACATCGACGCCGTCCTGGACCGCTACCGCACCAAGGACAAGGCCACCGGCAAGCCGAAGAAGCAGCAGAAGCCGGAGGCCGCCATGGATGCGGCCGAGCTGGAGGCCGCCGAGGGCTCCGGCGCGGCCGGCGAGGACGACGGCAGCGCGGGCGGTGCGGGCTACTTCCCGTACAAGCCGTACTGCACGGTCTGCGAGAAGGACCTGACCACGGTCACCTCGTACGACGACGAGACCACCGAGCTGGCCTACGAGTGCACCGCCTGCGGCCACTCCGAGACCGTGGTGCTGCGCGAGTTCGACCACGGCAAGCTGGTCTGGAAGGTCGACTGGCCGATGCGCTGGGCCTATGAGGGCGTGGTCTTCGAGCCGTCCGGTGTCGACCACTCCTCGCCCGGCTCGTCGTTCGTCGTCGGCGGCCGGATCGTCCGCGAGGTGTTCGGCGCCGACCAGCCGATCGGCCCGATGTACGCCTTCGTCGGCATCAGCGGCATGGCCAAGATGTCGTCGTCCAAGGGCGGGGTGCCCACCCCGGGCGACGCGCTGAAGATCATGGAGGCGCCGCTGCTGCGCTGGCTGTACGCCCGCCGCAAGCCCAACCAGTCCTTCAAGATCGCCTTCGACCAGGAGATCCAGCGGCTCTACGACGAGTGGGACAAGCTGGCGGCCAAGGTCGCGGAGGGCACCGCGCAGCCCGCGGACGCCGCGGCCTACACCCGGGCCATCGGCACCGCCGCCGGCGAACTGCCGCGCACGCCGCGCCCGCTGCCGTACCGCACGCTGGCGTCCGTCATGGACATCACCGCGGGCCATGACGAGCAGACCCTGCGCATCCTGAGCGACCTCGACCCGGAGAACCCGGTCACGTCCCTGGACGAGACCCGGCCGCGGCTCGACAAGGCCGAGTACTGGATCACCACCCAGGTCCCCGCCGACCAGCGCACCATCGTCCGCGACGAGCCCGACGCGGAGCTGCTGGCCACCCTGGACGAGCAGGCCCGCGGTTCGCTGCGGCTGCTGCTCGACGGGCTGGACGACCACTGGTCGCTGGACGGTCTGACCACCCTGGTCTACGGCGTCCCGAAGGTCCAGGCGGGCCTCACGCCGGACGCCAAGCCGACCCCGGAGCTGAAGGCCGCCCAGCGCGCGTTCTTCGCCCTGCTCTACAACCTCCTGGTCGGCCGCGACACCGGGCCGCGGCTGCCCACGCTGCTGCTGGCGGTGGGCGCCGACCGGGTGCGGAAGCTGCTGGCCGGCTGAGCGCGCGGCGCACCGCCCGCGATCGGGGCCGGCCCGGGGAGACACACCCCGGGCCGGCCCCGGTCCGTTTCCCGGGTGGAGGCCGGCTCTACGGGATGTACTCGGCCTCCAGCTCCATGCGGATGCGGGCCCGGAACTCCCGGACGAAGCCGCGCAGATAGCGCTCGCTGAGCGGCCCGCCGTCCCGGCCCGTGTACCCGTAGAACTCCAGCAGATAGCGGCCGAACTGCCGGGAGTCCGGGAAGTCGTTCTTCTCCGCCACGTACTCGCGGAACGCGGCGAAGTACTTCTCGTCGCGCGGAGCGTCGTCCGGGATATCCGGGATATCCGGGATATCCGGGATATCCGGGATAGCGGAGGTCTCGGCGATGTCCGGGACGTCTGGGATGTGTGGGGCGTCTGGGACGTCGGCGGGATCGGGGAAGTCGGGGCGGCCGCCGGGTACGCCCTGCGGGGCGGTCTCCGCGACCGCCCGCGGGCCGCCGTCGGTGCGGGCGCCGGGCAGACCGGCCCCCGCACTCCCCAGCGGACGGCTGCGCCCCGGCCCCACGGGAACGGTCAACTGGGGCGCGGCAGCGGGGAGTTCGTACTCCGCCTCGGGAGCGGGCCCCGGATCGGGTGCTGCCACGGGCGCGGACGCTGATTCCGGTACGGGCGCGGGTTCCGGTACGCGGGCGGCTTCCACCGCGGGCCGCGGAACGTCCACCGCAGGCCCGGGCGCGTCCGGTACGGCTTCGGCGGCACCGTCCTGGGCGGCGTCGCCGACCCTCTCGTCCCGTACGGGCGCCGGCAGCGCGATCCCGGCCGCCGCCAGCCCCGCCGGCGCCGTCTGCGCGAGCGGTACGCCGTACCGGGCCAGCCGCAGCGGCATCAGCGACTCGACGGGGGCCCGGCGGCGCCAGGCGCGTCCGTAGCGGGCGCGCAGCCGTGCCTGGTAGACGAGGCGGTCCTGTTCGAGCTGGATGACCTGGTCGTAGGAGCGCAGCTCCCACAGCTTCATCCGGCGCCACAGCCGGAAGGTGGAGGGGAAGGCGAGCAGCCAGCGGGTGAGCCGGACGCCCTCCATGTGCTTGTCGGCGGTGATGTCGGCAATGCGGCCGACGGCGTGCCGGGCGGCCTCGACGGCGACGACGAAGAGCAGCGGGATCACCGCGTGCATGCCGACGCCCAGCGCGTCGGGCCAGGCCGCGGCCCCGTTGAACGCGATGGTCGCGGCGGTCAGCAGCCAGGCCGTCTGGCGCAGCAGCGGGAAGGGGATGCGGATCCAGGTGAGCAGCAGGTCCAGGGCCAGCAGGACCACGATCCCGGCGTCGATGCCTATCGGGAAGACGACTGCGAAGGCGCCGAAGCCCTTCTTCTCGGCCAGTGCGCGCACCGCGGCGTAGGAGCCGGTGAAGCCGATGGCCGCGATCAGGGCTGCCCCGGCGATCACCACGCCTATCAGGACGCGGTGCGTGCGGGTCAACTGGGCGGTCTGTGTCGCGGACACCCGCGGTCCCTCCCCGGACTCGGCGAATTGGCGCGCATAGCGTTGCACACCCGTTCACGCCGGGCCGGGGAGGGCCGGGACGAGCGCTCGGGTCAGGCGTTGGCCTTGGCCCCGGCCGCGACGGCCTCCTTGGCGGCGGCCTGGACGAGCTTGAGGAGGTCGGTGCCGTCGGGGGTGTCGGCGCCGGCCATGCCCGCGCCGTTGTAGTTGACGGTGACGACGATGTTGGCGCTGCGGGCCACGATCGTCGTGTTCTTGAAGTCGTTGCCGTCCTTCGAGATGTCGTAGGCGACGGCGGTGGCGGCGTCGCCGGTGCCGGCGACCGGCGCCGCGGCGACCTTCTTGGCGCCCTGGGTGCCCTTCGCGTCGGCGACCTGCTTGGTGTAGAAGTCCGTGGCGCGCTTCTCGCCGGAGCCGATGCCCGCGGCGGAGTCGTAGCGCTGGTAGGCGACGTCCAGCCAGCGGAACTGGGTGCCGTCGACGCCCTGGTCGTCCGAGCTGGACCAGGAGCAGGCGCCGCGGGCGGTGGCGTCGGTGGACTTGGCCTGGTCGCCGGCCGCGTCCTTCACCTTGGGCAGCAACTTGTTGATGGTGTCCTTGGTGAACGCCAGGCACGGGTTCGGCAGCTTCTTGTACTTCGCCGCGGCGACGGTCGGCGACGGGTTGCCGGCGCTGCTGGACGAGCCGGAGGGAGTGCTGTCACCGGAGCTCTTGTCGCTCGACGAGCCGGAGCAGCCGGCGACGAGCAGCACCGGTACTGCTGCGCAGGTGAGAAGGCTGGCGAGTCGCTTGGCTGAACGGTGCATGGTTCCTTCGCTGTTCGTCGTCGTGGAGTCGACACGGACCCTTGTGGAGCCGGGTGCCCCTGCCTCGGGTGGGGCGGGGCTAGAGGGCACGGTACGCGGCGGAGCGAGGGAGGTGGCCGTTTCGTGGCGATTGGCACAAGAGGGCAATTCGGGCATAGTTGACTGTAATTACCCGTTCGGGACCATCGCCACTTACGGCGCTATTCGCCGAGGTGGTCGGCCAGCTCGCCGGCCAGTGAACGGGCCTTGTCCTGCAGTTCCTGGCTTTCCGGCAGCTTCGTCTTGTCCACGGACCACTGGTCGTAGGTGATCGTCACGATGACGTTCGACGTGCGAAAAACCACAGTGACGTCGCGGTGCACTCCGGAGTCCGTGGTGACCAGTTTGTCGTTGAGGAACGCCGCGTCGCCGAGGTTTTCGAGCTCGCGCGGGGCGAGCGGGCTGCCGGGGGTGGCGCCGGGGTCGGACGGGGTGGCGGACGGTGCGGCGGCGCCCCCGTTCGCCTTCTTGCCGCCAGCGTCGGCGCCCTTGTCCGTGGACTGGTCCGAGGGCTGGTTCGTGGGGGCGTCCTTGGGGCTGGCGTCGGCCGAGGGGGAGCTGGAGCTGCCGGCCGGGATCTTCGCGGCCTGCTGCTTGCCGGTGTAGATCTCCTGCGCCCGGTCGTCGTCGCTGACCGCGGCGTTGTACGAGACCACGCGCTGGATGTCGAGGGTCAGATGGCGGGTGCCCTCGCTGGTCTCGCGGGTCCACTGGCAGCCGACGCGGCGGTCGGTGTCGTAGGTGATGTCGGCCCGGCCGGCGTAGATCTTCGCGGCGTCGGCCTGCGACAGCGGCTGGTCGTCGCCGGGCAGCATGGCGCGCACGGTGTTGCGCGAGGGCAGGCCGCAGGCTTCCGGGAGGGTCTGGTAGCGGCCGGGCTGGGCGGACTGGGCGGACGCGGTGGCGCCACTGCCCTTGCCGTCGCTGCCGCCGGTGCCGGTGGCGGAGCCGCTGGTGCAGCCGGTGAGGCCGGCGGCCAGTGCCGCGGTGACCAGCAGCGCGGCACCGGGGACGAACGATTTGCGCGGCATCGTTCGCGGCTCCTTCCCTGCGGAAATGCGGTTGCCGCCGGATGGCGGCGAGTGGACACAATGTCTACCGCACGTCTTGCCGCAAATGCCGGTCCGGCGTCCATGATCGGATGCATTGTCCGGCTTTTGCGTTTTTCGGATTTTCGGGGGAATGAGTTAGATATGTCGTACACCGAAGTGCCCGGCGCCCAGGTGCCGATCCGGATGTGGACCGATCCGGCCACGGTCGAGGGTGTCGCGATGCAGCAGCTGCGCAATGTCGCCACGCTGCCGTGGATCAAGGGCCTGGCCGTGATGCCGGATGTGCACTTCGGCAAGGGGGCCACCGTCGGCTCGGTCATCGCGATGCGCGGTGCGGTCTGCCCGGCCGCGGTCGGCGTCGACATCGGCTGCGGAATGAGCGCCGTCAGGACCTCGCTCACGGCCAATGATCTCCCTGGCGACCTGTCCCGGCTGCGGTCCAAGATCGAGCAGGCGATCCCGGTGGGCCGCGGGATGCACGACGAGCCGGTCGACCCGGGCCGCATCCACGGCGTGCCGACGGCGGGCTGGAGCGACTTCTGGGCCCGTTTCGACGGGGTCGCGGAAGCCGTCAGGTTCCGCCAGGAGCGGGCCGCCAAGCAGATGGGCTCGCTCGGGTCCGGGAACCACTTCATCGAGTTCTGTCTCGACGAGAACGGCTCCGTGTGGCTGATGCTGCATTCCGGCTCCCGGAACATCGGCAAGGAACTGGCCGATTTCCACATCGAGCAGGCTCGGAAGCTGCCGCACAACCAGGGGCTGGTCGACCGGGACCTGGCCGTCTTCATCGCGGACACCCCGCAGATGGCCGCGTACCGCAACGACCTGTTCTGGGCGCAGGAATACGCCAAGCACAACCGCGAAGTGATGATGGCCCTCTTCCAGGACGTCGTCCGCAAGGAGTTCCACAAGGCCCGACCGGTCTTCGACCCGGTGATCTCCTGCCACCACAACTACGTGGCCGAGGAGCGCTACGAGGGCATGGACCTGCTGGTGACCCGTAAGGGCGCGATCCGGGCGGGCAGCGGCGAATACGGGATCATCCCGGGCTCGATGGGCACCGGTTCGTACATCGTCAAGGGCCTCGGGAACCCCGCGTCCTTCAACTCCGCCTCGCACGGCGCCGGCCGCAAGATGAGCCGGAACGCCGCCAAGAAGCGGTTCTCCACCCGCGATCTGGAGGAGCAGACGCGGGGCGTGGAGTGCCGTAAGGACTCCGGGGTGGTCGACGAGATCCCCGGCGCCTACAAGCCGATCGAGAAGGTCATGGAGCAGCAGCGGGACCTGGTGGAGGTCGTCGCCAAGCTCAAGCAGGTGGTGTGCGTGAAGGGTTGAGCGGTGCGCGGGTGTGGCGCGTTGGGCGCCGCCCCCGGCTTCGGGGCTGCCGCCCCCGGCTTTCGGGGCGTCGCAGCCCCGTTCTCGTTCCCGGGCGCGGTAGTCCCGTTGCTGGGCGTCCCCTCCCGTTCCCGGGCGCCGCAATCCCGTTCTTGGGTGGTGTTCCGTTCTTGGGCGTGGCACCCATGCTTCTGGTCGGTGTTCGGCTCCCGGTCGGTGTTCGGCTGGGAGTCCCTGGGGCGAGGGCGAGGGCGAGGGCGAGGACGTAGGCAGGAGTGGGGAGCGATGCCGGGGATGGGGGCGGGGCCGGGCAGCGGGCCCGAGCTCCCGGGGTGGGGGCTACGGACCGCTGCCCGTGGTGGGCCGGGCCGCCGGCTCGCCGGTCCTCAACTGGTGCGGTGGACCTTGGTGTTGGACGCCTGGGCGCGCGGGCGGACCACCAGGAGGTCGATGTTGACGTGCGGTGGGCGGGTGATCGCCCAGGCGACGGTGTCGGCGACGTCCTCCGCGCTGAGCGGCTCGGCCACACCCTCGTAGACCTTCGCGGCCTTGGTGTTGTCGCCGCGGAACCGGGTGCTGGCGAACTCCTCCGTCTTGACCATCCCGGGCGCGACCTCGATGACGCGTACCGGCTGGCCGCACAGCTCCAGCCGGAGCGTCTCGGCGATGACATGGGCGCCGTGCTTGGCGGCGACATATCCGCCGCCACCCTCGTATGTGCCGTGCCCGGCGGTGGACGAGAGGACGACCACGGTGCCCTCGCCCGACGCGGTCAGCGCGGGAAGCAGCGCCTGCGTCATGTGGAGGACGCCGAGCACGTTGACCTCGTACATCGCGCGCCAGTCGGCGGGGTCGCCGGTGGCGACCGGCTCGGCGCCGAGCGCGCCGCCGGCGTTGTTGACCAGCACGTCGATGGAGGGGAAACGGTCGAGCGAGTGGGCGAAGGCGTCGACGGCGGCCCGGTCGGTCACGTCGAGCGCGTACGCCTCGGCATGCGGCAGCTCGGCGGCGAGTGCCTCGATGCGGTCCTTGCGGCGGGCGGTGAGCACGACGCGGTAGCCGGCGGCGGCCAGGGCCCGTGCGGTCGCGGCGCCGATGCCGCTGCTCGCTCCGGTGACGACGGCGGTACGGACGTCGGCGGTGTCGGCGTTGGCAGCTGCGGCTTCGGCGGTCATGACGCTCTCCCTTGCGAACGGTGCGGGGTGGTGCACGAGTGGTACGCGGTGGTGCTGACGCTGGTGCTGGTACGTCGTGGCGCGGCCGGTAGGAGCGGTGCGGTCGGCATGAGGGGTGTGGCTCATGTGTCTCAGGTGGCTCGTGTGGCTGGTGCGCGTCGTGTGTGGCCAGGATATGCAGTGGCGGCAGGGCCGTTGAGGGGGACCGGTGGGTGGTGGTGCGCCCGGGGAGCGGGACGGGTGGTGTGCGGGGGCGCTCGGTCGCGCCCGAGCGGTGCCGGGCCAGGCCCTGCCCCATGGGACGGGCCCTGGCCTCATGGGACGGGCCTTGCCCCATCGGCCAGGCGCTGACCCATGGGACGGGCGCTGGCTCAGCCCCCCCGTGGGGCGTACATGATCACGGTCATGCCGGCGAGGCAGATCAGCGCCCCGATGACGTCCCACCGGTCGGGGCGGTAGCCGTCCGCGACCATGCCCCAGGCCAGCGATCCGGCGACGAACACCCCTCCGTACGCGGCGAGGATGCGGCCGAAATGCGCGTCCGGCTGGAGCGTGGCCACGAAGCCGTACACCCCGAGGGCGATCACTCCTGCCCCGATCCACGCCCAGCCCTTGTGCTCCCGCACCCCCTGCCAGACGAGCCAGGCACCGCCGATCTCGAAGAGCGCGGCGACGACGAACAGGGCTGCGGAACGGGCGATGAGCATGGGACTCAGCGTAGGGAAAGCAGCGCCCGGGGCCGGGACGGGGGCACGGGCCGTCCGCCGGGCGCCGGCCGGCCCCGGTGCCGGCGGGCCTGGCTGGTCCCGGTCGGCGCGGGCCGCCGGCAGGCGGCGGCGCGGGCCTCAGCCGAGAGGCTCCGGCTGTATTCGCCCGGCGGGGCGTACCGCGTCCGCTGGAGCGGGGCCGGCCAGCGCGCCGGTCCAGCGGGCGAGGGCGGTACGGAGCGACGCGGCACGCTCGGCGGGGGCGGTGGCGTCGGTGGCCCAGGCGATATAGCCGTCTGGGCGCACCAGCAGGGCGGTGCGGCGGTCGCTCCGCCACGAGGCGGTGACGACCCGGTCGACGGGGGGAACGGGGCTGGTGCCCGCGTCCGCCGCGGCTGCCAGAGCTTCGTCCCCGGGAGCGATCAGGACGAACGTGCCCTGGCGGAGCAGCTCGTAGAGGCGACTGCCGCCGGCCAGTCGGACGTCCGGGGCCCGGCGGCCGGCGAGCGCGTGCGCGCCGCGCTCGGCCCGATAGGCGACATCGATGCCGGAGACATTGCCGATCGCGCGGCGGGACAGCGGCGGCAGGCGGTTGATGAGCTGAGCGGCGAGCCCGCGGGCGGCCCGGCCCGCCGCGGACTGCACCAGCGCGAGGCGGATGATCGCGCCGCTGCTGCGCAGCACCTGTGTGCCGACCGGATGGCGCTCGGCCTGATAGCTGTCCAGCAGGCTGTCGGGGGAGTGGCCCTTCAGCACCGCCGCCAGCTTCCAGCTGAGGTTGGCGGCGTCCTGAAGGCCGACGTTCATCCCCTGGCCGCCGGCCGGGGAGTGGATGTGCGCGGCGTCACCGGCGAGGAAGACCCGGCCGACGCGGTAGGCCGGAGCCTGGCGCTCGTCGCTGCGGAAGCGCGAGACCCAACGGGCCTCGTGCATACCGAAGTCGGTGCCGAAGGCGAGGCGGGTGACCTCGCGGACCTCGGCGAGATCCACGGGGGCGTCGTCGTCCTGCTGGGCATGGCGGTTCCAGCCGATGGCGCGGTACCAGCCGTCGCCGAACGAGCCGATCAGGCCGAAGGCGTCACGGGTGGCGTTGATGGAGAAGGCGGAGTCGGGCTCCTGGGCCAGCCGCACATCGGCGAGCACCACGGAGCGGATCACCGCCTTGCCGGGGAAGGGCAGGCCGATGGCCTCCCGGACGGTGCTGCGCCCGCCGTCGGTGCCGACCGCATAGGAGGCCCGGGAGCTGCCGATGCCCTCCGCCGTGCGGAACCGGACCGTCACCCCGGACGTGTCCTGGTCGAGACCCAGCACCTCGGACCCGTATTGGAAGGTGACGCCGGCCTGCCGGGCGCGCCGCTCCAGCAGCCGCTCGACCTCGTACTGCGGGGTGATCAGAACGAAGGGGAAGCGGGACGGGAGCCGGCCCGGGGCGAGCACCGCGTCACCGAACATCTGGAGGCCGGTGAGCCGGTGGCCGCCGGCGACCAGCTCATCGGCGAGTCCGCGGGCGTCCAGCTGCTCCAGTGAGCGGGCGTGCACGGCGAGGGCGCGGCTGAGATTGCTGGTGGCGTCGTCGCGGCGCTCCAGGAGCGTGACGTCGAGGCCGGCCTCGGCGAGGTCTCCGGCGAGCAGCAGCCCCGTCGGGCCGGCGCCGACGACGAGGACATCCGCGTCCCGGCCGTCGGCGGCGGCGCCCGCGCGGCGTGCGGTCGCCGCCGCGGTGTCGGTGTCGCTGCTGCGGTGGGTGCTGCTGTCTTCGGGCTTGCGGTTGAGGGCATCCATGACTGCCGCCTCCTTTGCCAACACATGTTGGTCAACGCTTGTTGGCAAGCGTAGGGCGCCCACGTCTGGCATGTCAACAGCCGTTGGCCTACAGTTGTTGATATGCCTGAAAGCGCACCCTCCGGCAGGCCCGCGATCACCCCTGACGTGGACCTCGACCCACCCCCCCTCGCCGCCTCGGCCCCCGACGCCGGGCGGCATCCGCGCCCGCGACGCTCCGCGGCCACCCGCGCCGCGATCCTCGCCGCCGCCCGCGACCGCTTCGCCGCCGACGGCTATGACCGCGCCACGATCCGCGCCATCGCGCGGGACGCCGGCATCGATCCGTCGATGGTGATGCGCTACTACGGCAACAAGGAGGGCCTCTTCGCCGCCGCCTCGGAGATCGATCTGCGCGCCCCGGACCTCATGGCGGTGCCGCCCGAGGAGCGGGCCGCCCGGCTCGTGCGCCACTTCATCGAGCTCTGGGAGAGCGACGAGACGCTGACCGGGATGATGCGCGTCGGCGTCACCAATGAGGCGGGCGCGGAGCGCATGCGGCAGGTCTTCGCCGAACAGGTGCGACCGCTGCTCGACGCGGTCTGCACGGTGCCGGAGGAGGCGCCGGCCCGCGCCGCCCTGATCGGGTCGCAGATCCTGGGCATGGCGCTGTGCCGCTATGTCCTGCACGTCCCGCCGGCCGTCGACTTCAGCCATGACGAACTCGTTGCCTGGCTGGCCCCCACGATCCAGCGCTATCTCACCGCCGATATCCCCTGACAGTCCGTCAGGGGCGGAGCGTGTGATCCCGGCGGGCGGATTCCGGCGGGCGGCCCCCCGCCGACCTCGGGAACCGGCCCCCACCGCCGACCTCAACAGCCGGCTCCCGTGGCCGACTTCGGGAACCGGTCCCCGCCGCCGATCCCGGGAACCGGTCTCAGGCCGGGGTCGTGGGCCCCGGCACCCGCCCCGCGACCCGCGTCAGATTCGTCTCGAATACCCGCCGCGCGTCGGGCGTCAGGGTGCGCAGGGCCACCATCGCCGTGACGATGACATCGCACAGCTCGCTGTGGACGTCGTCCCAGGTGTGGCTGTGCCCCTTGCGCGGGTTCTGGCCGACGGCCCCGATGACCGCCTGGGCTACCTCGCCCGCCTCCTCGGACAGCTTCAGGATCCGCAGCAGCCGCTCCTGCTCCGGCGGCAGCGGACTTTCCCGGTCGAGCCAGCGCACGAGCCCGTCGACGGTCTCCCAGAGCGCGGCCCCGTCGAGGGCGCCGGAAGCGCCGGCGCCGGCCGCGGCGTCGGGAACGACGGCACCGGCGGCTCCGGACGACCCGGGACTGGCAACCCCGGACGACCCGGAAGCGACGGCTCCCGACGGGCCGGAACCGGAAGCTCCGGACGACCGGGAACGCGAGGCTCCGGACGACCCGGAACCGGAAGGAGCGGCAGCAGACATGGCCCGATTCTGCCGCCCGTTCCCCGTTCTGCACGCCCCTCGCCCCTAGGGTGAGGCGACGACCAGCGCTGCCGGAACGGGTGAGGCGAGGACCGGCGGCGCCGGAACGGCGGACGAGTGGGAGGCGGCCGGGCCGATGGACGAGCACCCCGCGATGCCCCGGGAGCGGTTCCCCCGGGAACTGATCGAGTGCTACGGGCTGACACCGCTGCCCCGTGAGGGCGGCTGGTACCGCCGTACGTGGGCCGGACCCCAGCGGCCCGACGGACGGCCCGAGGGGACGGCGATCGTCATGCTGCTGACCGCCGAGCCGGGCGTCTTCTCGGCGCTGCACCGACTGCCGGCCGACGAGATCTGGCACTTCTACCGGGGCGACCCGCTCGCCCTGCTCCTGCTGTCCGAGGCCGACCGTACGCCGGCCGTGGAGGCCGCTGCCGCCGATGCCAGCGCCGGCAGCGGGGGCGGTGGTTCCGGAGCCGTGGCCCGTACGGTCGTCCTCGGGCCGGACGTGCTCGGCGGCCAGCACGTGCAGTTCACGGTCCCGGCCGGCACCTGGATGGCGGCCGAGGTCGCCGCGGGCGGCGCCTGGACGCTCTTCGGCTGCACCATGGCGCCCGGCTACACCGCCGAGGACTACGAGCACGGAGACGCGGGGTGGCTGGCCGCGCGGTTCCCCCAGGAGACGGCCCGGATCGGGGCGCTGAGCCGACCGTGACGGAGCCGACCGTGACGGAGCCGACCGTGACGGAGCCGACCGTGACGGAGCCGACCACGACGGAGCCGACCACGACGGAGCCGACCACGACAGAGCCGACCGTGACGGAGCCGACCACGACAGAGCCGACGGCCCCTGGTCGGCCGAACGCCGGGGCAGAGGCGGCTGCTCCCGAACTCCCCGATCCTCGCCGTCTCCCCGATCGTCGCCAGCTCCCCGATCTGGCCGGGCAGGTCGTGCTCGTCACCGGAGCCGCGGGCGGTGTCGGGCGGGGGATCGCGCTGCGGTTCGCGGCTGCCGGCGCGGACGTCGTGGTGCATTACAGGACGGGCGACGAGGCCGCGCTGGCGCTGGTCGAGGGGATCGAGCGGGCCGGCGGGCGCGCGCTGGCGCTGGGGGCCGACCTGGCCGTGGAGGAGGAGTGCCACCGGCTGGTCACGGAGGCGGCCGGGTGGCGGGGGCGGCTGACCGGGCTGGTGAACAACGCCGGGGTGCAGCCCACTCAGGAACTGGCGGGGATGTCGCTGGCCGACTGGCGGGCCGTGGCGGACCCCAACGTGCACAGCGTGTTCGCCTGCACCCAGGCCGCCGCGGCGGTGATGCGCGCGGGCGGCGGCGGTTCGGTGACCCATATCGCCTCCATCGAGGCGGACCGCCCGGCACCGCGGCATGCCCACTACTGCGCCTCGAAGGCGGCGGTGGTGATGCACGCGCGGGCGGCGGCGCTGGAGTACGGGCCGTACGGGATCCGCGTCAACAGCGTCTCGCCGGGGCTGATCGCGCGGCCCGGCCTCGCCGACGACTGGCCCGAGGGGGTGCGCCGCTGGCAACAGGCCGCGCCCACCGGGCGGTTGGGGCGGCCCGAGGACGTCGGCGACGCCTGCGTCTTCCTCGCCTCGCCGATGGCCTCCTGGATCACCGGCCATGACCTCGTCGTGGACGGCGGCGTCTCGGCCCGCCCTACGTGGTGACGCCGCCGTACGTGGTGACGCCGCCCTATGTGATGACGGCGCCCCCCATGGTGACGCCGTCTACGTGCTGCTCTGCACACCGCCCTGCGCGCCGGACGACGACGCCCGGCGCGCTCCTCCGTAGCGCCCGCCGGCCCACGCCGCCCGACCGCTCACGCCCGCGGGAGCCCGAATGCCCGCGGGAGCCCAAAGACGGCAGCCCCCGGGCCGTGCGTCAGTCCCCACCGCCTACCGGAGCCACACCGCGTGCGCGGGGCCGCACGTCAGGGCCACGCGGCACGTCAGGGCCACACCAGGCAGTAAGCCTGGTGGCCCGCCTCGTGCAGCCGGTGGCTGAAGTCCTGCCACTCGTGCAGCAGCTGGTAGACGCTGAACGCGTCGCGCGGGCCGCCGCGGTCGGGGACGGTGGACCAGATGAAGGCGGCCGCGCCCACCGACTCCTCGCCGACACCGCGCAGCGGGTCGACCACGGTCATGGGGAGCTTCACGACGGCGTAGTCGGGGTGGAGGACGACCAGCTCCAGCGGGGGAACCTTATGGAGCGGTATGCCCTCTATACCGGTGAGGACCATGGCGGCCATCGTCTCCGGCTTGATCTTGGAGAACATGCCGCCCATGCCGAGCTCGTCGCCGCCGAGTTCCTCGGGGCGCATGGAGATCGGGACGCGGGCGGCCGTGGCGCCATTGGGGGCGCCGAAGTACTTGTACGTCACCCCCATGCGCGCGCCCCTGGTTTCCCCGCCCGTAATGCTTTCGGTGTTCTCGCGCCGGTCGTCCGTGATGTCCTCGGTCCCCTCGCGCCGGTGACGGCCGCGCTGGGCGCGCTCGGGACCCCGGTCATTGGTTCCCTCGCCCAGTTCGCCACCGCGATGCATATCTCCACCCGACCACTCGCAGCCCCAGCCGCGCAACCCGATCATCGTCTCAGAGACCTCCCCCGTCACCGGCGCGTGAAACGCCCGGCCGCACGCCCCCGTGCGCCTCTGAGACCATTGCTTGCGTGACTTACTCGTACGACGCCCCAGTTTCGCAGACGCGCGGGGGCTGACGCCCGGTCGCGAGCGAGAGGAACGAAAAAGAAACCAAGTGGGAATCAAGTGGTGCCGGACGGTGTTCCGTGTGCCGATTCCCGTACCGCTGTCCGCCGGGCCGTGTCCGCGCGCCGCCGCCCTCCCACCGTTTGTGCAGGTCAGGATCACTGTGTCTTTTCCGTATGAAGCTCCTGTTTCGCAGTCGCTGTTCGACCGCGCGTCCGTCGTGACGCCCGGCGGCGTGAATTCTCCGGTGCGGGCGTTCCGGGCCGTGGGCGGTACGCCCCGGTTCATGGTGTCCGGTACTGGTCCGTACCTCACCGATGCCGATGGCCGGGAATATGTCGACCTGGTGTGCTCGTGGGGGCCGATGATCCTCGGTCACTCGCACCCCGAGGTGATCGCCGCGGTCCAGGAGGCGGTCGCCCGCGGTACGTCCTTCGGGACGCCCGGCGCCGGCGAGGTCGAGCTGGCAGAGGAGATCGTGGCGCGGATCGCGCCGGTCGAGCAGGTGCGGCTGGTCTCCAGTGGCACCGAGGCGACCATGTCGGCGATCCGGCTGGCGCGCGGGTTCACCGGCCGGGCGAAGGTGGTCAAGTTCGCCGGCTGCTACCACGGGCACGTCGACGCGCTGCTGGCCGCGGCCGGTTCGGGCGTGGCGACCTTCGGGCTGCCGGACACCCCGGGCGTCACCGGCGCGCAGGCCGGCGACACCATCGTGCTGCCGTACAACGACATCGAGGCGGTGCGCGCCGCGTTCGCCGCGCACCCGGGCGAGATCGCCTGTGTCATCACCGAGGCGTCGCCGGGCAACATGGGTGTCGTGCCGCCGCTGCCCGGCTTCAACCAGGGGCTTGCGGACCTGTGCTCGGAGAACGGCGCGCTCTACATCTCCGACGAGGTCATGACCGGCTTCCGGGTCAGCAAGGCCGGCTGGTACGGAATTGATGGGGTACGTCCGGATCTGATGACCTTCGGAAAGGTCATGGGCGGCGGCTTCCCGGCCGCGGCGTTCGGCGGGCGCGCCGATGTGATGGCGCATCTGGCGCCGGCCGGCCCCGTCTACCAGGCGGGCACCCTGTCCGGGAACCCGGTCGCCACCGCCGCGGGCGTCGCGCAGCTGCGGCTGCTGGACGACGCCGCGTACGAGAAGGTCGACGCGGTCTCGGCGGAGGTGCGGGGTCTGGTCACCGCGGCGCTGGCCAAGGAGGGCGTGGCCCACCGGCTCCAGGTCGCCGGGAACATGTTCTCGGTCTTCTTCACCGATACCGAGGTCACCGACTACGACGCGGCCAGGGCGCAGGAGTCGTTCCGCTTCACCGCCTTCTTCCACGCGATGCTGGCGCAGGGCGTCTACCTCCCGCCGTCCGCGTTCGAGTCCTGGTTCGTGTCGACCGCGCACGACGCCGCGGCCGTCGAGCGGATCGCGGCCGCGCTGCCGGCCGCCGCACGGGCCGCGGCCGAGGCGACGGCGTGAGGGAGGCGGACCGGGAGATGGGTGACATGAGCAGCCAGGACATCACCGTCGTGCATCTGATGCGGCACGGCGAGGTGCACAACCCCGAGGGCGTGCTCTACGGGCGCCGCCCCGGCTACCACCTCTCCGATCTTGGGCGGAAGATGGCCGACCGGGTCGCCGAGCACCTCGCGGAGCGGGACATCACCCATGTGGTGGCCTCGCCGCTGGAGCGTGCGCAGGAGACGGCGGCGCCGATCGCCGGGGTGCGCGGGCTGGCCACGGCGACCGACGAGCGGCTGATCGAGGCGGCCAACGTCTTCGAGGGCAAGACCTTCGGGGTGGGCGACGGCGCGCTGAAGAAGCCGGGCAACTGGAAGTACCTGACGAACCCGTTCCGCCCGTCGTGGGGCGAGCCGTACATCGAGCAGGTCGTCCGGATGATGGCGGCGCTCGAGGCGGCGCGGGACGCGGCCCGCGGGCACGAGGCGGTGGCGGTCAGCCACCAGCTGCCGATCTGGATCGTGCGCAGCTTCGCCGAGCGGCGCCGGCTGTGGCACGACCCGCGGAGGCGGCAGTGCACGCTGGCCTCGCTGACGTCGTTCACGTTCCACGGCGACAAGATCATCTCGGTGGGGTACAGCGAGCCGGCGCGCGACCTGGTTCCCTCCCACCTGCTGGCCGGCGCCAAACCCGTCAAGGGGAAAAGCAAGGCTTTCGGAGCCTGAGAAGCCGTCATATAGCGGTATGTCAAATTCGAAAGAAATGTCCAGAGTCGGCGATTAGCGCGGAACCTCATCCCCCGACGTGCTCTCTACATCAATGTCCGTTTATATGGGTATTGGGTTCGTCGAGCACGGATGGGGACGACGGTATGGGCGCGATCAGTCGGCGGAGCTTGCTCGGGATGGGAGTTGGCGCGGCCGCGGCGCTCGGCGTCGCCGGATGCTCGACCGCCGGCCGGGGAGGGGCGGAAAAGCAGCGGGTGAAGAACTCGGTGCAGGCGCGCCCGAAGCTCATAGGTGACGGTTCGACGGCGAATTACGGGGAGCAGCCCTATCAGCCCGGTGCGCCCGAGCGGCTGGAGCCCGGACAGACCCCGCCGCAGTTCGTCATCTTCTCCTGGGACGGGGCGGGAGAGGTCGGCAACGGCCTCTTCCCCCGGTTCCGGCAGCTCGCCAAGGACCACGGCGCGGCCATGACCTTCTTCCTCTCCGGGCTGTATCTGCTGCCCGAGGAGAAGAAGCACCTCTACCTCCCGCCGAACAACGAGCCGGGCGCCTCCGCCATCGGTTATCTCAGCGATACGCACATCAGGGAGACCCTGACCAACGTGCGCGCCGCATGGCTGGACGGCCACGAGGTCGGCACCCACTTCAACGGTCACTTCTGCTCCGGCAGCGGCAGCGTCAGGCACTGGACGCCCGAGCACTGGCAGGCCGAGATAGACCAGGCGATGCAATTCGTCACCAAGTGGCGTACGCACACCGGCTTCGAGGAGGCCGAACCGCTGCCTTTCGACTACCGCAAGGAATTGGTCGGCGGCCGTACGCCCTGCCTGCTCGGCCAGGAAAACCTGCTGCCCACGGCCCGGGAACTGGGCTGGCGCTACGACGCGAGTTCGCCCGGCGGCCTCCAGATGTGGCCCAGGAAGAAGCACGGGATCTGGGACTTCCCGCTCCAGCAGATACCCTTCCCCGGCCAGCCCTTCGAGGTGCTCTCGATGGACTACAACATCCTCTTCAACCAGTCGAAGAACTCCACCAGGGCGCCGTCGGCCAACTACCCGGGCTGGCGCCGGCAGGCCACCGACGCGTACATCTCCGGATTCCGCCGGGCCTACGAGACCAATCGTGCGCCGTTCTTCATCGGCAACCACTTCGAGGAGTGGAACGGCGGCATCTACATGGACGCCGTCGAGGAAGCGCTCAAGCACATAGCCAACGAGCGGAACAAGGACGTGCGGCTGGTGTCCTTCCGGCAGTTCACCGACTGGATAGACGCCCAGGACCCCCGAATAGTCCGCAAGCTCCAGCAGATCGGCGTCGGCGAGGAGCCGACCGGCGGCTGGAGGACGTATCTGTCGCCGTCCGAGATCGGAGCCTCGCAAGAAGCGCCGGGAGAGGCCGAAAGCGACCGGCGGAACCAGCCTGACATGCCCGTTTGGTGAGGGCGTGGCGGGGCGAGGGGGGCGCGGAAGATCCGGAATCAGCCCATGCGAAACTTTTCACATGAGTGACAGCCGCGCCCCCCGCCGCCTCACGAGCCGTCGCCGTCTCACCCTGCTCGCCGCAGGAGCCGCGGTGGCCTCGCTGACGCTGAGCGCCTGCGGGGACGGCGCCTCCGGCGGTTCGGCGCAGACCCGGTTCGTCCAGGGCAAGAACGGTGTCGACACCGTCAAGCCCGACGAGCGGCAGCCGGCGCCCGACCTGTCCGGGGAGACCACCACCGGCAAGAAGCTGGACGTGGCCGACTACAAGGGCAAGGTCGTCATCATCAACGTCTGGGGATCGTGGTGCGGACCCTGCATCGCCGAGGCCCCGAACTTCGCCAAGGTCGCGAACGAGGACAAGGACAAGGGCGTCCAGTTCATCGGGATCAACACCCGCGACTCCGAGAAGTCGCAGGCCACCCAGTTCGAGGAACAGCACCAGCTGCCCTACCCGAGCCTGTTCGACCCGACCGGCCGGCTGATGCTGCGCTTCCCCAAGGGCAGCCTCAACCCGCAGTCGATCCCCTCCACGATCGCCATCGACAAGCAGGGCCGGATCGCCGCCCGCTCGATCGGCCCGCTCGCGGAGGACGACCTGCGCAAGATGGTCGACCCGCTGATCGCCGAGAAGTGATCGCGTGATCGCGCTCGCCGCCACCGCACAGAACCAGACCGTCCTCTCCGGCGCACTGCTCGCCGCGGTGCCCGTCGCCCTCCTCGCCGGACTGGTCTCGTTCTTCTCGCCCTGCGTCCTGCCGCTGGTCCCGGGCTACATGTCGTACGTCACCGGCGTCACCGGCACCGACCTGGCGGAGGCCCGGCGCGGCCGGATGCTGGCCGGTGCCTCCCTCTTCGTCCTCGGCTTCACCGCCGTCTTCGTCTCCACCGGTGCCCTCTTCGGGTTCTTCGGGCAGAACCTCCAGACCTACAAGGACGCCATCTCGCGCGTCCTCGGCGTGCTGATGATCCTGCTCGGGCTGGCCTTCGCGGGCGTGCTCAAACGCTTCGGCCAGCGCGAACTGCGCTTCCACAAGAAGCCCGCCATGGGGCTGGCCGGCGCGCCGGTGATCGGGATGCTCTTCGGCGTCGGCTGGACACCGTGCCTGGGCCCCACCCTCACCGCCGTCAACACCCTCTCCCTCTACCAGGCCAGCGCCGCCCGCGGCGCTCTGCTGACCGTCGCCTACTGTCTGGGGCTGGGCCTGCCGTTCATCGCCGTGGCGCTCGCCTTCCGCCGGGTGCTCGGCGCGTTCGGCTGGGTCAAGCGGCACTACGTATGGGTGATGCGGATCGGCGGCGGCATGATGGTCGCCCTCGGCATCCTCCTCGTCACCGGCGTCTGGGACAGCCTGATGTCCGAGCTCCAGAGCTGGACGCAAAGCTCCACCGTTGGGATCTGATTGATGTCCACCACGACCGACACCACCGGCGAGCCGGGGGCCACCGCGGACCCGGGCAGTGATCTCGGCGCCGCCGGATCCCAGCTCTCCACCGCTCCCCAGGAGGACATCAGCCTCCCCTCGCTCGGCCCCATCGGCTGGGTGCGCTGGTTCTGGCGGCAGCTGACCTCGATGCGGGTGGCGCTGCTGCTGCTCTTCCTGCTGTCGATCGGCGCGATCCCCGGTTCGCTGATCCCGCAGACCAGCATCGACCCGGTCAAGGTCGACCAGTTCAAGGCCCAGCACACCACCCTCGGCGAGATCTACGACAAGCTGGGGATGTTCCACGTCTACAGCTCGGTGTGGTTCTCGGCGATCTACCTCCTGCTGTTCATCTCGCTGATCGGCTGCATCGTGCCGCGCAGCTGGCAGTTCGTCGGGCAGCTGCGCGGCCGCCCGCCGGCCGCCCCGCGCCGGCTGACCCGGCTTCCCGCGTACACCACGTGGCGTACGGAGGCGGAGCCCGAGGAGGTCCTGGAGGCGGCCGGGCGGATGCTGCGGAAGCGCCGCTTCCGGGCCCACCGGTCCGGCACCGCGGTCGCCGCCGAGAAGGGCTACCTCCGCGAGGTCGGCAACCTTCTCTTCCACGTCGCGCTGATCGTGATGCTGGTGGCGTTCGCGGTCGGCAGCCTGTGGAAGTCCGAGGGCGGCAAGCTGATCACCGAGGGCGACGGCTTCTCCAACAGCCTCACCCAGTACGACGACTTCAAGTCGGGGCCGTTCTTCGACACCGACACCATGGCGCCGTTCGGCTTCACCATGAACTCCTTCGACGCCACCTACGAGCGGACCGGTCCCCAGCGGGGCACCCCGCGCACCTTCCGCGCCAACATCAGCTACTTCACCGGCGCGGACGGCACGGAGCACAAGCGGGCGCTGGAGGTGAACACCCCGCTCGACGTCGAGGGCTACAAGGTCTACCTGCTCTCCCACGGCTATTCGCCGGTCGTCACCGTCAAGGACGGCCGCGGCAAGGTCGTTTACCACGGCGCGGTGCCGTTCCTCCCGCAGGACCCCAAGAACTTCACCTCCTCCGGTGTGGTGAAGGTGCCGGGCGCCGAGACCAAGGACGGCAAGCGCAACCAGCTGGGCTTCCAGGCGCTGTTCGTCCCGACCTTCGGCGGCAAGAACTCCGGCTCGATGTTCTCCCAGTTCCCCGCGCCGGACTTCCCCGTCCTGTCGGTGAACGCCTGGCACGGCGACCTGGGCATGGACTCCGGGCTCCCGCAGAACGTCTACCAGCTCGACACCAAGCGGCTGAAGCAGTACAAGGACGCCAGTGGCGACATCTTCAAGAAGATGCTGCTGCCCAAGGACCGGGCGACGCAGATGATGAGCCACTCCGGCGCCACGCTGTCGCCGCAGGAGATCGAGGCCGAGTCCACGATGAAGCTCCCCAACGGCGAGGGCTCCATCACCTTCGACGGCATCAAGACCTGGGCCAGCTTCAAGATCACCCACCAGCCCGGCAACGGCCTCGCGCTGACCGGCGCTGCCTCCGCCCTGGTCGGCCTGGCCGCCTCGCTGTTCATCCAGCGGCGCCGGGTGTGGGTGCGCGCGGAGAAGGGTGCGGACGGCGTCACCGTCGTCGAGATGGCCGGCCTCGGCCGCAGCGAGTCGGCCCGGCTGCCGGAGGAACTGGCCGGCCTCGCCATGGCGCTGACGCCCGACGCCCCGATCGCCCCGGACGCCGTGCCGCAGCCCGATACGGAAGCCACGGACGGGCCCGCCGCCCGGACCGACCAAGACCCGACGGAGCCCACCGACTCTGCCGATCCTGCTGACCCCTCCGAAGGAGCGCGCGCGTGAACCTCGCTGCCGCAGCCAACGAGACACTGGCCCACAACAGCAATCTGCTGGTCTATTCGGCGATGGCTGTCTACACCCTCGCCTTCCTGGCCCACATGGCCGAGTGGGTGTTCGGCAGCCGCAGCAAGGTCGGCCGTACCGCCGCGGCGCTGACCACCGAGGCCAAGGCGGCCGCGACGGTGTCCGTGCAAGTGGCCCAGAAGGGGGGCACCGCCGTCCTGGAGCGGCCGAAGGTCATCACCAAGGCCGTGGCCGGCGCCCGTGACGTCCCCGACGGCCCCGGCGCGCACGGCGGCACCGAGAAGGGCGACCTCTACGGCCGGATCGCCATCTCGCTGACCGTCCTGGCCTGGGCGCTCCACGTGGGCGGCGTGGTCACCCGCGCGCTGTCCGTGCAGCGCGCCCCCTGGGGCAACATGTACGAGTTCTCCACGACCTTCGGCGCGGTCGCGGTGACCCTCTACCTGGCCCTGCTGGTCTTCAAGAAGAACGTCCGCTGGATCGGCCTGCCGCTGGTCACCACCGTCCTGCTCGACCTGGGCCTGGCCGTCAGCGTCCTGTACACCGCCAGCGACCAGCTGGTGCCCGCGCTGCACTCGTACTGGCTGTGGATCCACGTCTCCTGCGCGATCCTGTCCGGCGCGGCCATGTACCTCGGCGCGGTCGCCGCACTGCTCTTCCTCTTCCGCGACCGCCACGAGGCCAAGCTCGCCGACCCGGACGGCAAGCAGTCCGGCGCCTTCGCCACCTCGGTTCTGGAGCGACTGCCCTCGGCCGCCTCGCTCGACAAGTTCTCCTACCGCATCAACGCCACCATCTTCCCGCTGTGGACGTTCACCATCATCGCGGGCGCCATCTGGGCCGAGGCCGCCTGGGGCCGCTACTGGGGCTGGGACCCCAAGGAGGTCTGGTCCTTCATCACCTGGGTCGCCTACGCCTGCTACCTGCACGCCCGCGCGACCGCCGGCTGGAAGGGCCGTAAGGCCGCCTGGCTGGGCCTGATCGCCTTCGCCTGCTACCTCTTCAACTACTACGGCGTGAACATCTTCGTCACCGGCCTGCACTCCTACGCCGGAGTCTGAGCCGCCCGCGGCCCGCGCCGCGACACACCGGTGCCGTACGGAAACGGCCTCACCACGAGGCCGGCCCCGTACGGCACCGTCGTAGGTACGGACATCACGGATGCGGTCGGGGAAGGTCGTCGGGGATGAGGCCAAGGGACGGTCGGGACGCGGTCGGAGGGGGGACGGGTCAGGCGGTGGTCAGCGGCGCTTGCGCCCGCCGTGCTCCTGCTGCGGCGGCTTCTGGGCCGCCCCCGGCAGCTTCGGCTTGGGCAGATGCGCCACCTCCCACTTCGCCTCGGCCAGCTGCCGGGCGGTGTCGTGCGGCAGCCGCGGCGGGTGGTGCGCCGGGTTGTGGAACCCGAACGCCGAGGTCAGGTCGCCGAACGTGTCGCGCCGCCAGGCGCTGATGTTGGGCTCCTCGACACCCGTGAAACGCTCCAGGAACTGCAGCACCGAGGTGTGGTCGAACGCGTCGCCGGCCGCCCAGCCGCCCACCGTCCAGGGCGAGACGATCAGGCACGGAACGCGGAAGCCGCCGCCGATCGGCAGGCCGTGGACGAACTCGTTCCTCGTCCCCTTCGGCGGCACCGGCGGCGGCACATGGTCGAAGAGGCCGTCGTTCTCGTCGTAGTTGAGGATGAAGGCCGTCTTGGCCCACACCTTGGGGTTGGCGGCTATCGCCTCGATCTTCTGGGCCACGAAGTCGGCGCCGGCGGCCGGCAGGAAGTCGGGGTGCTCTGACTGGTAGCTGGTCGGGATGATCCAGGAGACGGCCGGCAGCTTGTCGTTGCGGGCGTCCTCCTCGAAGGCGCCGGCCGGCCCCGGCCGCATCCCGCGCTCGTACAGCGCGCTGCCCGGCTTGGCGTCCCGGAACGTCTGGAACTGCTTGAGCAGATTGCAGCCGTAGTCGTCCTCCTCCTGGTACACCTTCCAGCTGACGCCGGCCTTCTGCAGCCGCTCCGCGTACGTGGTCCAGCGGTACGGCCTGGGCGCGGTGTTGTCGAGGACCGGTCCGCCCCGGGTGCCGCCGGGGTCGAGGGTGCCGGTCATCCAGTACAGCCGGTTGGGCCAGGTCGGGCCGAAGACCGAGCAGAAGTAGTTGTCGCAGAGGGTGAACGCCTCCGCGAGGGCGAACTGGAAGGGGATGTCCTGGCGGGTGTGGTAGCCCATCACGTACGGGCCGTTGACGCCGTCGGCCTTGCGGTGCGCCGGCAGCCAGCGGTCCATCCTGCCGCCGTTCCACGCCTCGTGCTGCACGGACCAGGCGTGGCTGGTGGACGGGATGGCCTGGGCGCTGGAGGTGTGGGTGTTGAGGCGGAACGGCAGCAGGTACCCGTCCGGGTTGTGCGGGTCCGGCTGGTAGAAGACGGACCGGCCGTCGGGGAGCTTGATCGCGTGCGGGTCCGCGAAGCCGCGGACGCCGCGCAGGGTGCCGAAGTAGTGGTCGAAAGAACGGTTCTCCTGCATCAGCATGACGACGTGCTCGATGTCGCGGAGCGAGCCGTGACGCGGCGGGCCGGCGGCGACGGCCTTCTGGACGCTGGGCGGCAGCAGCGACAGCGCGGCGGCCCCGCCGAGCGCGCCGGCCGCCGAGCCGAGGAGTCTGCGTCGGGTCATGTCGGGCATTTGTGCCACTCTCCCTGAGTCGCGTGAGCCCTCAGTGGGCCGTCCCGACTGTGACGTCGGGGCAGTTTCGCGGGCAGGGGGAGGTTGCTGAACGCTGCGTCAATTGGCTGTGAACAGACCAGAGTTGGCTGATCATCCCTACGCCTCATACGTCACATGACGAAGCGTGCGACCGCCGGCGCACCATTCTGATTACGCCTTTGCGGCGATTGACACGGACACGTGGCTTACGCCCGGAGTTCCCTCCGGCGTCGGGTACGGCCGCTCCTCCGGGAGCAGGGCCCGGGCCGCGGCGAGCTTCCCGGCCCGCACCAGCGCATGGACCTCGCGCGCCAGCGCCGTCACATCCCGGATGCCGACCGTCCAGGCGTCCGCGTACCGCCGCGACGCCTCGCCCGCGAGCCCCAGCTGAAGCGAACGATACGGCAGCGGACGCAGCCGCAGATCGCGCTCCGGGTCCCACTGCACCCGCGCCGGCGACCGCCTCAACTCCCGCTGCCAGGCCGCCCGGTCGGGATACTCGCCGGGGTCGTGGTGCGACAGGCAGGCGTTGCCGAGCGCCCAGTCGAAACCGGCCCGGTCGATCTCGACGGCGAGCACCGTCTCCTGGTCCGCCTTCGTGCCCCAGCCGCAGCGGTACATCATCCACAGGAAAGAGGGCTTTATCCATGTCATCCGGTCCCGCTTCCAGGCCGCCGGGAAGCGGCCGTCCCGGGCGGCGGGCAGGCCCAGGGCGGGCGCGTACGCCTGGTACACCGTGACGGTCTCGGCGGTGTGCAGCGCCCGGATGCGGCGCTGCGGTTCGGTGGTGCCGGTGCTCATGGCCGCATCCTGGCGGACGGCGCGACGCGCGGGCCACCGGATTACGCGCCACAGGGGGCGCCACAGGGGGCGCCACAGCGGGCGCCGCACCGGGCGACTCACCCGGCCCCGATGTCCTCCTGCCACAGCGCCGGCCGCGCCCGGATGAACTCCCGCATCATCGCCGTGCATTCGGGGTCGTCCAGCAGCACGATCCGCACCCCGTGCCGGGCCAGCCAGTCGTGGCCGCCGTGGTAGGTCCGGGCCTCGCCGATGACGACGCGGGAGATGCCGAACTGGCGGACCAGGCCGCTGCAGTACCAGCAGGGCGAGAGGGTGGTGACCATCGTGGTGCCGCGGTAGCCGCGCTGCCGGCCGGCAGCGCGGAAGGCGGCGACCTCGGCGTGCAGCGACGGGTCGCCGTCCTGGACGCGGCGGTTGTGGCCGCGGCCGAGCAGCGCGCCGTCCGGGCCGTAGAGCGCCGCCCCGATCGGGATGCCGCCCTCGGCCAGTCCCGCCTTCGCCTCCGCCACGGCGGTCGCGAGCATCGCGCGGGCCTGCTCCTGGACGTGGTCGGGGTGCCCGGTCGGGTCGCCGTGGCCGTCGGCGCCGCCGTGCAGCCGGAACTCGTCGCGGTCCTGCCCCCAGTCCTGCGTCCGGCTCTGATCCCCTGCGTTCATGCCGGTCACTCTGCTCGCCCGGCCGCGCCCCGGCAACGGGAGCGGGGCCGTACGGCCGCGGCGGCGGCCGGGCTCGGCCCTTTGCGGGTCAGTCCTTCGCGGGCGGCGTGGTGTCCTCCGGGCCGCCCTTGCCCTGCGGGCCGTTGGTGGTGCCCTCTGCGCCCTCTGTGCCCGCCGCGCCCCGCGGGTTCCGCTGCTGCCGCCGGAGCTGCTCCTCGCGGCGCCGGAGGTCGGCCTCCCAGTCCTTCAGCAGCGCCTCGTCCTTCACGCTCTGAGAAGACGCAGGCTCTTCCTTGAGGGACCGCAGGAACTCGGGGTTGTCGTCCGGAGCCACCCACGTCCCGCGGGCGTTCGCGCCGTGGTTGCGGTGCCATTCGGACGGTGTGCTGCCGCCGCCCTGCGCCGGGTAGCGCGCCTTGCCCGCCACCAGCCAGGCGATCGGCCCGAGCAGCACCTCGCCGAACAGCAGGATGACGATCACCCACACCACCTTCGGCAGTCCGCGGACCTGCGACTCGGGGGTGTTGAGGCAGTCGATGAAGGCGTAGATCCACAGCGCCAGCACCAGCAGGAACGGCAGATACCTGAGCATTGCGGACGGTCCCCCAGTGGACGGCGGCGGGCCCCCGCCGGGGCCCGGTGACCCGTACAGGGTAGTGCGTACCGGATACTGGAGCGCATGGCTTACGACGATCTTCGCTCCCTGCTGCGGGCCCTGGAGCGCGAGGGCGACCTCAAGCGCATCAAGGCCGAGGTCGACCCGTATCTGGAGGTCGGCGAGATCGTGGACCGGGTGCAGAAGTCCGGTGGCCCGGCCCTGCTCTTCGAGAACGTCAAGGGCTCGTCGATGCCGCTGGCGATGAACGTCTACGGCACCGACCGCCGGCTCCTCAAGGCGCTCGGCCTCACGGCGTACGAGGACATCAGCGACAAGATCGGCGGACTGCTCAAGCCCGAGCTGCCGCAGGGGTTCGTCGGCGTCCGCGAGGCGTTCGGCAAGCTCGCGAACATGACCCACGTCCCGCCGAAGAAGGTCAAGGGCGACGCCCCCGTCCAGGAGGTCGTGCTCACCGGCGACGACGTCGATCTGGAGCGGCTGCCGGCGCTGTTCACCTGGCCCAAGGACGGCGGCTCCTTCTTCAACCTCGGCCTGACGCACACCAAGCACCCCGAGACCGGCGTCCGCAACCTGGGCCTCTACCGCCTCCAGCGCCACGACCGGCGCACCATCGGCATGCACTGGCAGATCCACAAGGACAGCCGCAACCACTACCAGGTCGCCGCCAAGCGCGGCGAGAAGCTGCCGGTCGCCATCGCCTTCGGCTGCCCGCCGGCCGTGACGTACGCCTCGACCGCGCCGCTGCCGGGCGACATCGACGAGTACCTCTTCGCGGGCTTCCTCCAGGGCAAGCGGATCGAGATGGTCGACTGCAAGACCGTCCCGCTCCAGGTCCCGGCCAACGCCGAGGTCGTCATCGAGGGCTGGCTGGAGCCCGGCGAGATGCTGCCGGAGGGCCCGTTCGGGGACCACACCGGCTTCTACACGCCGCAGGAACCGTTCCCCGCCCTCACCATCGACTGCGTCACGATGCGCCGCCGGCCGCTGCTCCAGTCGATCGTCGTGGGCCGCCCGCCGACCGAGGACGGGCCGCTGGGCCGGGCGACCGAGCGGTTCTTCCTCCCGCTCCTCAAGATCATCGTCCCGGACATCGTGGACTACCACCTCCCGGAGTCCGGCGGCTTCCACAACTGCGCGATCGTCTCGATCGACAAGAAGTACCCGAAGCACGCCCAGAAGGTCATGCACGCCATCTGGGGCGCCCACATGATGTCGCTGACCAAGCTGATCGTGGTGGTCGACGCGGACTGCGATGTGCACGACCTCCACGAGGTCTCCTGGCGGGCGCTCGGCAACACCGACTACGCCCGCGACCTGACCGTCGTCGAAGGCCCCGTCGACCACCTCGACCACTCCTCGTACCAGCAGTTCTGGGGCGGCAAGGCGGGCATCGACGCGACGAAGAAGTGGCCCGAGGAGGGCTACACACGAGACGGCGGCTGGCCGGACATGGTCGAGTCGGACCCGCGGACGGCCGCGCTGGTCGACCGCCGCTGGAAGGAGTACGGGCTGTGAGCGAGCCTGGCGAGCGAACCATCAAGAGGTGCGCGCCGCGCGAATGCGGGGCCGAGCGTAGCGAGGTTTCGGCATGAGTGCGGCAGAAGGAGTCATCGGCGGCCCGGGGCCGGCACAACCGGACAGCAGGGTACGGGCGTTCCTCCGCCTCGTCGTCATCGAGCACTCGGTCTTCGCGCTGCCCTTCGCCTACATCGCGTCGTTCACCGCGATGCACGGGCTGGACCGGAACGTCCACTGGGGCCGGCTGCTGCTCGTCACCGTCGCCATGGTCGGCCTGCGGACCTTCGCGATGGCCGTCAACCGCATCATCGACCGGGAGATCGACGCCCGTAACCCGCGCACGGCCGGCCGCGAGCTGGTCACCGGCGCGGTCTCGGTCCGCTCCGCCTGGACCGGCGCGCTGGTCGCCGTGGTCGTCTTCCTGGGCGCGGCGGCGCTGCTGAACCCGCTGTGCCTGGTGCTGGCGCCGGTCGCCGTGATCCCGATGGTGGTCTATCCGTACGGCAAGCGCTTCACCAACTTCCCGCACGCGATCCTGGGGTTGGCGCAGGCGATGGCCCCGGTCGGCGCCTGGATCGCGATCACCGGCGAGTGGTCCTGGGAGTCGGTGATCCTCGGTCTCGCGGTCGGCATCTGGATCGGCGGTTTCGACCTGATCTACGCCTGCCAGGACGTCGAGGCGGACCGGGCGAACGGCGTCATGTCCGTGCCGGCCCGCTTCGGTGTGCCGGGCGCGCTCTGGGGGGCGCGCTGGTGCCATGTCGTCACCACCGCGCTGCTGGCGTGGTACGGCGTCGCCATCGGCGCCGGCGTCTTCTTCTGGGCCGGGCTGGTGATCGTGGCGGCGGCCTTCTGCTACGAGCACGCGATCGTCCGCCCGCACGACACCTCGCGGCTCAACCGGGCGTTCTTCCAGGTCAACAGCTTCATCGGGATCGCGCTGTTCGTCTGCGCGCTGCTCGACCTGTTCGTCCGCGGTCTGACGCCCTGAAGCCCTGACGCCCTTGCACCCTGACGCCCCTACACCCCGAAAGTGGTGATCCGGCCGGGACGGCCTGACGGTCTGTCCCGGCCGGCCGCCGGTCAGGGCTCCGGCCAGTCCCTGGCGATCGGCCAGGCGATCAGCCGGGGGTGGACGCACAGCTCGCCGCGGCACGTGTCAGGTGTTGAGGTCCAGGACACGGACTGCTTCTCCTCCCCATCGCCGTGGAGCGGTGGTGGCCACGATCGCGCCGTCGGGGCGGTCGGGGGCGGGTTGCGCCGCGTACTGGCAGTGGGCCGCGGCCCAGGTCTGCTGCCGTGCCATGGCCAGGGCGGCGGGCAGGTCGAGGTCCAGGACGGTGACGCCGGGCAGCGCGGCCAGGTGCTCGGCTGTGCCGGGCCGGGCGCGGTCTGCTTCCACCAGGGCGCATGTGGGCGCGTACGGATACCAGTCCGGCTCGGTGTGGGCGCGGTGGATGAGGCGTGAAGCGAGGAGGTTGCCCTGGCCGGCCGCTGCCATCGCGGTCTCGTCCAGAACGATGTGCAGGGCGTCGCTCACGGGCAGGTCACCTGGCCCAGGCGCCGGTCGAGCTCGCCGTCGAGGTCCCGCTGCTCGGCCGGGGTGGGGGCGTACCCGTTCCACTTCTTCAGCAGGGTCCGGGCCTTCTCGGCGCGTTCGGCGCGCTCGGCCGGGGTGAGCAGGGTCTCGGCCAGGCGGGCCAGGTAGGCGCGCAGCGACAGGCCCTCGGCGGCTGCTATGGCGGCGAGCCGTTCCTTTGCCTCTTCAGGGATGCGGATGTTGGCATCGGACATCGTCGTAGTCCTTCCCTACTGCCGTGGTACGGGTACGTACCTGTACACCCCAGTACTAGAGGACGGGTCGGACGGCCGTCCCCGCCGTCACCGCCCGGCCGCGCTCGCGGAAGACGAACGCCGCCAGCACCCCGCCGATCAGCCCGAACAGATGCGCCTGCCAGCTGATGCCGCTGTCGGTCGGCAGCGCGCCCCAGACGATGGAGCCGTAGACCGCGCCGACGGCCACACCGATGCCCACGTCGAGGAGTTTGCGCTCGATGAAGCCGCGCACCAGGAGGAAGCCGAAGAGCCCGAAGACCACGCCGGAGGCGCCCGCGGTGTTGCTGTGCGGTGCGGCCGTGAACCAGACGCCCACGCCGCTGACGAGGATGATCAGCAGCACCACCGCGAGGAACCGCCGGATCCCGGTGCGCAGCGCGGCGACGAAGCCGAGCACCAGCAGCGGGAGGGTGTTGGCCGCCAGATGGCCGAAGCCGAAGTGGATGAAGGCGGCGGGCACCACGTCGACGAGTCCGGTGAGGTCCCGGGGCTGGATGCCGAAGCTGTCGAGGGCGTTGCCGCTGACGAGGTCGACGCCCTCCAGGACCCACAGCAGCGCGATCCAGCCCAGCATCAGGCCGGCCGCGGACCTGGCCCGTGATGTCATCTCCGCCCCCTCGTCCCCGGCTTGTCCCGGCGCGTGCCCGGCTCCGTCCGGGCGCACAGGTAAGAACGGTCGTGACGGCCCCGGTGGTTCCGCCGGATAGGCTCGATCCGTGGAGCCGCCGCACAACGACATCAGCAAGCAGACCGACACCGGTACGCGGGACCCGGGCCGCCGCCCGTGGGTCGTGGGGATCTCCGGTGCGTCCGGGACGCCGTTCGCCGCGTCCGTGGTGCGGGGGCTGCTCGCGGCCGGGGAGGCGGTGGACCTCATCGTCAGCCGGGCGTCGCGGCTGACCCTGCTGGACGAGACCGGGATCGCCTTCCGCGACGCCCATTGGCGCAGCGACCTGCGGGAGTGGCTGGCGCGCGGGGCGGACGGCAAGCCGGAGACGTTCCCGGTCACCGAGGAGTCGCTGGCACCGGTCCGGTACTGGCCGGCCGGGGATCTGGCGGCGGGGCCGTCGTCGGGTTCGTACCCCGCGAAGGGGATGCTGATCGTCCCGGCGAGCACGGCGTGTGTGGCCGGGGTGGCGCTGGGGCTGTCGAAGGATCTGCTCCAGCGGGTGGCGAGCGTGACGCTCAAGGAGCGGCGCCGGCTGGTGGTCGCGGTGCGCGAGACCCCGCTCAGCGGGCAGACGCTCCGGGCTCTGGTGGCGCTGGACGAGGCGGGCGCGGTGGTGCTGCCCGCCTCTCCGGCGTTCTATGCGGGGGCGACGCACATCCAGGATCTGGTGGACTTCGTCGCCGGCCGGGTTCTCGATGCGGCGGAGGTGCCGCACGGTTTGTACCGGCGGTGGGAAGGGGAGCTGCGGGGTGGCTCCAAGGGGGAGGCCCCGAACGCTCCCTAGCGCTTCTTCGAGGTGACGGCGCGGCCGAGGCGGCGCCGGGGCCGCGGGGTGGCGGCCTGCTGGGCGGCACGTGAACGATTGGCCTGGTCCTGCAGCTCGCGCATGCGGGCGTAGGCCATCTCGATCGAGTACACGGTGACAACTCCTGTGAAGATCGTCGTTGATCGTAGAGAGAATCGCAGGGCCGGAAGCCCTGATGCCTTAGATTCTACATGCAGAACGCAAAAAAGCGGAAAGATTGGAAGGCTAGAGGGCATGGACGCGGTGGATAGGCAGCTCATCCAGGCACTTCGCGAGAACGGCAGGGCCTCCTATGCGGAGCTCGGCCGGCTCGTCGGCCTCTCCGGGCCCAGCGTCACGGACCGGATCAACCGCCTCGAAGCGGCCGGCGTGATCACCGGCTACCGCGCGACGGTCGACGCCGCCTCGCTCGGTCTCGGCGTCACCGCCCTGGTCGGCATCTCCCTGTCGGACGCGGCCGACCACGAGGACGTCGCCCGCCGACTCAAGGACCTCGCCGAGATCGAGGACTGCTGGTTCATCGCCGGCGACGACTCGTACATGCTCAAGGTGCGGGTCGGCGACGTGGACGGGCTGGAGCGCACCATCCGGCGGCTGTCCGGCACCAAGGGCGTCTCCCGTACGCGGACCACGATCGTGCTCTCCACCAAGTGGGAGAACCGCGTCGGCGAGCTGCCCGAAGAGGTCGAGTAGGCGGGGCCGCGGGCAGGCGTCCGTGCACGGCGGACGGGGCGCCGCCCGGCGCACCCGCCCGGGGCCCCGGGGCGCGGTCCGTCCCCGGGCCCCAAGGGGCCTCCGTCCGCCGTGAAACCGGGGGAGTAGGCTCGGCGAAGCTCGTTTTTCGCACGAAACGGCCAGTGACACACACAGATAGTGGGAGGCGACCGGATGGCTGCGTCGATGGATGTGGGCCTCAAGCGCGAGCTGGAGGCGAAGGTCCACGCCGGGGAGCGGCTGACCCGCGAGGACGGCATCGCCCTCTACGAGTCCGACGACCTGGCCTGGCTGGGCGGGCTCGCCCATGAGGTGCGGACGCGGAAGAACGGCGACGCCGTCCACTTCAACGTCAACCGCCACCTCAACATGACCAACGTGTGCACCGCGTCCTGTGCGTACTGCTCCTTCCAGCGCAAGCCGGGCGAGAAGGACGCGTACACGATGCGCATCGAGGAGGCCGTCCGCCTGGCCAAGGCGATGGAGAACGACAACCTCACCGAGCTGCACATCGTCAACGGCCTGCACCCGACGCTGCCGTGGCGCTACTACCCGCGCTCCCTCAAGGCGCTCAAGGAAGCCCTCCCGCAGGTCTCCCTCAAGGCGTTCACCGCCACCGAGATCCACCACTTCGAGACGATCTCCGGCCTGACCGCCTCCGAGATCCTCGACGAGCTGATCGACGCCGGCCTGGAGTCGCTGACCGGTGGCGGCGCCGAGATCTTCGACTGGGAGGTCCGGCAGCACATCGTCGACCACCGCACCCACTGGGAGGACTGGTCGCGGATCCACCGCCTCGCGCACGAGAAGGGCCTCAAGACCCCGTGCACGATGCTGTACGGGCACATCGAGGAGCCCCGCCACCGCGTCGACCACGTGCTGCGGCTGCGTGAACTCCAGGACGAGACCGGCGGGTTCCAGGTCTTCATCCCCCTGCGCTACCAGCACGACTTCGTCGACATGCAGGACGGCAAGGTCCGCAACAAGCTCCAGGCGCGGACCACCATGGCGAGCGGCGCCGAGGCGCTGAAGACCTTCGCGGTCTCCCGGCTCCTCTTCGACAACGTCCCGCACGTCAAGGTCTTCTGGGTGATGCACGGCGTCCAGACCGCCCAGCTCGCCCTCCAGCACGGCGCGGACGACATGGACGGCTCGGTCGTCGAGTACAAGATCACGCACGACGCGGACAACTACGGGACGCCGAACAAGCTCACCCGCGACGACCTGCTGGAGCTGATCCGCGACGCCGGCTTCCGCCCCGTCGAGCGCAACACCCGCTACGAGACCATCCGCGAGTACCCGGGCCCGGACGCGGAGCGCCGCGAGGCCCCGCAGCCGATGCGGCTCTGACGCTGTCAGTGGTGCGCAGTAGGGTCCAGGTCATGAACGTGCGTTTCGACCTGGACCCTTCCGTCACTCCGGAAGTCCGCGACGGGATCTGCGCGTTGTGGGCGGACGTCAGCAACGCCGGCGGTGCGGTCGGCTTCGTCCCGCCCGTGACGCGGGAGGACATCCGCCCCGATCTGCTCGGGCATCTGGCGGAGCTGGCCAAGGGCCGCAAGCGCCTGCTGATAGGCCGCGACGGGGACGACCGGGTGGTGGCCACCGCCTTCCTCTCCCTGAATCCGCACCGCCTGATGACCCACTGGCTGTGGGTCTACACGGTCATGGTCCACCCCTCCCTCCAGGGCCGGGGCACCGGCCGCGCCCTGATGGCCGCGGTCGAGGAGTCCGCCCGCGGGATCGACGGGATCACCGGCATCCGGCTGACCTGCCGCGGTGGCACGGGCCTGCCCCGCTTCTACGAATCCTGCGGCTACAAGGAGGTCGGCCGGGTCCCCGGCGCGATCAAGATCGCCGAGGGGGACTTCCGCGACGACGTCACGATGTGGCGGCAGCTGGGCTGATCCGGCCCGCCGACAGGGGCCCGGAAGATCGCCCCGGGAGCTGTGCTTGACTGGACGCAGACCCTTTCGGTTGCCGTTGAGAAGAAGGTCCCGTCCGTGAGTAGCCCCAAGTTCGCCACGCTCCGCTACACCGCCCTTCGCATCGGCCTGTTCGTCGCCTGCTTCGCCGTGGTGTGGGTGCTCGCGTACTTCCGGATCATTCCGCTCGGCGTCGGCAGCTCCAACACCATCTGGCTGCTGCTGCTCGCCATCGTGATCTCCGCGCCGCTCAGCTTCGTGCTGCTGCGCAAGCAGCGGGACGCGATGTCCGAGCAGATCGTGGCCAAGGTGGACCGCCAGAAGGAGCGGCTGGCGGCCAACCAGAGCATGGAGGACGGGCTCTAGGGTCTGCCCGACGGGTCAGGGGCGGAAAGGCCCCAGGCCGACAGGGCCCGGAACGGTGCCCGCACGGCACCACCCACCCCCCCACCCCCACCACCCCTCCCCGAGGCGGCGGGCTGTAAGACGCGTCACTCCGGCGCGCGTCCCGCCCCCGCGCATCCGACCGGCGCCCGGTCCGCGGAGTCCCAACTCCCCGGACCGGGCGCCGTTTTGCATGCCCGGCCGGCGGCCTCCCGGCCTCTCCGCATCCCAAAGAATCCCTTTGGGTTCCTCAAAGTTCAAGTGTTAACGTATCGGACATGAAGACAGCAGCCGCGCCCTCGACACCCATGAGCGTCCCGCTCGTGGAGCGCCTGCACGTCGATCTCTGCCGCTGCCTGTCCGCGGCCTGTCGCCGCCGCTGACGCCCTTCCCAGCGGCCCGGAGATCCCTGCCTGTTCGTACGGACCTCCTGGCGCCCCTTCACGCCGTTCCCGACGCCCCGCGTCCCTTGCCTGACCCGTCCCCGGAGTGTGTCCGTTGTCCACGTCTGCCCAGACCCCCGCGTCCGCACAGGCGCCCCAGTCACCCAGGTCCTCCCGAATACCCAAGATCCCGTTCTGGGTGCAGATCCTGGCCGGCCTCGCCCTCGGCGTGCTGCTCGGCTGGATCGCCAAGAGCGGTGACGTCGGCTGGCTCGGCTCCACCCTGGAGCACATCGGCGGCCTCTTCGTCCAGCTGCTCAAGCTGGCCGTCGCCCCCCTGGTCTTCTTCGCGATCCTGGTCTCGATCACCAACCTGCGGCAGGTCAACAACGCCGCCCGGCTCGCCACCCGCACGCTGCTGTGGTTCATGGCCACCTCGCTCATCGCGGTTGCCATCGGCCTGGCGATCGGCCTGCTGACGCACCCCGGTGCGGGCACCGGCCTGACCCCCAAGGACGGCAAGCTCCCCCAGCACACCGGCTCCTGGATCGACTTCCTGACCGGCATCGTGCCCACCGACGTCATCACGCCGTTCACCCAGCTCAACGTCCTCCAGATCGTCTTCATCGCGGCCGTCGCCGGCATCGCGGCGCTCCAGCTCGGCGAGAAGGCCGAGCCGGTCCTCAAGATCAGCCGCGCCGCCCTGGAACTGCTCCAGAAGGCCCTGTGGTGGGTCATCCGCCTCGCCCCGATCGGCACCGTCGGCCTCATCGGCCACGCCATCGCGACGTACGGCTGGAACCTCATCGGCAAGTACGCGACCTTCACCGTCGACATCTACGTCGGCTGCGCGCTGGTCCTCTTCGGCGTCTACCCGCTGCTGCTGTCGACCGTCGCCAAGGTCAACCCGCTCCAGTTCTTCCGCGGCGCCTGGCCCGCCATCCAGCTGGCCTTCGTCTCCCGCTCCTCGGTCGGCACCATGCCGGTCACCCAGAAGGTCACCGAGCGCCTCGGCGTGCCGAAGGAGTACGCCTCCTTCGCGGTGCCGTTCGGCTCGACGACCAAGATGGACGGCTGCGCCTCGATCTACCCGGCGATCGCCGCGATCTTCATCGCGCAGATCTTCAACGTCCACCTGAGCATCGCCGACTACGTCCTGATCGCCTTCGTCTCGGTCATCGGCTCCGCCGCCACCGCCGGCCTCACCGGCGCCACGGTCATGCTGACCCTGACCCTCTCCACCCTGGGCCTCCCCCTGGAGGGCGTCGGCCTGCTGATGGCCATCGACCCGATCCTGGACATGATGCGGACCGCCACGAACGTTGCTGGCCAATCCGTATGCACGTTGCTGGTGGCCGCGCGTGAGGGAATCCTCGATCGTGATGCGTACAACGGGGCCAAGGGCGTCGGCCTGGACGCTCCCGATGTCGATGGCGCGGAAGAGAAGGGATCCGTGCCGGCGCCGGTGGCTGCGTAGCGCTCTGTGCTGAACCCAGGGATGCGCCCCGACCATGTCACGGTCGGGGCGCATCTGCGTGTGGTGCCTGACGCGAGCCCTACTTGGGCCCGTTCCTTGTCCCGGAGGTCAGGCGGGCTGGGACCGGTACTCGTTGACCAGTTGGTTGGCGCGCTGCTCAGGGCTCTCCAGCAGACTCGACGGGTCGCCGACTTGGACACCCCCGCTTTGGCTCGCCCACGAGGATGCGATCTCCTCCTGGGTGTCTGAGGACCGGCCCTCCAGCCAGGAGCGGTTGTTCGGCGTGAGCAGGGCCATCAAAGCCTGGAACGGACTGTCCACAGCGTTCTCCTTGCCTCGTATGCGGGCTTTCAGCATCGCCCCACCCCGCGCTGGGTGCATTGCGACCGTGCGTGGGTGCGGCTGCTCGTGTGACCCGGTTGTCTCGCCTGGCCCTGAGGCGAGATGCCATGGACAGGCGTCCGGCCGTCCCTTGCCCGGCTCGTTGCGCGTGCTGGGTCTGAGGTGTTTTCCGGACGCTGCTGGGTCAAGGTCAGGGAAGGAGGGGCTTGAGCAGCTTGGAGATGGAAATGTTGTTGTTGCTGCCCGTCTCGGAACCGCTGGCGGAGTTGAGGGCGTTGGTGGAGCCGGCCGCGTTGTGGGGGTTGCCGCTGCTCACCGGATTTCCGTGGTTGAAGAAATTGTTGCTCTTGATGGTGTTGCCGCTCTTGATCGGTCCCCCGAAGCAAGGGTGCGGCGACTTGATCTTGGGCGACTTGTAAGCGAAGTCGGGCAGGCGGTTGTTGCACAGCACGCCGGTCAGCATTGCCGTGAGGGAGCCGGAACCCGTCGCGACGTTAAGCAGGGATCCTCCTGGGTTGGTCGGTGGGGTCTGGGCCTGCGTGATTCCGGTGCCGAACAGCACCAGACCGCATGCCCCGGCGAGGGTTCCCGCTTGGACCAGTCCCGCCTGCACTAGTCTTTTCACGACGCTCCTTGCCTGATCGGCCTGTTGATCGAGACGTATCTTTCTGCGGCCGTCCGTGCAGACTGCCGACAACCCGCAGGAAGCCAACGCTCGTGGGCCATGTTCAGTCGCTTGGCCCAACCGCCCGCGTGGATGGGCAGGACCGTCCGGGGCGTAGGGGTGGTCACCCGTGGGTGCGCGCTGGCTGTTCGCGCGACTCCGTCTTCGCATGTCGCTTCCAGCTGAGCTGGGGTCGCTTACAGCGCCTCTACCTTCACGCCGAGGTCCGCGAGGGTGCTGGTGACGAACTCGGCGGTCCTCGCTTCGCGGCTTAGGCGGGCCCAATCCGCGATGCGAACGGTGTCGCCGGCCCGCACGGTGTTCGTGAGTTTCCGCCAGCCGGGGCCCGGGTCCTCTGCGCTGATTGCGAAGTCACCGAAGACCTGCGAGCAACCCGAGGTGAACAGTGCCCTCTCCACATCGTCGCTGTTGACGCAATCGGCGCACGCATAACCGTAGACCGCCATATCCGGAGCATATGGGAGCCCGATGACCGGACACACTTCCAGCGAAGATGACGCGTGGACGGGGCGGCCAGGGTGCGGCGCCCGTCCGGAGAAGGGCGGAGCGTCCGCACCCTGGTGTGCTGTGACAGCCTGCCCCGCTTCTCTTGGACCTCGCGCCGGCAGGTGGTCAGCGGTGATTCCCCGCGCTCGATGTAGCCGCCGGGGATCTCCCACTTCGGCTTGTAGGACGGCTTGACCAACAGGACCTGGTCCTGGCCGTCGAAGAACAGCGCGCCTGCTGCCATCCGCGGGGTTGCCATGCGCTCTTCGTGCTCGTTGTCGGCCATGTCCGCGACCCTGTCGGTCGGGTGAACAGCCGCACGGCAACGCCCGCCCCGATGGTGTCGAGGCGGGCGTACGGCCTGTGCTGGGCGGTCAGCTCCAGACGGGGCCGTTGTTGCCCTCGGCGTCGGTGTACGCCTTGATCTGCTGGTAGATGGCGGCTGCCTGGGCGCGGTCGCGGTCGGCTGCTGCGTGGTTGCCGGCCTGGTCCAAGCGCTTGGCGTCGGCTATCAGTTGTTCGGCCTGCTGGCGCAGCGCACCGACGTTGACCTGGTCTGCCACGACGCTGATGTCGGTAGTGGCTGTGGCGGAGGGGTGTGAGGGCAGTACGGCGAGCAGTGCAGCACCGGCCAGTGCGGACGTGATGGCGATTGCGGACAGGCGTCGACGCATGGAGTGAGTCCCCCGTAGTTGCGAACTGTGGTGGCTGGTAGGCGAGTTTACGCCGATTGATGTTGTGTACACGGCCAGCTCTACCCGTGTTTGTCACACACAGTCGCTACAACCAGGGTGAAGGTCGGGGCCGAACTCGTCGACGGATGGCCCCTGTCGTCGTTATCCACGTCGTGTGACACTCGGTCGGGCAGAGTGCCCGCCATCAGGGCCGCGCTGATGCAGTCCCGGCGGTTGGCCGGCTCCCTGGTCGCTAGCCGGGAGCCGCTGAGGCTCGAACTCCTTGAGATGGAGGTCGGGGCCGCGTGGGAGCTGTATCAGGCCGGCAAGTTCGCCGCCCTGCGGGACAGCTACCCGGGCTTGCTGGCTGACGCGCGGTCCGCGGTGAACGAGTGCACGTCGGGAGACGAACGCCGTGCGGCGCGACGGCTGTTCGCCCTGGGATTTTACGAACGTCGCCGGCCAATCGGTCATACCGATCCTGGTCTCCGCCCGCGAGAACATCCTGGACCGCGACGCCTACGCGCACGCCACCAGCATCCGCATCGGCGACACCGACACCGACACCGACACCGACACCGACGCAGCCACCGACGCCACCGACACCGAGCCCGAGAAGGTCTCCGTGGCGGCTGTGGCCTAGCCCCGACCTGCCGTATGGAACGGGTGCGCCCCGGCCCGGGGAAGGGCCGGGGCGCACCCGTTCCATACGGCCTCGGTGAGAGGGGGAGGGGAGCTCTTCCCCTGCTCTCCGGCCGGTGTTGAATGAGCCGTGTCCAGGGCGCGACGGATGTGGTGCCGGACATGGCGCGGGATGGATGGCTGTGCGCGTTCTGGGGGACCGCTACGAGCTGGTGTCGTTCGTGGGTCGCGGCGGTATGGGGGAGGTGTGGGAGGGCCGGGACCGGGTGATCCGGCGCCGGGTCGCGGTCAAGCTGCTGCCGTACCGCCGGGGCGGTGAATTGAGCGCCGAGCTGTTCTTCCGCGAGGCGCGCACGGCCGGAGGGCTCAGCCACCGCGGGGTCGTCACCGTCCACGACATGGGCCAGGACCCGGGCGACGGCACGCTGTTCCTGGTCATGGAGTTCGTGGCGGGCCGGGACCTGGCCGCCGTACTGCGCGCGGACGGCCCGCCGGCGGTGCCGGTCGCGGTGGACTGGGGTGTGCAGGGCGCCGCCGCGCTGGCCGCCGCCCATGACGCGGGCATCGTGCACCGGGATCTGAAGCCGGCGAACCTCATGCTCACGTCCGGCGGCGACATCAAGATCCTCGACTTCGGTATCGCCCGCTTCATGGCGGCCACCGACAAGTCCAGCAAGGTCATGGGCACCCTCGCCTACATGGCGCCGGAGCGGTTCCGGGAGCACAGCGGCGACGCCCGTACGGACCTGTACGCGTTCGGCTGCGTGCTGTACGAACTCCTCACCGGCGACACCCCGTTCAGGGCGGCGGACCCGGTGTCGATGATGACCGCCCACCTCCAGCAGACGCCCACCCCGCCCGGTGAACTCCGGCCCGGCGTCCCGGCGGCGCTCGACGCCCTGGTCATGCGGCTGCTGGCCAAGGACCCCGCGGACCGCCCGGCATCGGCGGCCGACGTCCGCGACGCGCTGCGCGCACCGGGCATCGCCTCCGGGGCCGACCCGGCGCCGCCCCCCGCCGCCGAGGCGCCCGGCATCGAACCGGCCCGCGATACGCCGCCCCTCCACACGCCGCCCCCGGCCGAGCGCACGGCGACCGAGCGCACGCCAACCGAGGGCACCCCGTCCGAGCGCACCCCGGGCGGCCCGGCCGCGGACGCCGGTCCGGGGCCGTTCGTCGACCGGCACCACCTCCCCACGCAGACGGCGCCGTCGCCCGAGCCCGTGCACCGGCCGGCCGCCGGCGGCGAGGCGGCACCGGACCCGCTCCTCGGCCGGCGCCGCGCCCTGCGGCTCGGCCTCGGAGCGGTCGTTACGGCCGGTGTCACCGGACTGGCGCTGTTTCCCTGGGGAGATGGGCAGGACGCGGGCTCGGCGGCGGGCGGCACCGGCCCGGGAGCCGACGCTCCGTCCGGTACGTCGGCGCACGGCGCCCAACCCTGGCACTACTACGCCTCCACGCTCGTCCCGCGCGGGCCCGCATTCTCCGGTGGCGTGCTCTATTTCGCCGACGGTGCGTGGATCTACGGCGTGGACGCGCTCACCGGCGAGAAGCGGTCGAGCGCCACCGCGGACGGCACCGAGCTGCCCAACGGGTTCCTCGCGGCGGCCGGCGGAATGCTGTTCGTGGGGGGCGCCAAGGGCAAGCTGTACGCGGTGAAGAGCACCGGCGGCAGCGTGGTCTGGACGTTCACCGCCGGCAACGGCATCGGCTGCGCTCCCACCGTGGCCGGCAGGCTGGTCCTGGTCGGCAGCCTGGACAAGTCGCTGCATGCCCTGGACGCCGCCACCGGCACCGAGAAATGGTCGTTCGCCACGGGGGACTTCGTCCTGTCCCCCGCGGCGGTGGCCCACGGGACGGTCTTCGTCGGCAGCGACGACCGGACTTTCTACGCCGTGGACGCCGCCACCGGCGCCAGGAAGTGGGCGTTCCAGGCCGTCAATACGTTCCGGGCGACCGCCGCCGTGGACCGGGGCCTCGTCTACGTGCCCAACAACGACCAGACCCTGTACGCCCTGGACGCGGCCACCGGATCGAAGAGGTGGGCCGTCCCCCTGGGCGGAGGCACCAAGGCGGACGACAACGACCACCCGTCGTGCCCGGTGGTGGCCGACGGGACGGTTTACGTCGGAGGCCGCGACAACCTCCTCCACGCCCTGGACGCGACGACGGGCCGGACCAAGTGGACCTACGGCATCTCCGGCGACTTCAGGCCGACGACTCCGGCCGTGGCGGACGGCACGGTCTACGTGGGCGACCGAGCGGAGCCCTACGGGACACTCCACGCCGTCGACGCGTCCACCGGCCGTAAGCGATGGACCTTCAGGACCGGGTCCGCTGTGGGCGACACCGGTGCGCCGGTCGTGGCCAACGGCCGGGTGTACGTCGCCAACAGGGACGGCCTGTACGCCGTTGTCGCCGCCACGGGCCAGGGCCGCAACTGACGCCCGCCCCGAACCGTCGGACAGCCCCCGCCGGCCGTCCGGTCCGCGGCATCCCGCCGTCGTCGGCGCGACCGTGGGCGGTGCCGACGCGGTGGTGCCCGGTGCGCGCGAGGACATCCTCTTCCAGGATGCGGAAGTGCTCCTCGCCGAACGGGAGTTGACCACCGTCGAGTACTCGCCAGTGTGCGATCCGGCGTGCGATCTCCGCCTCCCGGCCGAGATCCGCCACTGGCCGGGCCCGCGTCTCCAGGACCTCGGGTGCGGTGCCTGGCAGCTCCGCGACGGGCGCCGTGCCGCCGTCCGGCCGGGTGTAGGGGAGGGTGCTGAGGGCGATGGTGCCCATGGGGGTGGCGCTGAGCAGTCGGGCGGGGTGGTCGGCGAGCGCCATCTGGGTCAGCATGCCGCCCAGTGACAGCCCGACGAGATGCGCGTGTGCCATGCCGAGGCCGTCCAGGCCGCAGGCGGATGCCGGGGGCGGCGTCGACGAAGTGCTGCAGGCGGGGGCCTCCCGGGGTGTGGGGAGCGGGATGCGGTCCGGGCGTCGTGCGCCGACTCTACGTAACGATACGTATCGTCTCTTCATGGTCAAGGTCATGTCGACCTGCCGGGTGCGGGGAGTGAAGATCGTAAACTTACTTTGCGGTAAATGCCGTAAAGGGGGCGGATGATGGAGGGGTATTCAGGGTGGGAGCTGCGAAGAGCAAGCGGGTGCCGCGGCCGGTCCGGGAACAGCAGATGCTGGACGCCGCGGTGCGGACGTTCGCGCGGCGCGGGTACCGGGCGGCCTCGATGGACGAGATCGCCGAAGGGGCCGGGGTCTCCAAGCCCCTGGTCTACCTCTATCTGAACTCCAAGGAGGAGCTGTTCAGCGCGGTCATCCGGCGCGAGTCGGCGGCGCTGGTGGCGGCCGTCACGGCGGCCGTGGAGCCAGACGCGGCGGCCGACCGGCAGTTGTGGAGCGGGCTGAAGGGGTTCTTCGCGCACACCGCCGAGCACCCCGAGGGATGGGCGGTGCTGCACCAGCAGGCGCGTACGCAGGGGGAGCCGTTCGCGGTCGAGGTGGCCGCGATGCGGGCGGAGATCGTCCGGTTCGTCACCGTGCTGATCGGCGCCGCCGCGAAGGAGGCCGGCTGCGACGGTGAACTGGCCGACCGCGAGGTGGCGGGCCTGGCGCACGCCCTGGTCGGCGCCGCGGAATCGCTCGCGGAGTGGGCCAACGCGCCGACCGCCGACGGCACTTCGGCCCTCGGCTTCTCCGGCGAACGGGAGCGGCCGGCGGCCAAGGACACCGCGGCCACGCTGATGAACTTCGTCTGGGCGGGGCTCGGCCGCCTCATGGCCGGGGAGCGCTGGGCGCCGGGGGGCTGAGCAGCCGGCCCCGGCGCCGCGTCGGTCACACCCGCGACCGTCCCGTCAGCGGCCCGCGCTGGAGCCCGCGGCCGAGTACGACATCGCCATCGCGCCCGCCGACGCACCGTGCCGGGACCGGTGCATCCACCCGCCGCCGTACATCGGCGCCTGCGCCTGGCCCGCCATGGGCGCCTGCGCCTGCCCCGCCATCGGCGTCTGTGCCTGGCCGCCGAACGGCGTCTGGCCCGTGACCGGCATCTGCGCGGGGGTCGCGTAGGTCGCGTAGTTCGCCGTCGGCTGCGCGGGGCTCGCCGCGGGCGTCTGCGCGTAGCTCGTCACCGGCCGCTGGAAGTGGGGCCTCTGGAGGTGGTGCGCCCGCACGTGGATCACCCGGTGCGTCATCCGGTGCAGCATCTGACGCTTCTTCATGCGCTGGACCCCCACCTTCCCGTTCTTCGGGTTCACCGTGTAGCGCATGCCGTCGTGCGTGACGGACCGGTGGGCCGAGTCGAGGGTGGCGATCCGCTTGTTCTTGACCTGGATCTTCGCCGTGTAGCTGCCGTTGACCTTCTGGACGGTGGCCTGCGCGCCGTTGGACAGCTTGACCGTACGAGCCGGGTTCGGCTTGGTCTTGCCGTGGGTGCGCTCGCCCTGCGACCTGGCGCTGACGTTCCGGCCGTCGAAGTACACGTGGATGCCGTTGGTGTAGCTCTGCCCCTTCCTCAGGGTCGCGAACGGCCGGCCGCTGCCGATGGCCTGGAGGTCGCAGACCCCGTTGTGGATCACGGCCTCCATGCCGCCGCCGATGTCGACGGCCCTGACCTTGCCCTTGGCCTGCGCCTGGGGTGCGGAGTGCGCGGCGCCGGCGGACGCGGGCCGGTCCTGCTGCCCCGGCGTGCCCGCGAACGCGGCGGCCGGGACGGCCATGGCTCCGGCGAGCACGGCGGCGGTGCAGATGGCACGCAGGGAGATGCGCGAGGCGGGGGAGATGCGGGTGGTCTTCATGGAGCTCGTAACCCTTCTCGATGTGCGATGCGCGTGAAGTGGTGTCGGCAAACCGACGCACTCCAAGCTATTTCCGGATCAATACGGACACATCGGAACATTGGACAAGGTTCACCCGGTCGAAAGGACGAGGCGCGCGGTGTGCGGATGTCGTGTACGGCTCTTGGCCGCACCGGAGCTCCGGCGTAAATTTACCCGGAAGTAAGGTTACTGACGGGTCATTGGGGGGTCGGAGGGGGCCGAGGGCTGGAATCCTGCGGAATTCACGGTCCGGTGGCGCCGGTGTGACGCGGCCGGCGCGGCGGGACCGGTCCCGTGGACCCCGGCCCCGCGGCGCTCCCGGCCGAACCGGCACCACCGCCCGCCGCAAATCGGATACCGCCATTTGCCACTGCCGCCCGGCACTCCGTCCGTCCCGCCCCGCGTCCCCGCCACCCCCCGCACGTCACCGGAGAAACGAGGAGCCGCTCGTGTTCAACCAGGACAGTGCACCCCCCGCACCTGCCCCTGCCGTCCCCCAACTCGTCGAGCCCCACCGGGTGTTGGTCGAGGGAGTCGTCCGCGAGGTCTCCGTCCCGCCGCTCGCCCCGCCCGTTCGCACCGGCTCGCTCGGCGACATCCCCTTCACCAACGCCGCCGAGGCGCCGCACGAGACCGTCCTCTCCCGCCGGCAGCCCAGCGGCACCTGGCGCGACATCACCGCCGCCGAGTTCGCCGCCGAAGTGCGCGCCGTGGCCAAAGGGCTCATCGCCCACGGCCTGGAACCCGGCGACCGCCTGGCGATCATGGCGCGGACCACCTACGAATGGACCCTCCTCGACTTCGCCGCCTGGGCCGCCGGCCTGGTCACCGTCCCCATCTACCCGACCTCCTCCGCCTACCAGGCGCAGTGGATCCTCCAGGACTCCGCCGCCCGCGCCTGCGTCGTCGAGACCGTCGACGAGGCCCGCCTGATCAGCGCCGTCCGCACCCACCTCCCCGCGCTCGGCAACCTCTGGCAGTTCAACACCGGCGCCGTCGCCCAGCTCGTCGACGCGGGCCGCGACCTCCCCGACGAGGCCGTCGACGCGCGCCGCGCCGCCCTCACCCCGCCCGCCCTCGCCACCCTCATCTACACCTCCGGCACCACCGGCCGCCCCAAGGGCTGCGCCCTGACCCACGCCAACTTCTTCGCCGAGGTCGACAACGCCGTCGAGCTGCTGCACCCCGTCTTCCGGTCCGTCAGCGACGAGCCCGCCGCCACCCTCCTCTTCCTGCCCCTCTCACACGTCTTCGGCCGGATGGTCGCCGTCGGCTGCCTGCGCGCCCGGGTCCGCCTCGGCCACGCCCCCAGCATCCAGACCGACGAACTGCTGGCCGACCTCGCCGGCTTCCGGCCCACCTTCCTCCTCGCCATCCCCTACGTCCTGGAGAAGGTCTTCAACACCGGCCGCGCCACCGCGGAGAAAATGGGCCGCGCCGCCTCGTTCGACCGCGCCGCCCGGATAGCCCGCGCCTACGGCGAGGCGGTCGAGGCCCGGGAACACGGCACCGGCCCCGGCCCCGGCGTCGCCCTCAGGGCCGCCCGCAAGCTCTACGACCCCCTGGTCTACCGCCGCATCCGGTCCGCCCTCGGCGGCCGGGTCCGCTACGCGATCTGCGGCGGCTCCCCCCTGGGCCACCGCCTCGCCGCCTTCTACTCCGGCGCCGGCATCGAGATCTTCGAGGGCTACGGCCTGACGGAGACCACCGCCGCGGCCACCGTCACCCCACCCCTCCGCCCCCGCATCGGCACGGTCGGCTGGCCGCTCCCCGGCAGTGCCGTCCGCATCGCCGACGACGGCGAGATCCTGCTCCGCGGCGGCCACGTCTTCTCCGGCTACTGGGAGGCCGAGCAGGGCGCCGCCCGCCCGGCGACCGACCAGGACGGCTGGCTCCCCACCGGCGACATCGGCGCCCTCGACGCCGACGGCTACCTCGCCATCACCGGCCGCAAGAAGGAGATCATCGTGACCAGCGGCGGCAAGAACGTCGCCCCCGCGCCCCTGGAGGACCGCCTCCGCTCCCACCCCCTCGTAGGCCAGTGCATGGTCGTCGGCGACAACCGCCCGTACGTCACCGCGCTGATCACCCTGGAGCCCGACGGCCTCTCCCACTGGCGCCAGATGACCAGGAAACGCGACACCCCGCTCACCGAACTCGTCCGGGACGAACGCCTCCTCGCCGACATCCAGCACGCCGTCGACGACGCCAACAAACTCGTCTCCCGCGCGGAGTCCATCCGCCGCTTCGCCGTCCTCCCGGCGGACTTCAGCGAGCAAACCGGGCATCTGACCCCCTCCCTCAAACTCCGCCGCGCCCTGGTCGCCCGCGACTTCGCAAAAGAGATAGACCAGCTTTACGAAAGCCAGTAACCCCCGGTATGGAGCTGTGACTCTCCGCAGGTCAAACTAGAACCCCGTGTCACCTCTGTGGGGGAGGTGGCACGGGGTTTTGCCGTACCCGCGCTAGGGATCGGCGACCTCGCACCACACCGTCTTGCCCGCCTCCCCCTGCCGCACGCCCCACCGCAGCGTCACGGCATCCAGCAGCGCCATCCCCCGCCCGCTCTCGTCGTCGAGCGCCGCCCGCAGCAGCACCGGCACGGCCCGGGGGTCGGGGTCGGTCACCTCGATCCGCGTACGTCCATCGGCGCGGGCGGCGACGCGAACGGTCACGGGGGAGCCCTCGCCGACGTGGCGAATGACGTTACCGAGCAACTCGCTGACACACAGCTCGACTTCGGGACACAAGCTGCCGAGATGCGCACGCAGGGCGCGCCGCAGCATGGGGACTTCCTTCGGCACGGCAAGCAACTCCACGGTGAGCGGCTTGCAGGGCGGTGTCACCGCGCCGCCGCCTTGCGCAGCACCTCGGCCAGCCGCCGCGCCGTGGTCGTGTTGCAGTTGCCCAGCGCGACCAGCGGCGGCGGATAACTCCCCGCGAACGACGGCAACTCGACCCCGAGGGACGGCAGCGTGATCCCGTTGTCCTTGAGCGCGGCACGGAGCCCTTCCGCACACTTGTGCACGTCATCGGGGGAGGGGTTGGGGGCGGGGGTGGGGTGTGGCATGGGCGTGGACCCTTCTGTGCGCATGGTGACGAACTGCTCACAGACTGACGTCAACGCGGCGTAGCGTGGAAGGGAATTCGACCTCGCTGAGCAAATGGTGGATAGGTGAACTATGCCTGCACGCAGGGATGTTGATGGATCGGTGAGCGTCCCCGCTTTCTATGGCGCTGAGCTGCGCTGGAAGCGGGAGGCGGCAGGGTTGACCCTCAAGGAAACCGTCGAGGGCAGCTACTTCGGTGAGACGTACCTCAGCGAGATCGAACACGGCAAGCGCCGCATGCCGGTCGAACTCGCCTGCCACGTGGACCGCCTCCTGAAGACCGACGGCTACTTCGAGCGCCGCTGCGCGGATGTGCGCAGGGCGCGGCGGGCGGGGCATGCGGACTATTTCGGGCGGATCCTGGACGCTGAGCAGCACGCAACGACGATCGAAGAGTGGTCCCCCACCGTCGTGCCCGGCCTGCTCCAGACGCCTGCGTACGCGCGAATGATGGTGTTGGCGATGTTCCCGCTAGCGCCTGACGAAGAAGTCGACGAGAGGGTCAACGGCCGAATCGAGCGGGCGCGACTGTTCGAGGATGACCACAAGAGCCCGATGTGCTGGGCGATCCTGCATGAGTCGTTGCTACGCCACCCCGTCCTCCCGCCGGAGGGGATGGCCGAGCAACTGGATCACATCGCGGCGCTGGTGCGGCGGCGACGCATCATTGTCCAGATCCTTCCGTGGAACTGCGGACCGCATCCGTTCATGGTCGGTACGGCCAAGATCATGACCTTCGTCGACGCTCCTCCGCTGTTCTATACGGAGTCGTTGCACACTGGCGACACCATCGACGATCCGGCTCTCGTTGCGGCGTACCGCAAGTCGTACGATCTGCTCAGGGCCGCCGCACAGCCGCCTGAGGCGTCCCTGGGCATCCTCCAGGCAGCGGCAGAGGACTATCGAAATGGCAAGCAACCAGGTTGACTTGAGTGCTGCGCGCTGGCGCAAGAGTAGTTACAGCAACGGCTCCGGCGGGGACTGCGTCGAGGTGGCCGACGGCACCCCAGGCGTCGCCCCTGTCCGCGACAGCAAGGACCCCCAGGGCCCCGCCCTCACCTTCTCAACTGCCGCCTGGGGAGCCTTCGTTACCGCCCTCGCCGCGGGCTCCGGGGACTGACGCCCCTAACGCGGCGGCAAGGCAACGGCCGTCTGCATCTGGCACGAGTTGCACCAGAACGCCCACCCGTTCGCGTCGACGGAGCGCGAGCCGCACGCCAGGCACGGGTCGCCGACGAAGCTCGCGGCGACCCAGGAGCCGGCCGACGCGGCCCGGCGCCCGGCGGCCGTGCGCTCCTCCGCGTAGCAGGGGATGCAGACACCGCCGTCGCGGCCGGGCAGCTTCATCGGACGTAACCCGCAGACGGCGCAGGGCAGTTTGCCGACGTACTGGGCGTCCAGGCCGACCGGCTTGCCGTTTCTGCTGAAGGCCGCCATGGTCTGCCTCCTCTATGCCAGGACGGTTCCGGTGCCGGCGCAGCCGGAGCACTGTGTGGTGACCTTGTGGCCGCCGGGGGTCTCCCACTCCACGGTGCCCGCGCCGCCGCAGTCGGGGCAGGGCTTCTGCGGAGGCATGTTCTCGCTCATTCTGCCCACGGTAGGCCGTGTCATGTGGCCGTGCGACCACTTTCCGTGATCGGGCGGAACTCCTCCGCGAGCGGGCTCCGGGGGTGCCGCGAACCGGGGCTTGTCGGCACTCGTCGTGAACCGTTCATGGCGGAACGGCCGGCTCCGCTCCGCCCCTGAGCGATCGTTCCGGGGCGTTAATTCCACGACAAGGATTGGCTTTCTCCGGACGGGTGGTCCGGAGAGGGGCTGTTCCCGCGTTTCTCGCGGCGCAATGCGACCGACGGGAAAAGTTCATGTAGCTGCCATTCAAGCCGCGTCCGCAAAGGGGCGGGCGGGCAAAAGGCAGGAGCCCCGGTCTCCTCCCGAAAGGAGGAGCGGGGCTCCTTGGGTACTACTAGTCGACCTAACAGTTAAAGGTCGGACCGGGCAACTCAGACCGGCGTAACGTTCTCCGCCTGCGGGCCCTTCGGACCCTGCGTGACGTCGAAGTTAACCTGCTGGTTCTCCTCCAGGGAGCGGAAGCCAGAGGCGTTGATCGCCGAGTAGTGGACGAAGACATCCGGGCCGCCGCCGTCCTGGGCGATGAAGCCGAAGCCCTTTTCAGCGTTGAACCACTTGACGGTTCCGGTAGCCATAAGCCCTCCTTGGGCCAAAGGGTTGCCCTGCTCCAGAACCTGCAAACAAGTCTGAAAACTACAAAAGCCTGCGGGTCACATGCTCCGCAGGCTCTGTACTGCAAGGGAAACCAAACTGCAACTTGCGCTGAGCGTAGCATGATGCGCTCCTGAGGCGGAAGAGCCAAAGATCACGTTTAGCCGAGAGCGTCAAAGGTCATACCTGGACCCGCCGTGCCGCGGCGAGAGGGGCGGGTCTAGCCTCCGCATGTGGACAATTCAACCTTCGGAGACGCACCCGCAGACGCACCCGCAGGAGCCGACGCCGGCCACCGTCGCAGCCGGCCGCGAGTGGGCCACATCCAGTTCCTGAACTGCCTGCCCCTTTACTGGGGCCTGGCGCGTACGGGCACTCTGCTCGACCTGGACCTGACAAAGGACACCCCGGAGAAGCTCAGCGAACAGCTGGTGCGCGGGGAACTCGACATCGCGCCGATCACGCTCGTCGAATTCCTGCGGGCCGCCGATGATCTCGTCGCCTTCCCCGACCTCGCGGTCGGCTGCGACGGGCCGGTGATGTCCTGCGTGATCGTCTCGCAGAAGCCGCTGGAGCAGCTGGACGGCGCCCGGGTCGCCCTCGGGTCGACCTCGCGGACCTCCGTACGGCTCGCGCAGCTGCTGCTCGCCGAGAAGATCGGGGTGCGGCCCGAGTACTACCGCTGCCCGCCGGACCTCGGGCTGATGATGCAGGAGGCGGACGCCGCGGTGCTGATCGGCGACGCCGCGCTGCGCGCCAACCTGCACGACGGGCCCAAGCTCGGGCTGGACGTGCACGACCTGGGCCAGATGTGGAAGGACTGGACGGGGCTGCCGTTCGTCTTCGCCGTATGGGCGGCCCGGCGGGACTACCTGGAGCGCGAGCCGGAGGTGGTCGAGAAGGTGCACGAGGCGTTCCTGGCCTCGCGGGACCTGTCGCTGGAGGAGGTCGGCAAGGTCGCCGAGCAGGCCGCCCGCTGGGAGCACTTCGACGAGGCGGTGCTGGAGCGGTACTTCACCACGCTCGACTTCCGGTTCGGAGCGGATCAGCTGCGCGGTGTCACCGAGTTCGCGCGCCGGGTCGGCCCGACGACCGGCTTCCCGGCCGATGTGTCGGTGGAGCTGCTGGCCGGGGCACGCCGGGCGTGAGGCCCGCCGGGTGTGGCGCCCGCCGGGTGTGGCGCCCGCTGGGCGTGATGCCCGCGGCCGGCGGCGTCCCGCGTATGCCGGCCGCACCGCACCGCCGGCGCGGCGGCACCGGCCTCAGGGGGAGGGTGTCGGGCCGCGGAGGACCTTGCTGATGGCTTCCAGGCTCGCGTCCCGCATGCCCTTGATGTAGCTCTTGGCGTTGTGCCCGCCGTCCTCGATGACGTGCAGGTGCGCCTTCACGGGCCCCTTGGCGTACTGCCGGATGAAGCGCTCCAGATTGGCCCGGCCGCCCTCCCGCGTGCCGATCTGGAACTGGAGGTAGACGTCCGGGGCGCCGGGGCGGGCGGCGAGCCGCCGGGCCAGGTGCTCTGGGTCGTTGGCCCGCTTCTCCTTCTCGTGGCCGCGCCAGAGAGGGGAGTCGGGGCGGGTGTCCGGGCCGCTGGCGATCACCGCCTTGAAGCGGTCGGGGTGCTGGAGGACCTGCTTGAGGCCGACGAAACCGCCCGACGAGGAGCCCATGATCGCCCAGCCGTCGCGCGAGGTGAAGGTCCGGAAGTTGGCCTTGACCAGGTCGGGGACATCGTCGGAAATCCAGGTGCCCATCTTCGGCTGCCCCGGGATGTCGCTGCCGTCGTAGTAGCGCTTGCCGGGGTTGAGGACCGGCATGGCGACGATGAACGGCTTGCTGCGGCCCTGGGCCACCAGGTCGCTGATGGTGCGCTGGAGCTTGAGGTCGGGGCCCATCCAGTAGTTGGTCGGGTAGCCGTAACTGCCCGGCAGGGCGAGCAGGACGGGGAACGCGCTGCTGCGGTAGCGGTCCTCGTAGTACTCCTTCGGGGCCCAGACCCACACGTCGCCGGTGAAGCCGGACTTCTTCCCGCGCAGGGTCGTCACGCCGATCTTCGTGCCGTCGCTGAGCGTGCTTGCCGTACGGAACTGCGCGCGCGGGCCGGTCGGCATCCGTACGGAGGGGTCGGCGGCGGCCGGCTGCGGCGGGCCGGGCACCCCGTCGGGGATGGTCTGGCTGAACGACATCGGCTCGCCGGTGTCGTTGAGGACGTCCATGTACTTGACCGTCGGGTACGCGCCGAGCCCCAGGATGGCGATGAACGCGGTGAGCAGGGAGAGCCGCCACTTGGGCCGGGGGCTCTCGGACGTACGGCGACCCCGGCGGCGGAACTTCGGGCGCGGGCGGTGGTGCACGGCGTTCTCCGGAGGGTCGCGCGGCGGCGTGGGGCGCTGTCGCAGGGCAGGACCGCTGGGGGCGGAAAGGTCGGGCGGGAGGGCCGACTTGTGTCCTGTTTGATGCGGAAAACGGGGCGAAGGTTTCCGCAACGGGGCATGACGTGGGTCATAAGCGTGTACGCGGGTGATCGGCGTGTACGGCGTTGACGTCGGTGAGCACCGCTGGCGTCGGTGAGCATCGCTCGCGTTGGTGAGCGCCAGCGGAGTTGGTGATCGGCGTTGGCGTTGGTGATCAGTGTTGGCGTTGGTGGTCGGTGCTGGCGTCTGTGATCAGTGCTCGCGTGGGTGATCAGTGCTGGCTTCGGTGATCAGAGCTCGCGTGCGTCATCGGCGTTTCCGGTCCGGGGCAGGGCGCGGGCCATAAGCTGGGGGCGCCGTCATGAGGGGGAGGCGCGATGGAGCCGCTGGCAGGGGACGACCCACGGGTCCTGGGCGGATACCGGCTGCTCGGCCGGCTCGGCGCGGGCGGCATGGGGCGGGTCTACCTGGGGCGCAGCGTGGGCGGCCGGACCGTCGCGGTCAAGGTCGTGCACGCGCAGTTCGCCGCCGACGAGCAGTTCCGGGCGCGCTTCCGGCGGGAGATCGAGTCGGCGCGGCGGGTGGGCGCCGCCTGGACCGCGCCCGTACTGGACGCCGATCCGGACGCCTCCGTTCCGTGGATCGCCACCGGCTACGCGGCGGGCCCCTCACTGGCACAGGCGGTCGGCGCGTTCGGGCCGCTGGCCGAGCACTCCGTACGCGCCCTGGGTGCCGGACTGGCCGAGGCGCTGACCGCGGTGCACGCCCTCGGGCTCGTCCACCGCGACGTCAAACCCTCCAACGTCCTGCTGACCCTGGACGGGCCGCTGTTGATCGACTTCGGCATCGCCCGCGCGACGGACGGCACCGCCTCCCTGACGGCCACCGGGGTGTCGGTCGGGTCACCGGGCTACATGGCGCCCGAGCAGATCCTGGGCAAGGGCGCGACGGGCGCCGCCGACGTCTTCTCACTCGGGGCGGTACTGGCCTTCGCGGCCACCGGCGTCCCCCCGTTCCCCGGGGACTCGTCCGCCGCCCTGCTCTACAAGGTGGTCCACGAGGAACCGGAACTGGGACCCCAACTCTACGGCGAACTAAGGGAATTGGTGGCCGGCTGCCTCGCCAAGGACCCGGCGCGGCGGCCCGCCCCCGAGGGGGTCGCGGCCCGGCTCGCGGGGGACAGGATCGGCGGCGCGGCCGGGCTGGTGCGCGACGGCTGGCTGCCCGCACCCGTCGTCGAGCAGGTCAGCCGGCAGGCCGTGGAACTGCTGAACCTTGAGGTGGAGCAGCGGGAGCAGGGGGAGCAACGGGAGCAGGGAGAGGTTCGGGAACACCGGGAGGACCGGGAAGAGGGAGCGGGGGCTCCGAGGACGGCGGGGACGGCAGGGGTGCCCAGCGGGACGTTCGGGCCGCCGGACCCGTCGTACGGGGCGGTGTCCGGGCTGATCCCCTTCGACGCGCCGGCACAGGTCGAGGCCGAGGCCCCCGCGGACCGGCCCGGCGGCCCCGGCACGCCGCCCCCAGCCCCGGCCCCGGCCGCCCCACCCTCCGTACCGCCCACGCCCACGCCTCCCCCCACGCCTCCCTCCGCGTCTTCGTCCATGTCTCCGTCCGCGGCACCGCCGGAGACCGCCTGGTCGTCCGCCTGGCCGTCCGCCGGCGCGCCGCCGGCGACTCCGCACGCCTCCGGTGCCGCTGACAGCGCCGTGGCTGCCGACCGCGCGGATCCCTCCGGCGCTGCCGCCGTAGCGAGCGCCTCCGATGCCGCCGTCGTCGCGGGTGCGCCCGATGCCGCCGCCGTCGCCGATCTGCCGACCGGGCCCCCGTCGTCGTCCCCGTTCCCGTCGGCGCCGTCCGCCCCCAAGGAGCGGCGGATCGCGCTCGCCGGTGCCGTCGGCGGCAGGGACCGGCCGCGGCGGGTGAGCTGCACGCTGGTGCTGTCGGTGGCCGGCGCACTGGCCGCCGCGACGACCGCCGGGTTCGTCTTCACCCTGCTGAGGAACGGCGGCGGCAACGGCGCCACCGCCACCCAGCCGCCCCCCGGGCACACCGCGTCGGCACATCCCTCCGAGCCGGCCCAAGGAACCGGCGAAGCGGTCGGTGACGTCCCGCACCCCTTCCTCGGCACCTGGAGCGGCGGCATCACGATGGCCAACGGCATCCCCAACGGATCCATGACCAGCGTCATCAAGGCCGGCCACCAAGGGGAGTTCGTGGTCCGTACGACCTATGACGCGCTGCTGGTGCGCTGCCGGGCGAAGGCGAAGCTGCTCTCGGCCACCGACACCAGACTGGTGCTCCAGGAGAGCTCGGACGGCACACAAGGGCCGGGCTGCACGGGCAACACGTCCACGGTGACGTACACCCTCGGCAAGGACGGCGCGCTCACCTTCACCTCCGACGACAAGCGGGGCGGCACCCCGAAGGCGACCTTGGAGAAGAGCGGCTGAGGCGGTGGCGCGTGGGCGGCCGGGGCTGTGGCGCGGGTGTCCGAGGCCGTGGCGCGGGGCATCGGAGGCCGTGGCGCGGGGCGGCCGGAAGGGGGCTCCCGGCCGCCCCCGAGGCTGTCGGCCCCCTGGCGTACGCTGGTTCAGTCCTTGAGTACGGAGCGCCCCACTCACCGCGCTCACCGTGCCCACTGCCTGTCCGCTGTCTGTCCGCCTCCGAAAGGGACGCCCCGGTGACCGAGAACGCCGACCTCCAGTCCGTACTCGACCGCGCCGCACAGGGCGGCCGTATCACGCCGGAGGAGGCGCTCGACCTCTACCGCTCCGCGCCGCTGCACGCGCTGGGCCAGGCCGCCGACGCCGTACGCCGCCGCCGCTACGCCGGCACCGAGCACATCGCGACGTACATCATCGAGCGCAACATCAACTACACCAACGTCTGCGTGACGGCCTGCAAGTTCTGCGCGTTCTACGCCGCCCCCAAGGACACCGCCAAGGGCTGGACCCGCGACCTCGACGACATCCTGCGCCGCTGCGCGGAGACCGTCGAACTGGGCGGCACCCAGATCATGTTCCAGGGCGGCCACCACCCGGACTACGGCGTCGAGTACTACGAAGAGCACTTCTCGGCCATCAAGAAGGCGTTCCCGCAGCTGGTCATCCACTCCCTCGGTGCCTCCGAGGTCGAGCACATGGCGCGGATCTCCAAGGTCTCCGTCGAGGAGGCCATCTCCCGGATCCACGCCGCGGGCCTCGACTCCTTCGCCGGCGCCGGCGCCGAACTCCTCCCCGCCCGCCCCCGCAAGGCCATCGCGCCGCTCAAGGAGTCCGGCGAGCGCTGGCTGGAGATCATGGAGACGGCGCACAAGCTGGGCGTCGAGTCCACCTCCACCATGCTGATGGGCACCGGCGAGACCAACGCCGAGCGCATCGAGCACCTGCGGATGATCCGCGACGTCCAGGACCGTACGGGCGGCTTCCGCGCCTTCATCCCGTACACCTACCAGCCGGAGAACAACCACCTGAAGGGCCAGACGCAGGCCACCCTCTTCGAGTACCTGCGCATGATCGCCATCGCCCGGATCTTCTTCGACAACGTCGCGCACATCCAGGGCTCGTGGCTGACCACCGGCAAGGAGATCGGCCAGCTGTCGCTGCACTACGGCGCGGACGACCTCGGCTCGATCATGCTGGAGGAGAACGTCGTCTCCTCGGCCGGCGCCAAGCACCGTTCCAACCGCCTGGAGATCATCGACCTGATCCGCAAGGCGGACCGGGTCCCGGCACAGCGCGCGACGACGTACGAGCACCTGGTCGTCCACGACGACCCGGCCAACGACCCGGTGGACGACCGCGTCGTCTCGCACCTCTCGTCCACGGCCATCGAGGGCGGCACCGCCCACCCTGAACTGAAGCTGATCGAGACCAACTGAGCCCCGCAACCAACTGAGCCCCGCAACCAACTGGGCCCAGTAGCCGGCTGAACCCCGTAACCAACCGGTCCCCGTAACCAACCGGTCCCCGTAACCAACCGGTCCCAGCAACCAACTGAACCCGTAACCAACTGGGCCACGCAGCAGAGGCGAGCCGACCGTGACCGACCCCGAGCCGACGCGACGCCGGCCTTGCCGCCGGCGCGGGGGCCGGCCAACGGGCGCGCACCGTGCGGCGCCGATCCGCCGCCACACGCTCCCCCGTTTCTTTACGCACCCCCGCCGCCACACGCACCCCCGCCACCACGCGCTCCACTGCTTCCACGCGCTCAACCACCTCCACGCGCTCCACCACCTCCACACGCACCCCCGCTTCCCCACGCTTCTCCCGAACCGACCGCTGGACCACGGGTGTTGACGCTCCACCGGGTGCGCGCCGTCCGGCTCGCCGAGGGCGGCGAACCGGCCTCCGGGTACGCGGTCGTCGTCGACGGCGCCCGGCTGGCCGCCATCGGCCCGTACGAGGAACTGCTGGCGGCCTACGGCATGGGGGTCCCCCCTGCTCAAGCGAAGCCGGGAGCTTGGGGGAGGGCGCGGGTTCGGGAGTGGGACGGCGTGCTCACCCCGGGCCGCCACGAACCGGACGGCGCCGCGCTCCTGGAGGCGGCCTACTACCCCGACCCGCGCGAGGCCGCCGAACTCGGCAGCGAGCCGCTGTCCGGGGCCGCCCTGGCCGCACTCGACATGCCGGAGACCCGCTGGGGCGCCAGCGCCCGCCGCGGCCTGCAACGCCTGCTGGCGACCGGAACGACCTCGTTGACCGGCCCGTTCGCCCGGCCCGCGGTACGCACGGCCGTCCGGCGATCCGGCATCGAAGAACTGCCCGGCCCCCGCCCGCGCCCCCTGACCGCCGGGGGCCCGGCCAACTTCGCGATCTTCGCCCCGGACGGCACCTGCCTCGCCACGGTCATCGCCGGCCGCCTCGTCCACCGCCGCCGCTGACCCCGCGTCACGGAGCCACATCACAAAACCACCACGCACCGACATCACAGAGTGTAATAATGCAAGGAACTAGTCACTCTAAGTAATCGTTGCCGGAATATAGGGAGGCGGCGAGCGCGGCCCGTGGCGCCGAGTGGGTGTCAAGAATGCGGAGGTGGGCGCCAAGGGTGCAGGGGTAGGCGCCAAGGGTGCGGAGCTGCGATCAGACATTTGGGCGTTAGGGATCCATTAGCGCCGACTTGTCGCCCGTCAGGGCGGCATCAAGGGAAGCGGAGCGAGGGATTCAGCCCTGCAAGATCGTAAGCGCGGGGACGGCCGGACCGGCCGCTCACGATGCGCTACGCACCGCTGGACCGCCCGGATGTTCTGAGGGGGGCATACGGCCGTCCCCGACCAGTCCCAGGCCAGCAGTGTGCGCGCGGTTCGGCCGTACCCGACTGACCGATCGCCGGACGGCCGCGCTCTGACCTCTGGCCGAACGTCCGCTGGTCGCTGGTCGCTGGTCGCTGGTCGCCGCTCGACTGGCCTCTGGCCGACCACCGTCTGGCCTCCGGTCGACTGCTCGCCGGCCGACTGTCCACCGGCCGACGGCCCTCCGGCCGACCATCCGCCGCCCGCAGGTCGTGGCTGCCACCCGGTGCGGGGGGCGATCCGGTCTGCGGGTGGGATCGCGTGGGCGTGGGCGCGGGTGGGGCCGGTACGAGGTCCGGTGCGAGGATGGGATGCGGGCGCGGGTCGGTTCCGGTACGACGGCGGGATCGCGAGCGCGGTGGGGTCCGGGTGCTGTGTGCCGCCCGGTGCGGGGGGCGGTCGTCGCACGGTGGACAATGGCCGGGTGACCCGAGCATCCCTGGACAAGCAGCCGCACGAAGTCGCCGCGATGTTCGACGACGTGGCGGCACGGTACGACCTCACCAACGACGTGCTCTCCCTGGGGCAGGCGCGGCTGTGGCGCAAGGAGGTGGACCGCGCGGTGGCCGCTCGCCCGGCCGAGCGGGTGCTCGACCTCGCAGCCGGTACCGGCACCTCCTCGCTGCCGTTCGCGGCCCGCGGTGCGTACGTCGTGCCGTGCGACTTCTCCGTCGGGATGCTGGCCGAGGGCAAGAAGCGGCACCCGTGGCTGCCGTTCGCCGCGGGGGACGGGACGCGGCTGCCGTTTGCGGACGACGTGTTCGACGCCGTCACGATCTCCTTCGGGCTGCGCAACATCCAGGACACCGACGCGGCGCTGGCCGAGTTGTACCGCGTGACCAAACCCGGTGGGCGGGTGGTGATCTGCGAGTTCAGCGAGCCGACGTGGGCGCCGTTCCGGACCGTGTACACCGAGTACCTGATGCGGGCGCTGCCGCCGGTGGCCCGGGCGGTCAGCAGCAACCCGGACGCCTATGTCTATCTCGCGGAGTCCATCCGCACCTGGCCCAACCAGCCCGAACTGGCCGCGCGGCTCCAGGCGGTGGGCTGGACCAAGGTCGCCTGGCGCAATCTGACCGGTGGCGTCGTGGCGCTCCATCGGGGGACGAAGCCCGCTGGCTGATCCGCCGGCCGGCGCGTCAACGTACGGATCGTGCCGTCAGCCAACGTACCGATTGTTCCGGCAAGTGTCGATACGTCGTCAATGTTCTGAAACGTTCCGATGCGTCGATGCGTCAGTGTGTCGATGCGTTGGTGTGTCGGTGTCGTCAACGGGCCGGTGTGTCGGTGTGTCGACGCGCCACCGTGCTGGGGCCCGCTCGTGTGCGTACCGGAGGTACGTGACGAGCGGGCCCCGGTTTTGAGTTGTCCGGGCTACCGGGAGTCCCCCCGGAGCCCCGTGTGTCGCGACTCCCGGGAGCCGGGTTCCCCCGGGGCTCCCGGGAGCCTCAGGGCTACTTCTTGAACGCGTAGTCCATCAGCTTCTTCGCGTCCGCGGTGCGGGTGTCGATCGAGGACGAGGCGAGGACCGTGCCGATGACCGTCTTGCCGCCGCGGGTGGCGGCGAACACCAGGCAGTACTTGGCCTCCGGGCCCGAGCCGGTCTTGACGCCGATGGTGCCCTTGTAGCTGCTGAGCAGGTTGTTCGTGTTGGTCCACGACATGTAGCGGTAGCCGCCGCTCTGCGTCGTGACCTTCTGCTTCGTCGACTTGGTGCCCACGACGGTGCGGAACGTGGAGAACTTCATCGCGCTGCTGGCGATCTTGGTCAGATCGCGTGGCGTCGAGTAGTTCTTGCCACGCCCTATGCCGTCGAACGAGTCGAAGTGGGTGTTCTTCAACCCCAGGCTCTTGGCGGTGGCGTTCATCTGGCCGATGAACGACGTCACCCGGGCCTCCCGGGTCGAGCCGCTGCCGAACTTGTCGGCCAGCGCGTACGCGGCGTCGCAGCCGGACGGGAGCATCAGCCCGTAGAGGAGCTGACGGACCGTCACCTTGTCGCCGACGATCAGATGCGCCGACGAGGCCCAGTTGTTGTTGACGATGTAGTCGCTGTACGCCTTCTGGATCGTGACCTTCGAATCCAGGTCGAGGTTCTTCTGCGCGAGCACCACCCGGGCCGTCATGATCTTGGTGGTGGACCCCGTGGCGCGCCGGGTGTCCGCAGTCTTGCTGAAGAGGGTCGCCCCGGTGCCGTTGTTCATCACGAACCCGCCGGGGGCGTTGATCGTGGGCGTCGGGAGGGCGGCGGCCTGTGCCTGGGAGGTGAACGCCCCGGCGGTCAGGACGGCTCCGGCGGTGACGACGACCGCGGAAGCGCGACGAATGCCCTTAATGCCTTTGATGCCGATTTTCAAAGTGAATGCTCCAAATACCCCTGCAGTGCGGTCACTTGAGAATGCCGCTCACTGATGAGACGTGCGGGGCAGAGCAATGGATGCACGCCGTCGGGCGGTATTTTTCGCTGCCTTGTCGCTGCCTTGTCGCCGTGTTGGTCATGTCGGCTGTGTCGGCTGTGTTGGCTGTGTTCGCCGGGTTACGGCCTTTGTTCGTTCGGCCCTTGTTCGTTCGGCCTCTGCTCGTTCGGCGACTGCCCCGGCGACTCCTTCTCGCTCGGCGACCGCCTGTTCTGCCCCTGCCCGTTCGGCGGCTGCACTGGCCGGGTCGGTCACCGGTCCGGCCGGGCTCGGGCTTCAGGGGACAACCCTTCAGTTTCCGATCACCAAGGCCCCCATAGACTGCATGTGCCCAGTGCCGGTCGGCACCCAGATATCCAGATATCGACTTCCGGGAGACAATGCCGTGACCGAGTCCGCGTCCGAGTCTGAGTCCGCGTCCGTGACCGAGTCCGAGTCCGCGTCCGGGTGCGCGTCCGAGACCGAGACCGTCACCGCGTCCGTGACAACGCCGCGATCGGAGCACCGCGCGGATGTGATCGTCGTCGGTGCCGGCCCGGCCGGCTCGGCCACCGCCTACCACCTCGCCAAGTCGGGTCTGGACGTCCTCCTGCTGGAGAAGACCGCGTTCCCGCGCGAGAAGGTCTGCGGCGACGGGCTCACCCCGCGCGCCACCAAGCAGCTGGTCGCGATGGGCATCGACATCTCCGAAGAGGCCGGCTGGCTGCGTAACAAGGGCCTGCGCATCATCGGCGGCGGCTCGCGGCTCCAGCTGGACTGGCCGGACCTCGCCTCCTTCCCGGACTACGGGCTGGTCCGCAAGCGCGACGACTTCGACGAGCAGTTGGCCCGCCAGGCGCAGAAGGCCGGTGCGCGGCTCTACGAGCGCTGCAACGTGGGCGCGCCCATCGTCGACGAGCTGACCGGTCACATCACCGGTGTGCACGCCAAGCTCGGCGAGGAGAAGGTCCCGGTCACCTTCCACGCGCCGATCGTGGTCGCCGCCGACGGCAACTCCACCCGGCTGTCGCTGGCGATGGGGCTGCACCGGCGCGAGGACCGGCCGATGGGCGTCGCGGTCCGTACGTACTTCACCTCGCCCCGGCACGATGACGACTACCTGGAGTCCTGGCTGGAGCTGTGGGACCGCCGCGGCGCCCAGGACCGGCTGCTGCCCGGGTACGGCTGGATCTTCGGTATGGGCGACGGCACCTCCAATGTGGGGCTGGGGGTGCTGAACACCTCGGTTTCCTTCAAGGAGTTGGACTGGCGGGAGGTCCTCAAGGCGTGGTGCGCCTCGATGCCGGCCGAGTGGGGTTACACCCCGGAGAACATGACCGGGCCGATCCGCGGCGCGGCCCTCCCGATGGCCTTCAACCGCCAGCCCCACTACACCAAGGGCCTGCTGCTGGTCGGTGACGCGGGCGGGCTGGTCAACCCGTTCAACGGGGAGGGCATCGCGTACGCGATGGAGTCCGGTGCCATCGCCGCCGAGGTCATCGTGCAGGCGCAGGCCCGTGCCACGTACGCCCAGCGCGAGCTGGCGCTGCACCGCTACCCGAAGGTCCTCAAGGACACCTACGGCGGCTACTACTCCCTCGGCCGCGCGTTCGTGAAGCTCATCGGCAACCCGAAGGTCATGCAGATCGCCACCCAGCGCGGTCTGACCCATCCGCTGCTGATGCGCTTCACGCTCAAGATGCTCGCCAACCTCACCGACCCGACGGGCGGCGACGCGATGGACCGGATCATCAACGGGCTGAGCAAGGTCGCGCCGAAGGCGTGACGTCTCGCGGGCGGCGGCCGGCCGCTCAGTGGCTTCCCGGGCGGCGGTCCGTCGCCCAGTGACTTACCGGGCTGCGGCTCGCGAG
>NZ_JBNHIN010000035.1:81710-84306 GCF_050054615.1 Streptomyces sp. YGL11-2
GCGGGCCGGTCCCGGAAGACCTGCGGGCCGGTCCCGGAAGACCTGCGGGCCGGTCCCCGGAAAAAGGGGCCGGCCCGTTGTCACACTCCCCGTGCGGGATCCGTCAGTGCAGTGACGGCGAGAAGCCAGCAGGGCTCGCCGGATGGATTCCGTAAGGAGAGCAGTGATGGATGCACGGATGAAGAACCCCGCGGTGGTCATTCCGGAGGCCATGCAGCCGCTTCTCAACGTGGCGAAGGCGACCCGCGGCGGCGGGGTGCCGGAGGAGACGCTGGAGCTGGTGCATCTGCGGGCGAGCCAGATCAACGGTTGCAGCTTCTGCGTCGACGGTGGGGTCAAGAGCGCCCGCAAGGCCGGGGTCGCCGACGACAAGCTGTTCGCGGTGGCGGCCTGGCGGGAGGCGCCGTACTTCACCGACGCCGAGCGCGCCGCCCTGGAGCTGGCCGAGCACGCCACCCGCCTCGCCGACCGGTCCGACCCGGTGCCGGACGCGGTCTGGGACGCGGCCGCCCGGCACTTCGACGAGCGCCAGTTGGCGTCCCTCGTCCTGACCATCGGGCTGACGAACCTGTTCAACCGCCTCAACGCCACGACCCGGCAACCCGCCGGTGCCGGCTGGTGATCGAGGCACCACCGACGCGGGGCCGCTCCGGACGGGGCGGCCCTTCCGCGTACCGCACAGCCTGTGGATATGCGGTACGCGGATGTCCAGCCTGGGGGAGATCCAGTCTGCGGACGTCGCCCGCGGGAGCACCGTTCCTGTCGGTGGTGGCGAAGCCGCCGCCGGTTCCAACCCCCATGACCCGCGAGGTAATTGAGGCAACCTCGCCGGCCCGGCAGCCTGGTCGGCGTCGCGCACAGGTCGACCTGATCGACGTAACGGGAGGAAACGCCATGTTCTTCGAGGGCCACGACGGGACCCGGCTCTGGTACGAGGACTACGGGCAGGGCGAGACGCTGGTGTTCGTGTCGAGTGCGATGCTGCCCACCGACATGTGGGAGTACCAGATCCCCTTCTTCGTCGAGCGCGGCTTTCGCTGTGTCGCCTTCGACCGTCGCGGGCACGGCCGCTCGGACCGGCCCTCGTCCGGCTACGACTACGACTCGACCGCCGACGACCTCGCCGCCCTCCTGGAGCATCTCGATCTGCGCGAGGTCACCCTCGTCGGGCACTCGATGGGTGGTGCGGAGATCGCCCGCTTGCTGGCCCGGCACGGCTCCGGCCGGGTCGCCCGCGCCGCGTTCGTCGCCGCGATGCTGCCCTTCCTGAAGCTGACGGACGACAATCCGTACGGGGTGCCACAGGCCGCGTTCGAGGCGTCCCTCGCGCTGCTGCGGACCGACCGGCCCAGGTGGATGGCCCGCCAGGCGCAGGTCTTCTTCGCCACCCACCTGGGCAACAACGACATCTCGCCCCTCATGGTCGACTTCACGATCGCGCAGTGCCTGTCGTGCGCGCCGTACGCGACGCTCCAGGTGCAGCGGGCGATCTTCCACACCGACCACCGGGCGGGGCTGCGCGGGATCGACGTCCCGACGCTGATCGTGCACGGCGCGGCCGACTTCACCGCGCCGGTCGACGTCACCGGCCGGCGTACCGCCGAGCTGATACCGGGCGCCGTCTACAAGGAGTACCCGACGGCCGGACACGGCATCTACGCCAGCCACCACGCTCAGCTCAACGCCGACCTGCTGGAGTTCCTCACCGGCTGATCAGCGGCTGATCACCGGCTGATCACTGGTTGGTCACCGGCTGACGGGGAAGCCCGGCGGCCCGGGCGGGCAGTGGTGTCCGGCGGGCCGGGGCGGTCAGCCGCTCGGCGCCCGCGGGGACCGGCACCGCCGCGAAGATCGCGTCCTGCTGCGCCTGGAGTTCGCGGACCCTCTCCGGCGGGGTGCCGGGCAGCCGCTGCTCCTCGTAGATCGTGTGGGTCGCCAGCTGGGCCGCCTTGCTCTGCGGGGTGTGGAACTGGACCTCGAAGACCTGTCCCGAGTGGGGCGCGCGCCAGGCGGAGTTGACCGCCTTGTAGCCCTTGGCGCGGCCCCAGGTGTTGGACCAGCGGGTGCTGTCGTTGCCCCAGGCGGACAGCAGTCCGGCGGCGACGGTGACGCCTTGGGTGTACTGCCCGGTCGGCCACTGAAGTGTGTAGCGGACCGAGTCTTTGATCTTGGAAAGCGAGGTCTCCACGGGCTGCCCGGGGGTCTCCAGCATCTTGGTGGCGACCTTGCGCTTGAGCGAGTCCGGGGACTTCAGCCGCTGGTCGAAGCCGACGAGTTGGGCATGGCTGAGCAGTGCGGCGGCGCGGACCTGGGGGCTGATGGAGCGCTCCGCCCGCCGCGCGCGGGCGAGGAACGCATCGACCTTCTTGTTGTCGTCGGCGCTGAGCTGGAGCCCGTCCTGGCTCCAGCCGCCGGGATCGGTGGCGCGGGGCTGTGCGGACGGGGCGGGGACGGGGCCGTGCGGCGGCGCGGCCGGGGACGCGGTGGCGGCGTGCACGGCGCCCATGCCCAGCGCGGTGGCCAGCGCGGTGGCCACCGCGGCCCGGGTGACGGCGCGGCGGGCGGTGGCCCAGCCGGTGCGGTACAGGGTCATCGG
>NZ_JBNHIN010000036.1:0-83620 GCF_050054615.1 Streptomyces sp. YGL11-2
AACCCGCGGAATTCGCCCCCACCCCACACCATCAGGCGACCACAGAACGACTCAAAGGCTCACGAACCGCCCACTAAGACGTCATCTCATTGGGGCGTCTCGGTAGGGTGTCGTTCGTGGTGGGGATCGTTGAGCGGTCGGTGCCGGAAGAGTTGTGGGAGCTGTTCCAGCGGATGGTGCCGGAGGCGCCGTCGCGTCCTCAGGGGGTGGCCGGCGTCGGCGCGGTGACCGGGAAGTGCTTGCGGCGATCGTGTTCGTAGCCACGTCGGGCTGCACGTGGCAGCAGTTGCCGTCGGCTTCGTTCGGTCCGTCGAGGGCGACAGCTCATCGCCGTTTTGCCGAGTGGTCGAAGGCCCGGGTGTGGGCGAAGCTCCACCGTCTGGTGCTCGACGAGCTGGGTTCCCGCGGGGAGCTGGACTGGTCGCGCTGCGCGATCGACTCGGTGAACGTGAGGACGCTGAAAAGAGGGAACTGACGGGTCCGAATCCTGTGGACCGGGGTAAGTACGGGTCGAAGATCCACCTGATCACCGAGCGGACCGGTCTGCCGCTGTCTGTCGGAATCTCGGGGGCGAACCTGCACGACAGCCAGGCTCTGATCCCGCTGGTCACAGGCATACCGCCGATCCGCTCGGCAGCTTCTTGTGGCCGCCATCGTCGGGGATGCGGCCGAGTTTCTTGACGTCTCCGTGGATCAGTTCGCCGGGCCGGTCCGGTTCGTGGCGGCGGATGACTTCTCCGGTGGGCCGGTCCAGGAAGGACAGGCGGTTCAGGCCGTGGCGGGCCAGGATGCGGTGCACGGTCGGAGGTGGGCAGGCCCAGGATCGGGCCGATGCGTGCTGGGCCGAGCTTGCGGTCCTGCCGTAGGCGGCAGACACATCCCTCGGTGACGGCCGCGGTCTTGTGCGGCGACCTGCGGGGGCGGCTGGAACGGTCGGCCAGCCCGGCTGCTCCCTTGTGCCTCCACCGGCGCACCCGTTTGTGTGCCGTGGTGCGGGATACGCCCATCTCGGCCGCGACATGGGCGATGGGGCGTCCGGAATGGACACGCTCGACGAGCAGTCGCCTGCCGAAGACCGTCAGCCGGGCATTACGGTGCGACACGAAGACCTCCGTGCGGTGCGTTCCTGGACAGCGCCACCACACCGGAGGTCTTCGCCATGTTCAAGCCCGGCCGGCGTTAACAACGTTCGTGATCAATACAGCCAGAGCCTGTCCGACGGTGCTCTCCAGATCTGTTGCACCCGGTAGCCAGGCGACTCCGGATCGGCTAACTTCCTCACTAGTAGTCGTGGTTCCGGAGTCTCAACGCCCGCGGTTCGCGCCGCGGGCGTCGTTCTGTGCAGCAGTGCCCGAGGACCAGGGCGATCACCTCACCCAGGGGCACTGACAAGCCAGCGCCCCCCAACCCTGGACAAGGGGACAACATGGCAAGCGGCACCGTGAAGTGGTTCAACGCCGAAAAGGGCTTCGGATTCATCGCCCAGGACGGCGGCGGCCCCGACGTCTTCGTCCACTACTCCGCCATCAACGCCGGCGGCTTCCGGTCCCTGGAGGAGAACCAGCAGGTGAGCTTCGACGTTACCCAGGGCCCGAAGGGCCCGCAGGCGGAGAACGTCACCCCGGCCTGACCGAATGCCTCGGCACCCCGAACCAAACGGTTCGGGGCGTCTTGCCATAGCCGTGCTCCAGGGACCCTCCTGGGCCAGTCAGGGATCAGGCGCCCCATCGGGCGGATCGTCGTCACACGAGCCACCGGGCGCAGCCTAGAGCGACGTGCCGTCAGTCGCGGGATTCTTCCATGCCCTGGGCGAAGGGCAGCCAGCGGCGGGTACCACGCCGAGGTGTACGGACCTGCGAGACGTAGCGCTTCGTCCGACGCTTGAGACGCCAGGCTCTGGCTGTTTGGCGTACCAGCCGGAGCTTGTCACGCCAGGCTCTCGTTGCTTGGCCGACCAGCGGGACGGTCAGCGCGCCTGCGACCCCGGCCAGCGCCCATGGCCAGCCGATGAGGAAGCCCGCCACGAGCGCACACCCGACCATGAGCAGGGCCAGGACCAGGACCAGGACCAAGCCGGCAGGGATCCGGGGGGTGTTGGTGCCGCGTGCGTGGTATCGAATGGTCGGGGCAGTGGGGATGTATTTGCGGGCGGCGTAGGCGTGAACGCGGGCGGTCGCCGGGCAGCATCCGAGCTGCTCGGCGATCTCGTTGAAGTCGCACTGCGATCCGGCGCCGGGCCACGGTGTAGAGCCAGGCGCGGGGGATCCTGATGGTGTCCCAGACGTGCAGGGCTTGCTCGAAGGTGTCCTGAACGAGGGCCTCGATGTCGACGGCCTGGTCGGACAGCCCGAGGGCAGTGGCTTGACGGCGGATCGTCTGTACGAGCTGGCCGTAGTACCGCTCGTAGGCCGTCTCGAAAGCCATCGTCTCTGCCCGATCCCTGATTTTTTCGGAAGCCGTCGGGAGTGTGGACATCGGCGCCAGTCTCTAGCGTGTCGCTTGATCGGTGACGGTTCGATGCGGCTGAGGTCGCCGTCCGTCACAACGGCTTGCGTATGCGCACGTCCACTGCTGGTGCGTGACGCCTCAGCCGAGGAATTCCTCGATGCCGCTCGCAAGGATGAGTTCCTGCATCAGCAAGCGGCCTCGGGCCGGATCGTCCTCCCATGGGGTCCATGCGTGTCCGGCGGGGCAGACCAGCCGCACCGGATCCGTCCAGTGGCCAAACGCAGTCCACCCTCGATCTGCGCCGCAGTGCGGACACTGCAGAGCCTCAACTCGGGGGCCTTCGACATGGGAATTGACGGGGATGGTCGCGTCGTCCATCACGGCGCTGTTGATCGCCGTCGCATTCGGATCCGGCTCGTGAACCAGGATCGGTTCGAGCACGGTGATCGCCCAAAATGCATCATCCCGGTGCCCGTCGTCGCCCATCTCACCCCCCACTCAGCCGCTGCAGTCAACTCACGCTAGCCCACGCCCCGCAGGCGGTGATCAGCAGCAGCTACTTCCGCGACCGAGACCGCGGGGCGTGCTGGTCGGTGCGGTTCTGGCCGGCCACCGACGCTGTTGCCGACCGCCCGTTTGAACCTGGGAATTGCCCGTACTCGGCGTCTGTACGCGTGAACCGCCCCGCCCCTGTCGTTTCCCGTGCATCCTGTTCTGTGCACGCCACGGCGCATCGGGAGGACCGCACAGCGCCGCCGACGAAGGGAACCCCTCATGAACGTCCGCAAGCGCATCACCGCAATCACAGCCACCACGGCCTTCACAGGGCTGGCAGTGGCGGGCCTGACCGTGCCGGCCCAGGCGGCACACGGCACGCAGCCAGCCCGCACGGCCACATCCACCGCGGTGACTTCCTCGACCATGCTGTTAAGCGGTGGACTCAAGCTCGTGCCGGCAGGCGCTGGGTACAACTACATCGTCAATGAGCACAGCGGGAAGTGCCTGACCGTCGACGGGTACAGCAGCAGCAACGGCGCTGCCGTCAACCAGTACACGTGTGTCGGGCAGTACAACCAGCAATGGATTGCCTCGACTTCGAAAACCGGCTTCCAGTTGCAGGCTCGGCACAGCGGTCGCTGTATGAGCGTCAAGGGAGGGAGCAAGCGCAAAGGAACCCCCGTGATCCAGTGGAACTGCAATGGATCGCTGGATCAGGCGTTCATCGGCGCAAACAAGAGACTGATTCCCCAGCACAGTCGCGAGTGTCTGAGCATCCAGGGCGGAAGCACTGCCAACCGCGCCCCGCTCGTCCAGTGGAGCTGCAATGGCGCGTCCGATCAGAACTTCCTGCCGCGACACGCCTGATCGGTCGTGAGCCGCCTTGATCCGTCCTCCACTCGGCGTCTAACTAGCCCGTCCGCGCAGGCGACCCGAGGTAGGTAGCCTCAGCACGCGGATGCCCTGCCACGTCGACCGACATCATCTTGGCGGTTCGGCTAGCCATCCAGGAGATCCCGGACCGGACTGTGTTCGGCTCGGATGCCCCCTACGGCGACCCGGTCCTCACCCGCGCAATGGTGGAGCGGGTCACCAGTCCGGGCGAGGTACGCGATCGGGTGCTCGGCGGAACGATCGCCGAACTGGCCGGGCTCGGCTGAGGCAGGCCCGACGCCGCCAGCATCACGCCCCGCCGCGCCACGGGAAGGCGCCGGCGCCCCGGCTCCGCCAAGGAGTAGTCGACGGGGGACAGCGGAATGTCCTCGGACGCGGCCGGAGCGGCGTCTGCGCCCGGTCGCCATCACGACGGCCGGGCGCAGCACTGAACCACTACAGCATTCAGGTCGGCATCGGCCGTGACCTGGTCCCCGCGTTCAGCGACGACTGGGTCGTCGGTCTCACCGACCTCACGCCTCAGGTTGGCAAGGCCGCGGCACTGATACAAACCGGGCGTGCCGCCAAGGCTGAGCGAGTGTTCCCCGCAGAGCGCGCCTACCCACTCCCACGGCAACTGGAAAACCGCCGTTCTCCGAGGAGATGACGGCCCACGGGTGAGGGAGCCGCCAGTCCCCGGTGTTGGTCTCAACTCTGGTGATCAAGATGGGCCTTGCGGTACAGCACTCGCCGTCGGTCACCGCGGCCGCTGGCGCATCCCCGGTCGACGGTGCGCCGGCGTCCGTGCCCGGAGCGCCGTCCATACGGCACAACAGGACTGTCTACCGCGTCCTTGCTCCCGCCAGGTTTGGGTGTTACTCGTCTGAGGAATAAATTACTCATGGAAGTAACAGGCGGAGTGAACGAGCCGGTCACGTCTTCCGCCGGAGCCCCCGAGCGGTCGTTTGCCGCGAGCGCACGGCGGGCGCAGATCGTGGCGGCGGCCATCGAGACGCTGGCCGAAAGTGGCTACGGGCAGACGACGTTCGCACGGATCAGACAGCGGGCGGGGATCTCCAGCACCCGCTTGATCTCCTACCACTTCGGCACCAAGGGGGAGTTGATGGACGCCGTCCTGGAAGAGATCGGGCTGCACGCTCACCGGACGATCTCGCAACGCGTCGCGGGCGAGACAACGGCGATCGGTGCGCTCACGACTCGGATCGAGGCGCAGGTGGAGTGGGCAGCTCACAACCCCTCCTCGGTGCGGGCGATGTACGAGATCTGCATGAACGCCAGAGACCCGGAGGGCACGTTGCGCTACGGCCTGGAGACCTCGTCACGAGCCAACGTCGAAGCACTGGAGCCGATCTTGCGTGCGGGGCAAGAGAGCGGAGAATTCCGCCAGTTCGACACGGGGCTGATGGCGCTCACCCTCAAGTCCGCGATCGACGCGGCGATCGTGCGCATGGCGCGTCCGCCGCGCCTGACCCTGACCCAGTGCGTCCGTGAACTGACCACACTGGCCCACCTCGCCACCAGGCAGGAGCCGTGACCACCGCCAGCGGCCGTCCCGGCAACCGGCGTCTGCTGCTCCAACTGGTATGGGACGTGGCCGCACCCATCGCTCTGTTCTACGGGCTGCGCGCAGTGGGCGCGAGTACGTTCGCGGCGATGTTGGCCAGCTCGGTGCTGCCCCTGGCGACCACAGCGGTGTGCTGGTTACGGGACCGCCGCCTGGAGGGGATAGCGGCGTTCGTGGGAGGAGTGATGCTGCTGGGGGCAGTGGCCTCGCTGATCAGCGGGGACACGCGGTTCATGCTGGCCAGGGACGGTTGGGTGACGGCCGTGGCCGGTCTGTGCTTCCTGGGATCGGTGTGGGCGAACCGGCCCCTGGCCTATCTGGGGGCGCGCCCGCTGCTGGAAGGGCGGTTCCGGTCCGATGGGACGCCGTGGGAGACGCTGTGGCACAACGAACCGGTCTTCCGACGCATCTGGCGGGTCTCCACGGTGATCTGGGGCATCGCCCTGCTCGCCGACGCTGCGGCGCGGGTCGTGATGGCGTACACACTGCCGGTCAACGTCGTGCCCGGACTGGGCGGGCTGCTCTGGCCGGTCACGATGGTATTGCTGCAGTTGCTGAACGGTGTCTACTACCGGCTGGCGGGCCTTTGGCGTCTGACCGCGGGAAGCGGTCGGCGCGGGGGACGGAGACAAGATGCCGCTGAATGTTCGTGACCATGGGGGCGACGGCCCGCCGCTTGTTCTGCTGCACGGTTCCGGGCGGTCGCTCGCCGACTGGGACGCCTCGGCGGCGGCACTCACCGCAAGTCATCGCGTCCTCGCCGTCGACCTCCCCGGACACGGCCGCTCCACCGATATCTCGCCCTGGACCATTCCCACCGTGGTACGGCACATCGCGGACACGCTGGACGCACATGGCGTGCCGGAGACTGTTGTGGTGGGTCATTCCCTCGGCGGGATGGTCGCGATCGAGTACGCGCGGGCGTACGAGGACAGTGCCCGCGCCGCCGTGAACCTCGACTGCTTCTGGTGGGGCAGGCCCGGCGAGTACCCCGGTGCCGAGCGGGTGGGGGAACTGCTGCGGCGTTCCGCCGGAGCCGCCGCGCCACCCGGCTACATCGAGGAGCAAGTTGCCCACGCCGCCCGGTACGGAATCCCCTCCGACCGTGCGGAGGCCGCAGCCCGCGCGGCCGTACGTCCGCTTCCCGACGGCCGGTGGCAGACACTGCCGGAGTGTACGGCGGCGCTGGAGATGTACGGCGAACTCGACAGGCTCGGCGCGCTCGGTGTCACTGCCTGGCTGGAAGGGATGACGTGCCCGCTCCTGTTGGTACAGGCCGGCCGACTGCAACCGCCGCCCACGACGGAATGGTTCGACGACCTCTCCACCCGCTTCGCACGGGGGCTCTCCGCAGAACTGGCCGAACTCTCCCGCAACCGGCCGAATATCACCGTCACCCAGATCGACGCCAGCCACCCCATGACCCTGGAGGCCCCGGAAGCAGTCGCGAAGCTGATCGCCGGGTTCGTCCGGGGCCTGTCGGCCGGGACGACGGCTGCCGGGACGCCAACGGAACCCCCGTGGTTCTCGCCGACTTCAACGGCACGATACGCAGTGCCGAGAGCTGACCTTCCTGGCCACGCTCCGGAAGGCCGCCCGACGGATCACGAGGGGGAACGGTGAAGCGTCTCACGGAGCACGCTCTCGCGCGCCGTGCGCTGCTGGCCGGCACGGCGGCAGCCGGTGCGGAAATGGTGTGGGGATCTGCGGGCAGAGCCGTCGCCAGAGGGTGGAGGGCGCCGGTGGAGCAAGGAGCGGTGGACGCCGAGGTGGCACGCCTGAAGCGCGGGCTGATCGAGCTGCGCCGGGACATCCACCGGCACCCCGAGATGCCGGGGCAGGAGGAGCGCACCGCCGGTGTGGTGGCCCGAGAGCTGCGAGCCGCCGGGCTGTCCGTCACTACCGGGGTGGGCGGCCATGGCGTCGTCGGTGTGCTGCGTGGCGCACGTCCGGGCCGGACCGTCGCGTATCGGGCGGACATGGACGCGGTGCCGCCCAAGGACATCGTTGGGGGCGGCTCGGCGCCGGCCCACGTCTGCGGGCATGACATCCACACCGCGGTGGCCGTTGGCGTCGCGAAGGTCCTGGTGCGGCTGCGCAGGCACCTGAGTGGAACGGTGGTGTTCCTCTTCCAGCCTGCTGAGGAGACGTTGTCCGGGGCCCGCGCACTGATGGACGCGGGCGTGCTGGAGCGCACCTGCGTTGAGGAGATCCACGCGCTGCACTGCGGGCCGTTCCCCGTCGGCCAGTTCGCTGTGACCCCGGGCTACGGGATGCCGGGCCTGGACGAGGCGGAGGTGACCCTCCCGGGGCCGGACGCGCCCGATGCTGCGCGGCGACTGGCTGCCGAGATCAGCGCGCTCGCCACGGTGATGCCGCCGCGGACGTCCGCGGACGTTGAGCGGATCGTCGCCGATGCCCAAACGCCCAACGGGCCGCTGGCTCGGTTCGTGGCCGTCCGGGCCAGGGCGCAGGAGGCCAAGGTGAGCGTGTCCTACCGCTGCTGGCCGCAGGAGCGGTACACGGAGGTACGCGAGCACATCCGCCGATTGGTCGCGCCATATACGGGGGCCGGGGTGAGTTTCCCCGCCGAGCCGTTCCCCGCCATGGTCTGCCCAGAAGGCGACGCCCGCGTGCTCTCCCACCGCCTGCGCCGCATACTGGGCCGGGACGCGGTTGCCGTGCTCCACGCCGCCTTCCCACCTTTCAGCGGTGAGGACTTCGCCCTCTACTTGGACCGCGTCCCTGGCACGTTCACCTTCCTCGGCGTCCGTGCCCCCAGCGCACCCATCACAGCCAGCTACCCGCACTACCCCGACTTCTCCCCGGACGAGCGTGCCATCGGCTTCGGCGTACGAACGATGGCAGGCTGGATCGCGGAGCGGACCCACAGTCCGCAGCTCACGGAACACAGCTTGAATCCCACGTCTGTACGGTGCTTTGGCTGGCGAGGTTTGCCGAGGTCGGTCAGCCGACGGCCGTGAGTGGGCGTCTGCCCCAGTGGATGCCCTTCTGATGCCGCGCCAGTCCTTCAGCCGGTTGATCAGTCGCTCGCCGGTGTTGCGCTCGCGGTAAGGCTCGGCGTTGAAAGTGACCGGATGACCGCCCGGCTGCCCTTCTTCTTGCCGTTCGCGGCCTGGTCATGCTTCTCCGGGATGGCCGCCTTGATGCGGCGTTTGCACAGGTGGGAGCGGTTGGTGCGGGACGAGTACGCGTAGTGTGCGGCGACCGCGCCCGGCCGGGTGCGGGCCCGGCTGACCGGCAGACGGACGCGGATCTTCTTCAGCACGGGGATGAACGGGGGGCTGTCTGCGGCCTGCACGGCGGTCAGGGCGAACGACAGTGGTCGGAGCTTCCGGTCGGCGGCGAGGTGAATCCTGCTGGTCTTGTGTCCTGAACACGAAAGGGAGTTGGTTGGAGGGCGGCTTCCGGAAGTGCTGCTGTGCGAGAGCCCTCACAGGCCACCGCGCCAGTCCCCGACCCTACTGAAGGCCCCTCAGGTCATGTCGTCTCACCGTCGGCGCGGTCGGCGTCGGCGTCCGGCTGCGCGGGCAGGGCATGGCTGGCGGACACCGGTTCCACTTCGCCTATGTCCTGCGGCGTGAGGTCGAGGTCGGAGATCTCGTCGTCGCCGGGTCCCTCTGCCTCTCTTCGGGCCTTGCGCTGGTCGTTGAGAAGCGAAAAGACAACGGCGGCGAAATAGAACACCCAGATCGGCGCGGCCAGCGCCAGCATGGTCAGCGGGTCCGTGCTCGGCGTCGCCACGGCCGAAAAGACCGTGATCCCCATGACCATGCCGCGCCACCAGCCGAGCATCCGCCGGCCGGACAGCACTCCGGTGAGGTTCAGCATCACCAGCAGCAGCGGCATCTCGAAGGAGAGACCAAAGACGAGCACCATGCGGGTGACGAGGTCGAGCAGATCGTCCAGCGGCAGCAGGTTGTCCACCCCGTGCGGAGTGAAGCCGATCAACACCTTCGCGGTCGTGGGCAGCACCTTGTAGGCGAAGAAGGCGCCGCCGAAGAACAGCGGGACGCCCGCGCCGACGAACGCGTAGGCGTATTTCCGCTCGTGCTTGTGCAGGCCGGGGGCAACGAACGCCCACAGCTGGTACAGCCATACCGGCGAGGCCAGCACGACGCCAGTCATCAGGGACACCTTCAGCGCCAGGGTGAAGGGCGCGAGCAGACCGCTGATCGTGATCCGCGCGCAGGTGGTGTCCGCGGTCTGCTTGGCCAGATCGGCGAAGGACGTCGGGCAGCCGACCGAGTCCAGCACCGGCCTGGTGAAGAAGTTCACGATGCCCTTGTAGGAGAAGGCCGCGGCGATCGTGACGACCAGGACGGCAAGGACGGCCTTGGCGAGCCGGTTGCGGAGCTCACGAAGGTGCTCCGCGAGCGGCATCCGCCTCTCGGAACCCTTCTCCGTGCTGCGGGCTGACTGGGGCACGCCACGTCCTCATCTCGTGCGGCGGACCGGAAACCACCGGCCCTGCGTCAGTACTTGATCGTCTCCATCGCTCCGTGGGGCGCGAGCTGGCCACGGCGCCGGTTGCGGCCGGTAGCGCGCCCAGGAGGCAGTTGGTCCAGGTGGACACCACTCACCGTGAGCTGATCTGCCCTGCCCGGCCCGAGGGCGGGCGGCTTACGAAGATCCTCAGACCGTCCACGCGCCGCGCTCGGGCCGGGAAACAGCGCTGCTCCGGCCAAGACCGGCCGATACCGCAGACAACGAAGCGGGCGGCCCGACAGCGCGAGAGGTGAGCCGGCCGGGGAGGCTTCGGGCAGCGTCTCGTGTGGGGATGAGCCAGGGGCGCGCAGGACCGGGCTCAGTCACAGTTGCTGGTTGTGCTGTCCGGGGGCGCGGTGCGGGCGGTGGCGGTACCTCCGGGAGCGCCCGAGATCGTCCGCGATCCCGGTGCAGGCTCGGGCTCGGGGCGTGGCTCGTTTGAGGCGCCGTCGTCCCTCATGGCCTTGGTCTCGCTCTTGAGGATCCGCATGGACTTACCCAGCGCCCGGGCCGTGTCGGGCAGTTTCTTCGAGCCGAAGATCAAAACCACCACCGCGACCAGGACCAGCAGGTGCCAGGGCTCCAGCGCACCGCGGATCATCGTCGCACCACCCAAGCGGGAGCGCCCGCGGCGCATCGTGTCCTGCCGCCGCAAGCATGCCCCCATCGCTCTCCTGGCGCGCGCAGAGCCTCGGCGGCTGCCCAAAGAAGCGTCCCGCCCACGACCGGGCCTTCCGGAAGGTCGACGACCCGACCGGGCTCTGCACCGACGGACGGCCGGCACTCGTCGTGGCAGAAGGGGATCCGCAGGAGGTGGCCGGGCAGGCCGGTGTCCGCACCCGCGGTCTCGTGCGCGGGCGCCTGGGAGGAGGTTTCCCGGCGGACTGGGCACGGCGGTCTCACCGGTGTCCGCCGCCCGCGCCATCGGGAGATTCCCACGGCGCCGTCCGGCCAAGCCGGGCAGGTGAATTCGTCGCCCGTCGCCGCCGCAACCGCGGGGAGCTCGACCGGCAACGGGCGTACGGCAAGGCGCAGTTCGCCGCCCGAGACCTGCATGGCCACCTGCGCCGGCTGCCCGGCACGCGGAGTGTGCGGGGGCGTTTGGGCCGGATGGAGGCCGAGTCGCTGCCCCTGGGAGCAACCACGTTCGGGCACCTGGAACAGTCGAGGGGATTTCGCGTTCGGCCACGGTGCGTTCATCGGCTGTCCCTGGGGTGACCGTTCCTGTCGCCGACCGGCGCGATGTTCACGCGTGGCTGTCGGGCGTGGAAGGCGAGGCGAGGGGAGTCGGCCGGCGGCTGCGGGGGCGTGCCGGGTGTCGATGTCGTTGCGGGTCATGTCTCCTTCTTCCTGTCGGGTCGGGGTCGATTCAGGTCCCGGGGCGCCCGGCGGCCGTCCAGGCGGCGTACTCCTGGCGGACGTAGAGGCGGCGGCTGGGGGCGAGCGTGATCGCGTCGGGGCGGTGCGGGCCGGCCACCAGGTCGGGATGGCGGCGGTCGTGCAGGACGAGTCGTTCGGCGGTTTCTGCGGCGGCTGCGACCGGGCCGGGGCCGGGGTCGTCCAGGGCCATCCGGTCCATGAGGGCGGCCCGGCGTAGCCGCCAGGTGCGTTCGGCGGCTGTCGCATCGACCGGGGGGACGATGACGGGCCTGGCCTGGCGGCCGTCGCGTTCGGCTCCGAGAGCGAGCACTTGGTGTATCTCGCGGCGCAGGTCTGGCGCATGCGCGTACGCCTCGTGCGGGGGTGGGGCGCTGATGCCCTCGCCGCTGTTCGGGGTGACGTTCACGTTCACACCTCCGCCGGTACGTAGGGGGCTGGCGCCGCAGCGTTGACGCAGCACCGTGTCGTGGTCGGGGTCGCCGTGATCAGCGGCCGATGGGTGTGCCGCGGACCGCATGGGCATCTGGGGCCGGGATCGGGCAGTCGTCGATGGGGCACGGCGTGTGGGTCGCGAAGGCCCACTCGGCGGGTCGTCGGCTGACCCGGCGCCGCAGCCGCCCCCGGTGACCCGTCGCTGTGCCGCGGTGCCGGCCCCGGCAGGGGGTCGCAGCTCGTGCCGAACGTCCGGCCCGGTCATGGCGAGCACCTCAGGCAGGCGCGGACCTCGCGGCCGCTGCGTGTCTGGTGGACCTCGGTCGACTGGGCGAGGTACTGGACGATGCCGGTGCCGCGGCCGTGTTCGTCGGGGGCGATGTCGGGGCGATGGTGTTCCACGGTCGTGCCGGAGTCGGTGACCACAATGTGCAGAGTGCCGTCGTCGAGGACGAGCAGCAGGGTCATGCGCTCGTGGCCGTACCGCGCGGCGTTGGCGGCGAGTTCGTCGACGATGAGAACGGCGGAGTCCCGCTCGCTCGCAGGGACACTCCAGGTCTCCAGCAGATCGGCCGCGAAGTGACGAGCGGCGGAGACGTGCGCCTCCTGCGCGGGCAGGGTGAGCAGCGCCTCGTGGCGGCAGGGCCTGCCGAGCAGCGAACTCGGGCTGGGGAAATCGGTCACAAACATGGTCTTCTGGCTCTTCTGTGCATGTGCGGAGGCCGGAAAGGGGGACACCGCCAACAACTTCGGGGGCGGCCGGTAGGCGGGTCCTGAATGGCCGCGCTCATTAAGTTCCACGGGCGACGCACGCCGAACGGTTCGAGTTGTTCGCCCCTTTTGTGCGACTTCTTGTGAGTCAGGTCAATGCCGGCTGCCTGGCTGGACCCACTCGCCTCTCTCGGAGCTCGATGCCGTACTCGGCCGGACCAGGCACCGGCGGTTCGGCCTCCTCGCCCGTGGTCTTCCGGACGGCCTTGCGGGAACCTCACGCCGAAGAGCCGGACGAACGTCCCTGCCCGCACCTCGGCTTGGTCGCGCCACTCGGCGTGCAGACATCCTGGATCCTCTTCTCCGGGCTGCACGGACCTCGGAGGAGAAAGAGAGTTGAGGTCGCCGGCCGTTCGGTGAACCGCATGCCGCTGCTCGCGCGGGGGAGGGGGAACACCTCGGCCGGGCTGTCGTAAAAACCAGGGCGGCGCCACCGGCCACCCGGACCGGGAGTGCACGCCCCGTCGGCGCACTCACGCATCAAGTCGGCTGATGACGGGGCCGATTCGTTGGAGCCGGGGGTGAGGGTGACCAGGGCCCGGAAACCGTCGGCGCGCTGCGAGAAGGACCAGGGTGCCGGCTTCGGCCTCCTCCCCGCGGAGGTTGAGGTGCCTGCCGCCGGCCCCCACAGAGCCGAGCCCACCCCTGTACGCGGCCGGCACCCGAGGGGGCCCGCCGCGGGGTGGCCGGCCCGCCACTGCCGGAAGCCGCGTGCCGGGAGCCGGTCAGAGCCCCACGACCGAGCCGCAGGACTGCCCCGATGCCGACACATCCCCCGATGACAGGTCGGGCAGGAGAATCAGCCGCAGCACCCGACCGGCCCCGGGGATGTGTGACACCACAGCGGCCGGATCGGCCGGATCGGCCGGATCGGCCGGATCGGCCGGATCGACCGGATCGACCGGATCGACCGGATCGACCGGATCGACCGGATGACCGCTTGCCCCGCCCCTCGACCCGCCGGTCGTGCACCCGGACGGCCTTCACCTTGATCCGCCCGGCCGCGGAGGTGATCTTTCCCGGCCTCTGGCGGCCGCTTCGACCACCAGCCGCCGTCGCGCGCGTGGCGCCGATCAGCCCCTCGGCCGCAGAGGTGCCGGTGTCGGCCTTCGAGGCCGCCGCCGCGCTCATCCGCCGGGGGCCCTCGTCGGACGATCTCGCCGATCCCGGAGCCGTGCGGCGTGGTGGCACCGGTCGACGACGGTGATCACGAGCGTGCCCGTGCAGTCGACGCCACGAGCACACGCCTTCTCGATGGCCATCGGCTGGGCGGCCCTCGGCGCGCTCCTACAGCCTGGTCCACCGGTCTTGAGGCGGCTCGCTTCTTGTCGACCGGCCGGCCCCCTCTCCGCCCGCGGCACGACCCTTCGGTGGCTACGTCTTCTCGGCCTCTTGTGCCGCCGTGCGCTCACACCCGACAGCTGTGGTCGCGTCACTGGGCGGCGAGTCCGCCCGGTGACGCGACCGTCCTGGCCTCGCCTCACGCCCGGATTGTGACCAGCTTCTGACCGTTGCCCGCGTGGATCTCGAAGTGCTCGATGGCTCCGGGGGACATGGCAACCGCTCCTGGGATCGTGGTGCCGGGAGGGTACTTGCCTGCCCGCCAGGTAGCGACGTCCGTCCTGGCTCCACCGGGCCCGATCGCCTGCAGTCGGCAGGTGATTCCGGCGGGTGCCCCCCTGGCGGAGACCTGCACGACACTGCCCCAGGCAGAGGGCGAGACCTTCACCGAGGCGGAGACGCCGGTGGCGGGATCGCTTCCGGAGAACGTGCGCCAGGTAGTCGGCGCGGTCGGACCAGGCGGCGTCGCCTGACTGCCCACGGATCCGACAGTCGCCAGCCATGTGCCGCCGGCCGCTGCCGCGATGAACGTCAGCGAGGCGGCAGCGCCGGCCAGTTGCAGACGCCAGGTCCTGCGGCGCCGGGACGCGGCCTGCTGGAGCAGCCTCTCCAGCACACCCCCCTCCGGCGCCCGCGACACCGCAGGCGCGGCGGGCCGTTCGGGCAGGGAGCCCTGCGCGCCTTCGGCCGCCCGTGCCACCAGCCGGTCGGCCAGGTCCCCGTCGGCCGTCGGCACCCGCTGGCCTGATGCCTCGGCTTCGGTCACCGTCGCCAGAAGCGTGGACAATCCCGCGAGCTGGGTGTGCTCGGCCCGGCATTCGGCGCATTCCGCGAGGTGGACGCGCACCCGTTCCATTTCCGCCGAGGGCAGCGTGCTCAGGACGTACCCTCCCAGCGCCAGCCGGAGGGCGTCGTGCTCCGCACTCATGGTCGCCACCTCCCGCCCACCACGGTCATGGCTCGATCCCTCGTTCCCGCAGCGCCAGCCGCAGGGCGTGCAGGGCGTAGTACGTCCGCGACTTCACGGTGCCCAGCGGGATGCCCAGCACCTGCGCGGCCTCCACCATGGTCCGGCCACGGTAGTAGGTCTCCAGCAGGACGGCGCGGTGGTCCGGGGACAGCGACCGGACCGCGTCGGCAACCGCCCAGCTCTGCAGTGCCTGCTCGATCTCGTCCTCGCCGGTTTTCTGCTCGGCGGCTCGCTCCAGCACCTCGCCGCCGGCCTCGGCCGGCCTGGCCTGCCGGGCCCGGTGGGCGTCGATGACCAGGTGCCGGGCGACCGTACACAGCCATGCCCGAGCCGGGCCGCGTGCCGGGTCGAACGCGGCGGGATGCTGCCACGCTCGCAGCATGGTTTCCTGCACCACATCCTCCGCCCATTGCCAATCTCCTGAGGTCAGTCGCAGTACGTAGTGGAACAGGGCTCCTGCGTGCTCCGCGTACAGAGTGCGCAGCAGGTCCTCGTCTGCGGTCGAAAGGGTCCCTTTACCAGAGACACGGTGCGCGGAGCGATCCGGATCGGTCCTTGGACCACGCTTTCGGGAACTCCAGGGCATAAGACGATCATCGCGCACATGTACCGCTTTGTCGTGTAACGCACGGCACGGTGCCGGTGACACTCTGCGAGCGCCGCGGTTGATGCGTCCCTGCCGGGCCTTGCGGCACCACCAGGGGCAGGCATGCGCGGCCCCCAGGAGAGGCGGGCTGATCCGCGGCGACACCGAGGAACCTCGCAAAAAGTGCATATCTGTCGAACCGTGGGAACCCCGCCGTCCGTGGAGCCGGACAAGAGCCGACTTGGGTGCAATTCCTCATCGAGTCCCCGTGCGACAAAGGACGGACCAGAGGTGACCGAAAAACACCACGCGACGCACGCGCTCCTGGCGCCGGCCACACTCACCCCGCCCCCGTGCATCGAAGTCGGCGCCACCGCGCGGCCTCGGCCGGTGCTCGATCGCCGGGTCCGTGAGGGGCACGCGCCCATGAACACGGCATCCACCCACATCCCGGCGGTTGCCTGCGCCCAGTCGGCACACTCCCCGTCTCCGCCTGATCAGTGAGGAACGGACACCATGTACCTGAACTTTCGTACACCAGGCCGTCGATCACGGACTGCGTCCGGGTTGGCCGTCGCCGCCATCGCCACTGCCGGCGCGCTGGGGCTTCTCAGTTCATGCGGCCAGTCGTCGCATCCCTCGTCCACCGGAGCCGGCGCCATCACGCCCGGTCCGGGGCAGCACCAGACGGCAGGCATGCCCGGAGCCACGGGGCCGGGGAACACGGCGGGCTCCGCTTCCGGTGCCTCGCCGATGCCGAGCATGAGCATGCCCATGAGTCCCTCGACTACGGGCGCACCGGCCGCACCGGTGACTGGGAACGCCGTGGCGATCAAGAACTTCGCATTCTCCCCGGCCACGCTGAAGGTCAAAGTGGGCACGACGGTGACCTGGACCAATCAGGACACCGACCCCCACACCGTCACCAGCGCCGGATCGGGCGGCCCGTTGCGTTCGGCCGCCCTGGCCACCCACGCCGCCTACACGTACACGTTCACCAAGCCCGGCACCTACGCCTACCTCTGCACCATCCATCCGTTCATGACCGGCACCGTGGAGGTGACCTGATGACCAACTACTACGACAGTCACGACGGGGCATCGGCCGGAGACACCAGTCGGCCCGATACCGAATACGGCATGAATCGGCGTCAACTCCTCCGGCATGCAGGGTGGTTCGGCGGCGCGGTGGTGCTGACCGTGGCCAGTGGCGAGGTGATCAGCCACATCGCGGACTCGCTGGACACCAACGCCGGGGCCGCCGCCGGGGCCGTTGCAGCCGGAAGGGGCGCGCTGCGGTTCGTGCAGGTCTCCGACAGCCACATCGGATTCCGGGGCCCGGCGAACCTGGACGTGGTCGGCTCGTTCACCGAAGCGATCAACCAGGTCAACTCGCTCGGGTTCAGACCGGACTTCGTCATGCACAGCGGCGACCTCACCCACCTGTCCACGGCTGGGCAGTTCGACCAGGTCAAGCAGCTGATGGCCGGATTGAAGACGGACCGCATCTTCACCGTGCCGGGCGAGCACGACTCCATCGGCGATGCGGGCCGCGCCTACCGGCGGACCTTCGGCATGGGCACGCTCGGTGATGGCTGGTACAGCTTCGACACCCACGGCGTGCACTTCATCGCCCTGGTCAACACCCTGAGTCTGGAGAAGCTCGGCCATCTCGGCAACGAACAGATCGACTTCGTTCGCAAGGACATCGCCGGACTGTCGTCGGACACCCCCATCGTGGTCTTCAGCCACATCCCGCTGTTCGCCATGTACCCGCAGTGGGGCTGGAGCACCGACGACGCCCTCAAGGTCATCGCCCTCCTGCGCCGCTTCTCCTCCGTCACCTGTCTCAACGGGCACGTCCACCAGCTGTTCACCAAGACAGAGGGCAACATCACCTTCCACTCCGCCACCACCACCGCCTACCCCCTGCCCAAACCGGGCCGCGCCCCCGCCCCCGCCCCGCAGGTCGTCCCTGCCCGGCAGCTCAAAGAGGCACTCGGCATCCGCAGCGTCGGCTACCGCCAGGGCGACCGCGAACTGGCCATCAAGGATCAGAGGCTGGCATGAACACCCGAAGACTCCTCGCCCCCACCCTGCGGTCGGCGACCGCCGCAACCCTCGCTGCCGGCGGATACATCCACGCCCAGCTCTACATCGACGGGTACCGCTTCATCCGCACTATCGGCCCCCTGTTCCTGCTCCAGGCCAGCACTTCCTTCGCTCTCGCCGCCCTGCTGCTGGTTGGTATGCCGCCCCTGCTGCTGCGGACCGCCGCGGCAGGAGTCGCGCTCGGCGCCCTCGGCGGCTTCACCGCTTCGCGTACCGTAGGCGTGTTCGGATTCACCGAGCACGGTCTGCAGCCCGAGCCGCAAGCCGTCCTCAGCCTCCTCGCCGAAACGGGCACGCTGCTGCTCCTGGCCATCTGGCAGGTGACCGTGACCAGACAACCCCGTGCTGCCCAACCGCCCGTCAGGGCATCCAACCGGGCCACCACCCGCACACCACCCAACTGAACCACCACCACGAAGCCGCTCGGGATGCCCGCGTCCTGGCTCGGGGTGCGGTGGGACCGGCAAAGCCACACACCGCCGCACGGGCTACCACGACAGAACGACATGGCAGCGCAGGGCGATCATGCGGGTGCTCACCGGTTGCCAGGATTTCGTGTCGGCCCAGGCACGGCACGCCCCGGCGCTTGCTGAAGCCCCCTCGCTGGGCCTGACCGCCGACCACTTTCCACCACGCTGCGCGAGCCGCAGGCGGACAGCGGTGTGGGCGCCGTACGCGAACAGACAGGTCGGCGGGGCACACCGTCTGCGTCCCGCCGACCGGCACCGCCACCGCAGTCGTGCCGCGGCTGCAGCACACCCCGCCCGCGGACACCGACATCGTCGAGAGGAGAGCCAGTCGCAACGCCTGCGACATCGGCTTCGCCGCCGAACACACCGCCGACCCCACCGGCGCTGTCTGCGCCGCCCGCCCCTCATACCGGAACCAAGGAGTATCCCCATGTACCTGGAACCCCGCCCAGGAACCGCCTGGTCGAGCCCGCACCTCCGCGAACTGAGGGATGCCGTACGCACCCTGCTCGGCCTGGACGACGACACTGCCGTTATCATCCGCCAACTCATCTGTGGCGACGTCGGTTTCCCATCGCTGGAGACCGTCGTCAAAGTGCTGCCCATGGACGGCGAGGCCCACCGCTGGACGTTCCACCGCCCCACTGAGCAGATCACCGAGAACGAGCTGCGGGCCGCCCTGCTCCACCACCGACCGAGCTGACCGGAACCTGCCCTGATGCCCCTGAATCCCGAGAACCGCGCGACGAGCGGCTCGCGGTCACCGCACTGACCGGCTTCCGCGGCTGCGGAAATACCACCCCTCAACCACAAGCTCACCAGGACGAGTTCGGCGAGGGCGAGGTCGGCGCGAACCCGGCCCCACACCGCCCGTCAACGAACACCGCCCGAGCTGCGCGCCGTTCCGCACCATGGGCATGGCATGGTCGCCGGGGCGACCGGGGACGGCCGGCAGTGTCCGAGGCTGCGGACCACGCCCAGATCACCGGGGCGAGTGGCTCTGCCGGTCGCTCGGAGTGCAGGGGTCGGCGGGCTCCCCCCGTACGGATTCCACACTGTGGTGTGTGCGGTGGCGTGGGCGCGGCGCGTTCACTGGCGTCAGCCGTGTCCGCCACTGTTCGGCGGCTGCGCGCTGTTCGGCTCCGATTGTGAACGACATACTGCGTTCGCATGGCGGGAGAATCAGAAAGTGAGACGAGGGCCGTCGCCACATTGACGTGGCCGATTTTCGCTGTCAGCCTCCCGAGTGTGAGCTTCTCGGAGAACTTCACCGCACGCCTGCACGTCGATCTTCGACGCCAGGCCAGTGCCATCTGTGCCGCTGGCTGCTAGAGCTGCCGACCAGCGTCAGCTCCTGAGCGACCCCTGATTCCGGTGCGCTTACCGGCCCGAGACCTCCCGTCTCCCGGTAATTGTCCACGCAAATCCACCTGGAATCCGCCGGGTTCGGCGCGCGTGCCGGCTCATGCACCTCACCATCCGTGTCTCCCTTTCCCTTTTCCTTTCCCCCTTCCCTTTCGCTTTTCGCGTCTCGGGCGGTCTTCACGTCCTCCGGAAGCGGAACAGCGGCTGAGGCAGGCCACGGCGGGCTCCGCTCGGACGCTCGGCCACCGCGCACCAGTCATCGCCACCGCCCCGTAACCCACCCGGCGACCCCTTACCACCCTCCCCCTCGCCTCGCGTCCGTAACAGACGTCGTACGCGCACCTCCCCGCTCCACCCACCGACTCGAACAGGACCCTGCCATGAGCTCCATAGCCCAGCTGACAACCTCATCGGGCCGACGACAGTTCCTCACCCTGCTGGGCCTTTCGGCGGTGGCGGTCAGCTGCGGTACCGGGGGTGGCGGCGCGGCCAGGGACCAGACCAGGACCCTGCGGTACCAGGGTTGGGCGGGATCCGTCACCCTCCCTGAACTCGCCGAAGACCTCGGCTTCCTGGAGGACGTGAAGCTGAAGTGGGTCGGCAACACGATCAGCGGGCCGCAGGACATCCAGTCGGCGGCCACCGGGCAGGTCGACTTCGGCGGCGCGTTCAACGGAGCCGTCGTCAAACTCGCTGCGAGAAAGGCTCCCATCACGTCGGTCATCAGCTACTACGGCGTCGACAAGGCCGCCTACAACGGCTTCTACGTGCTCCAGGACAGTCCGATCCGCTCGGCCCGTGACCTGATCGGCAAGAAGGTCGGGATGAACACCCTCGGGGCGCACTCCGAGGCGATGCTGGACATCTACCTGCAACGCCACGGCCTGTCACAGGCGGACATCAAGAAGGTCGAGCCGTTGGTGGTGCCCCCGGTCAACACCGAGCAGTCGCTGCGGCAGAAGCAGATCGAAGTGGGCGTCCTTGGCGACATCCTGCGCGACAAGGCGCTGCAGACCGGCGGCATCAGGCCGCTGTTCACCGACTACCAGCTGCTCGGCGACTTTTCCGCCGGTACGTATGTGGTGAACGACCGGTTCCTGAAGGGGAACCCCGACACCGCGCGCATCTTCGTCACGGGTGTCGGGCGCGCCATCGAGTGGGCCCGTGCCAGACCGCGCGACGAGGTCGTCCACCGGCAGATCGAGATCGTCAAGAGGCGTGGCCGCAACGAGGACACCGCTCCGCTGAAGTACTGGAAGTCCTTCGGCGTTGCCGAGACCGCCGGACGCATCACCGACAAGGACTTCCAGCTGTGGATCGACTGGCTCGCCCAGCGCGGTGACATCGAGAAGGGCCAGGTCAAGGCTTCGGACCTCTATACCAACGAGTTCAACGCGTACAGCCGGAAGAACAGCCAGAAGAACAGCAACAAGGAAAGCCAGAAGGGCAGGTCGTCCACGGCCGAGCCGACCTCGAAGAGCGGGAGCTGATCCCATGTCAGGACCCACCACAGCCAAGATCGCGTTCGAGCAGGTGCACAAGACCTTTCCCGCCAGGAAGGGAAGGGGCCAAGGCCGCGGCTCGGCGCACGGGGACGGCGAGTTCACCGCCCTGGACGGTGTCGACCTGCGGATCGGTGCGGGGGAGTTCGTCGTCGTGGTCGGCCCCAGCGGATGCGGCAAGTCCACGCTCCTGGACCTGCTGGGCGGGCTCGCCCGGCCGAGCGCCGGACGGATCCTCCTGGACGGGGAACCGGTGACCGGACCCGGCCTGGACCGCGGCATCGTCTTCCAGCAGTACGCCCTCCTGCCCTGGCGCACCGCCCTGGGCAACGTCGAGTTCGGCCTGGAGGCGACCGGGGTGCCACGACGTGAGCGCGCCGCGCGCGCCCGTGAGTACCTGGACCTGGTCGGGCTCTCCGGTTTCGAGAACCGTCACCCGCACGAGCTGTCGGGCGGTATGCGCCAGCGCGTGGCCCTTGCCCGCTCCCTCGCCTACGCCCCCGATGTTCTGTTGATGGACGAGCCGTTCGCCGCACTGGACGCACAGACCAGGGAGTCGCTCCAGGACGAGCTGCTGCGCATCTGGCAGCGCACCGGGAAGACCGTCGTCTTCATCACCCACGGCATCGAGGAGGCCGTCTACCTGGGTCAGCGGGTGGCCGTCATGACCTCCAGGCCCGGTCGCATCAAGCAGGTCGTGCCGATCGGCTTCGACTCCCGCACGGAGACGGACGACCTACGGTCCAGCCCCGAGTTCGCACAGTACCGACATGAGATCTGGACGCTTCTGCACGACGAGGTGACCAGGGCCCAACTGCTGGAGAAGGAGGAGGTCTCCGTATGAGCCTCGTAAGCGGTTCGAGCACGCGGCACAGGACCGAGGAGCAACGCTCCGCGCCGGCCACCGGCACGCCGTCGGCGTCCACCGAGCCGGCCGCGGCCGCCCCGCCGATTGAGCCGAGCAGGCCCCGACTGCGCCGCCCTTCCGCGCTGCCCCGGATCCTGCGCGTGGTCCTGACCGGCGCCACCAAGTCGGTGGCGGTCGTCGTCCTGCTGCTCGCGTGGGAGCTGGCGCCCCGCTTCGGCCTGGTGGACCGGACCTTCCTGCCGCCGTTCAGCGAGGTCGCCCAGGCATGGTGGGCGCTGGTGGCCAACGGCCAGCTCGCCGACAACGCGGAAGCGAGCCTGGTGCGTTCGTTCAGCGGATTCGGCATAGCTGTCGCGGTGTCCGTACCGCTGGGCCTGCTCATCGGCTGGTACCGGCCCGTCGCCGATCTCCTCAATCCGTTGCTGCAGGTCTTCCTCAACACCGCCGCCCTGGCCCTGCTGCCGGTGTTCGTACTGCTCCTCGGGATCGGTGAGACGTCGAAGATCTCCATCGTGGCGTATGCGTGCGCGTGGCCGATCCTGTTCAACACCATCAGCGCGGTACGCACCGTCGACCCCACCCTGCTGAGGCTGGCGAAGTCCATGGACCTGTCCGCCCCGCGGCTGTTCCAGAAGGTGATCCTGCCGGCCTCGGTGCCGACGATCTTCACCGGAATCCGGCTGGCCGGGGCGGTCTCCATCGTCGTCCTGGTCGCCGCCGAGATGATCGGCGCGAAGGCCGGACTCGGCTATCTGATCAACGCGTCCCAGTACAACTTCGCCATCCCACAGATGTACGCGGGCATCGTCACCATCTCCGTCATCGGCGTGGCCTTCAACCAACTGCTGGTGGCCGTGGAGAAGCGGCTCAGCTCGTGGCGCGTCCCCGCGACGAGCTGACGTCCGTATCCGCCCCTGAGCCAAGGAACCCGGAGGAGCTCTCCATGCCCGCAGCCAGTCCCCGCCGTCTTCATCTCAACGCCTTCCTGATGAACGCCGGCCACCACGACGCCGCCTGGCGCCATCCGCGTACCCAGCCCGAACGCGTCACCGACCGGCGCTACTTCCAGTACCTTGCGCAGACCGCCGAACGCGGCAAGCTCGACTCGATCTTCTTCGCCGACGGCCTGGCCCTGTGGGGCAAGGTCGAACACAACGCGCTCGGCGGTTTCGAACCGCTCACGCTGCTGTCCGCCCTGGCGACGGTGACCGAGCGCATCGGCCTGATCGCCACCGTCTCCACCACCTTCAACGAACCCTTCCACACCGCCCGGAAGTTCGCCTCCCTCGACCACATCAGCGGTGGGCGCGCCGGTTGGAACATCGTCACCTCCGGTACGGTCGACGAGGCCCGCAACTTCGGGCAGGACGAACACCTCGAACACGGCCTGCGTTACGACCGGGCGCGCGAGTTCGTGGAAGTCGCCACCAAGCTCTGGGACAGCTGGGAGGACGATGCAGTCCTGCTCGACCGCGTGCGCGGGATCTACGCGGACGTCGACAAGGTGCAGCCCATCGGCCACCGGGGGGAGCACTTCGCCGTACAGGGCCCGCTGAACGTGCAGCGCAGTCCGCAGGGTTACCCGCTGCTGGTGCAGGCCGGATCGTCCGAGGACGGCAAGGAGTTCGCCGCCCAGTACGCCGAGGCCGTGTTCACCGCACAGCAGACCCTTGCCGACGGGCAGTCCTTCTACAAGGACGTGAAGAACCGCCTTGCCCGCTACGGGCGTTCGGAGGACGAGCTGAAGATCCTGCCCGGGATCTGCCCGGTCATCGGCTCGACGGAAGCAGAGGCCCGCGCGCTTGAGCAGGAGCTGACTGACCTTCAGGTGCCGGAGTACGGACTCGCCCAGTTGTCGGGGATGCTCGGCACCGACCTGACCGGGCTGCCGCTGGACGGTCCGCTGCCCGCGCTGCCCGAGGAGCGGGACATCAACGGCAACAAGAGCCGTTTCACGCTGGTCGCCGAACTGGCCCGCCGTGACGGGCTGACCCTGCGCGAGCTCATCGCGCGCCTCGGCGGCGGGCGCGGCCACCGGGTCTTCGCCGGGACGCCGGAGCAGATGGCCGACCAGCTCGAAGAGTGGTTCACCCAGGGAGCCGCCGACGGTTTCAACGTCATGCCGCCGCATCTGCCGGGCGGCCTGGAGGACTTCGTCGACCACGTCGTGCCCCTCCTCCAGGACCGTGGCCTGTTCCGCACCGAGTACACCGGACGCACTCTGCGCGAGCACTACGGTCTGCCCCGCCCCGCAGGCCGGCTCTCCCGCTCCGTCACAGAGGGGCAGCCGGCATGACCGGACTCGATGTCACCGCTGACGTCCTGGTGGTGGGCGGCGGCCCCGTTGGCACCCTGCGCGGCGCTGAAGTCGGCTCGGGCCGCAGGGAGTTCGTCCTCGCAGGCAAGGAGTACTGCGGCACCAGCGGCGCGACCGCGTCGGGCGGCACCGGCGTCTGGCAGGTCCCACTGGACCCCACAACGCGGCGCCCGGCCGGCCGTAGGACCACCCCCAACCCACCCGGCGCCAACGGAACCTCCCTGCCCGGCACCTCCGGACACAGCCGAAACTCCTGAAAGGAATACGCACATGAGCACCAGCACAGGCTTCGACATCCGCCGGATCGGCGGACGCATCGGCGCCGAGATCGTCGGCGTCGACCTCTCCGCCGGCCTCGAACCGGCGCTCGTCGCCGAGATCAACGCGGCTCTGCTGGAACACAAGGCGCTGGTCTTCCGCGGCCAGCAACTGGACGACGCGGCCCAGTTGCGCTTCGCCTCCCTCTTCGGCGAACTCACCACCGCCCATCCCACCGTTCCGTCCGTGGACGGGCAGCCCAACATCCTGCCCGTCGACGGCGACGACGGCATCCGCGCCAACCACTGGCACACCGACGTCACCTTCGTCCGCACACCCCCCAAGGCGTCGACCCTGCGCAGCATCGTCGTACCGCCCTATGGCGGCAACACGCTGATCGCCAACTCGGCCGCGGCCTACCAGGACCTGCCCGAGCCACTGCGCGAGCTGGCGGACAAGCTGTGGGCGGTGCACTCCAACGACTACGACTACGCCGCCCCCAAGAACGACAAGGCGGCCGAGCACCGCAAGCAGTTCGTGTCGCGTAAGTACCGCACCGCCCACCCCGTCGTACGCGTGCACCCCGAGACAGGGGAGCGGGGCCTGTTCATCGGCGGCTTCGCGCAGACCATCGAGGGCCTTGGCCCCTCCGAGTCCCGGGATGTGCTGCGCATCTTCCAGTCGTACGTGACGCGGCCCGAGAACATCGTCCGGGTGGCCTGGACACCGGGTGACCTCGTCCTGTTCGACAATCGCATCACCCAGCACTACGCCCCCGACGACTACGGCGACCTGCCGCGCCTGCTGCACCGGGTGACCGTCGCCGGGGACGCTCCGGTGGGCATCGACGGCACCGCCAGCCGCGCCATCGAAGGCGGTGACGCCGACCACTACACGCCCGCCGTGGCCTGACGCCCACGGTTCGCCAGCCGCCAAGGCCCACTTCCAGCACCTCCCGGGGCACCCCAGGAGGTGCTGGAGAGCGTCGGCCATAGGAGCCTTGCGAGCGGCTCCCCGCGCCACCGATTCACTACCACGCGGCACTTTTCAGCCACCGTTGCGTGGCGCCGGAGGGGCGGATGCGGCTGGCCTCGGACTCTCGAAGTCCCTCTCGGAACCGGTGATTCGGCGCGCGACAACGGCTGGATGGAAGACCGAGACGATGCGCTGAGATCCACATGATCGACTGGCTCAAAACCTTCTTTGTCGAGCCGATCGATCGACCGTACGGTGGGTGCCGCTAGTCACCAAGGGAACAGTCGTACGGCCATTGCGGGGCGTGCTGCAGTGTGACCTCAACGCGGCTTGTGTCGCCTGCCTACCCCACGAACTGGTTGGTGAGATGCCGTCCGAAGCAGCAGCCCCTCTGGCCGTTCCGAAGCAGACCTCTTCGCCCTCGCGGAGAAGGCGCTACCAGACCGATGTCTCGTTCGTCTCGCCGATCTCCAGCCTGAACAGTTTCGAAGAGCACGGCAGCTGCTTCCTGGGCATCAGTCTGGAGAACAGCAACTTCCGCCCGGCCAAGGTGCGTAGCATGGCTGAATGGATATCCAGGAAATTTCCGCAGTGCACCGTGCTCGTCGGTGACAGCATCCACCGCATCACCCTGGAGTCCACCCGCGGCCTGCGCCCGCCGGAAGCTTTGGCCGAGGCGTCGCGCCTGGGACGTGAATTCATCGACGAGCATGCTCACATTTTTTATGAGTTCCAAGAGCGTACGGACTTCACCTTCATCAACTGCAGCGAGGTGCAGGCACGGGACAGTTACCATGACTATCACCGGGTTCTCCGAGACTGGTTCACCCAGGACGTCACGTTCCGCACCTCCCTGGAGGCGTTCGGTCGCCGTTACCACAGCAAGAACTCGGACGGTGCCCCGGCAGTGGAAGTGGAACGACGCATCCGGATGTCCTTGGACTACTTCCTCGAAGAGTTCGCCGTATTCTGCTGCCTCAAGGACAGCGGCCTGCCGGTCCTGCTCTACCCCGGATCGTTCGGCACGCTCACCGAAATCGCTGCGGGCGAGCACGAGGGAGCGCCGAAACAACTGCGCGATCTCATCGTGGTGTCCCTCAAACTCCGAGGGCGGTGATCGCGTCCGCGACACACCCTGCCGACGGGCCCGACATTCGGCTCGGCCGGATTTACCAGGACGTCTACCGCCAGCGCGACGCGTCCACCGGGCCTGCCGCTATTGAGGTGCGATCGTCATGCCCCGTTTGTCGACGGTGACGACATCCTCCCACTGCGGGAACAGCCGCTCGATGAGGACCCGGTGCGTCTCTGGGCCGGTGTCCGGACAGGCGTCGGAGAGGACAGCGAGGCCGAAGTCCAGGTCGTTCGCCTGGCACAGGGGGTACCGCACCACAGCGTTGGGGGCGATGCCAGTGAGCACGAGGCTGTCGATGCCGCGTGCCCTCAGCACCACGTCGAGATCGCTGCGGGTGGTACAGCACTCGTGGTGGTGCTGAGATGCTGCTCCGTTCCGGTCGGTGGTGGTCGAAGTCAGCATGGCCGGCGTCGGATTGCTGCTGTGCGGATGTGGCCAGGTGCTCTCGGAACCGGGACTCCAGAATCACGGTCACCGTCGCGCCAGGGCGAAGACACCGGTCACGGACGGAGGCGTCGCCAGGGCCGTGGGTGTCGGTGGCGGAGCCGGCGACCCAACCGCCGTTCCCGCCCGCTGCCCACCCTTCACGACAAACGATCACGGCGGGCCGACGTCGTACCCGGCAGGATGGAGCCCGTGCCGAGGGCTTGCGGTATCGATGACCAGGGGAGAACTGTGGATCACAGAATGCCGCTTCCGATGCGAGAGCTCGGACCGTACCCGTTGAACGAGGACGGGATCGCGTCCTTGCTGACACGCTACGAGTTCGGCGACTCCTGTCTCCGGCGCATCATCCTTGACCAGGAATACGGTCCGCAGAGATCGCCACGGGCCGTCAGGCTCGTGATCGATGCCAGAGTTGTGCGCGACGACTTCCGCTGGGAGCCGGTGTGCCTGGATCACCATGACGTGCGACAACTTCGTATCGACGAGATCGCCGGGACCTCCTGGGTGCTTTTCGCTGCCCCGCAATTCACCCACCTCGATGGACTGTTGCAGGTGGACCTGTGTCCCGAACGTTTCGGCCACGAGCACCCCGCGAACTCCAAGGAGGTCTTCGAGGGATCCCATCTCGTCTTCGAGGCGGCCAGTGGCCACTGGAGTGCGCTGAAGCGGTGGGATCGGTCCGGGCACACCGCTGTGGCAGGTGCGACAGGCGACAGCGCCGGCGGCAGAGCGTAACGACCATGGGAGCGATTGGCTTTGAGAGACGCCGGCTCGGTGGGCAGGTGCGTCTGGGATGCTTCTCCTCTTGAGCACACCACCGGACGGTTTACCTGTCTACCGAATCTTGACCGGACCGGACGACGCCTCGTTCTGTCAGCGTGTGAGCGAAGCGACTGGTCTTGGTTACGAAGTCCACGAAGGTCCCGCCGTCACCTTCAACGGTGAGAGCGTCATCGTCGCACCGGCGCTGGTCTGGCCAGCACGCAGCCGGGAATCGGGGCTGCACCAGTGATGGGGCGGAAACCGGCGCCAGGCGGCCGGCGCCGGGCCCAAGCAGCGCCATGACCGGCCGCCGGCCGGGCTTCCCCGAGAAGCCGGCTAGCGGCCATTCGTTCCGAGCGGGTCGAGCGGAGTCCCGCGGCCTGGCGTTGAAGAGGCCGAAAGGGCCCCGGCCCGGACTGTGGCGCGAACGCCGAGCCTCTGGCCTAGTCTTCGCCGCCGCCCCTGCCTCCCTTACCTTCCCTGCCCCCCGAGCCTCCGCTTCTGTCGTCGCCGCCTCCCATCACGGCGCTGTTGTCGCAGCCCACGGACGAGCCGACCCTGGTGCTCTGCGCACCCGGGGAGCCCTCGCCGCCGAGCACGTTGCCGAGCACGCCGTTGAGGATCCCGACCTCGCCGAGGACGTCGACGTTCAGGTCGTGCGACCGACACTGGCTGCCCTGCCTGATCTCGAAGTCGGTGCCGCCCCTCCCGCCTTCCTTCTCGCCGTGGGCGTACGCGGTGCCGGCGCCGAGGAAGCCGAAGCTGCCGAGGACGACAGCCACGACGGTGGCCTTCTGAAGCTTGCGCATTTCTCCTCCGATGGTTGAACGGTGAAATCCGTGATATAGCGACTTCGTACAGTAATAGGAGGCTATTACGGAATATGTCGCAGGCATCAGGCGACGCGCCGGATTCACGGCCGTCGTGAACCTGTGGCTGTCGGGGAGCCGTCCTGCACCCTCAGCAGTTCCGGGCATCGCCTGGCCGCGGCAGGCGCAGACACTCCACCCCAACGGGCCAGCGGGCTCCAGCGATCTCCGAAGCTCGGCGTCGGTTCGCGCATTTCCGCGCGGGCGCCGTGACTGGGATGCGGTCAAGGACGGTCGGGCACGGGCCGAGGTGGGGATGGCCACGACACCCACGCGCTCCGGCAGGCCCAGCAGAGCTGGACGCCGTCCGAGTAGCCACAGGGCCGTACGTCCACCTGCACGAAGTAACCCGCGTCCGTGCAAAGGGGCAGCAGCCCGGCGCGCGTCAGGCCCCACACGGCCGATGACGGCGCATCGGTACCCCGGCGCCGTTGGGTGATTCAGCATTGGTCTTGATACTGCGCCTTGTCGATCGCTTGGTCGGCGGGGCGCAGTGCCATGAAGCGGATGGTGCGGTCGTGGGCTCGGGGCCCGCTGTTCCCGGCATTGCACGTCCGTGGGGGAACGAGGCTGCGACGCCGGCAACGGGCTCTCCGCAAGCCCTGTGGAATGACAATGAGCCATCACACCCCAGGACGCCTACGACTGGCTGCGGCAGCGGCGCGGGCATTCCGGGAACCCCATGTTCCTCCCCGCTCCATCATCGTCCCCTCTTCCACGGCGGAAGGCTGCTTCGCAGTGCCGGCGAATCCTTCAGCGCGGCTGCGCACGGCGCCGCGGTCGCATGCCGGTCCAGTTCTCCACGATGTAGCGCAGGCAGGTGTCGCGCGCGCTCAACGGCATCCGGACTCCTGCCTTTCACCGTCGCTGCGTAGGCGGCGGCGTGGGCGGGAGCGGTCCGTTGGTGGAGCCGGCGGGCTCCGGCGGTGGTGGAGGCACTGCTGCGGGGTGTCGGTTCAGGCGGTGGAGACAGCGCCGGGCGAGGTCGCTGATCGAGGTGCTGTTGACGATTTCCAGCACAGGTAGGTCGCAGGGGAGCCGTTGTTGGACGGCGCTCATGAGTTCGGCGCCCATCAGGGAGTCGAGTCCGAGCTGTGTCAGCGGCCGATCGGGGGGAGTCCTGATGGCGGCCGCCAGACCGGAAAGTGCCACGACGATGGTCAGGCGCCGCCAGTTGGTCCCGCTGCGACGGGCAGGCACTGTGGGACGGCCGGCGGTATCGGGTGGGAGAGGAAGGGGGCTGTCACGGTACTTATCCCTGTGGATGGGGCTGCGCGCCGCCGATGGTGGGGCGTCACATGCCGAGGCCGGCGTGGGCCAGGCCCGGCGGCAAGCCGGCGTTGGGCGCCGCGTTGAGCTGGATATGAGGGGAGGCCAGCCCGGCGAGTTGCGGGCTCAGTTGCGCGAGCCGGGTGCGGGTGAAGACCCCCAGGTGCGGTCCGGTGCGCCGGGCGAGGTGGAGGACTTCAGCCCAGGCCGAGAAGCGGACGAGCAGCGCGACCGGTCCGAGGGGTGGCCTCGGCAGACCCTCCGCACCGTGTGGGGGTGCCATCAGAAGGATCGGGTCCGGCACCGGCGGGAAGGCCCGACCAGGGGGCGTCCCCGTTCGGACCGGCCGTGCCCCAGCGCCGAGTGCAGCATCGGTCCACTCGGTCAGAAGGGCATGCCACTGCCGGTGCGGTAGGGCGGTGGCCGGGCGGAAGCGCGCAGCCTCCCGTGCGAGGTGGTCCAGGAACGCGGTGAGACGGGTGTCGTGCACCGCGCCCAGTGGTGTGGCCGCGCAGTGCCGACCGGCGCGGGCGAAGCAGGACCAGATGGTGGCCCGGGCGGCAGCCCGTGCATCTCCGTCGTGTCGGAGCACCAGGAGCCCGGGCGGTGGGAGGCGCCAAGGATCCCACGCGCAGCACTGTGGTGACACCTCGTCTGCGTGCTCGGTCAGCACACACCGGAGGTCGGCCGCCCGCCTGTCCACCGCGACTGCCCAGCCCCCGGGCCGCAGCCCGGCTTCCCGGGCCGTCGCAAGCACGGCCAGGGTGGGGACCGCGGTGCGGTGGTCGGTCTCCGAGACCACGGTCATCCCCTTCAGCAGAGCCGGCAACGCCCCTTCCAGCAGTGACACGAGGGGGCGGGCACCGTCGACATGCGACATGACCACGGCCGGACGCTGCGGGGCGTGGGGTGACGGCGTGCCGGAGCGGGGGCGCCGCCAGGGTGCCCGGTGCGGGCCGGCTGCAACGGTGTGCCGCAGCAACGTCGCCCGGGAGCTGCGGAGTTCGGTTTCGGCGTCGGCGGGACCGAGGCCGCAGACGTCCTGGAGGACCGTGCGCAGGGCCGCATGGCGCACCGCCAGCGCCCTTTGCAGCCGGAAGCTCCAACGGGCGCGCTGCGTCTGGCACAAGGCTCCCCACCTCTGCGCGGCCTCCCGCGCCACTGCTGGACACCAATACCTACCCGACCGGCGTCGCCATCGATGACGCGGAGATGGCAGCCCTGCCACTGACCCGCCACATCTTCCACGGCGACGGGAACTATGCCCTGCACCCCCAGCCCTGCACGGCCATCCCGGCGTCCCGGGCCCCACAGCCGCCGGCGCCGGAGTGGGAGTGGGACCAGACCCTGCTCTCCGACTCCGCCCTGACCGGCATGACGCGACAGCAACTCAACGACCTCACCGAGACTTTGTCGTCTGACGGCTACGTCAAGCGCGGCCGCCCACCCCGGCTCGACTTCCCCGAACAGGTCGTGGCAGCCGTGCTCCACCTGCGGGTCGCCTTGGCTGCAGAACCCCTCGCGGCGCTGTTCGGCAGCAGCCGGACTGCCATGCACCGCACACTGTTGAAGATCAGGAGACTGCTCAAGGCGCACGACATCGTCATCTCGCCAGCGGCCACCCCGCCCACTGCCCTCGCCGTCCTTCAAGCACGAGTTCGCGCTCAAAGCAGCGACCTCGACAGCAAGATCAAGACGACATGTTAATGATCTGCAAGCCCTTAGGCCGACCCCGCTGGACCATCGAACGCACCATGGCTTGGATCGCCGGCTGCCGACGCCTCCACCGACGCTACGAACGCAAAGCCAGCCACTCCCTTGTAAAGACGTGCCAACCACACTGCACAAAAACGCCACCATGCCCAGCATCGCTGCGCAGCACAAACAGCGAGGTCAACTACTCCACATCACTGACACCAAACCAGCACATCGCACCCTGGCCAGGGAGTCTTTCCCGAGAATGCCAAACGGCCCACCGGTGAAATCGGCGGGCCGTCGGGGATTCTGTGGGTCAGTTCAGGGGCATGTCAAAGTTCTTTGCGGGGATGGAAGCGCCGGCGGACGTCTTCGCGGCGAGTCGCTTGTACCGAAGCACAAGCTTCTTCGTGTCCTTGCCCGGGGTGAACACGACCCAGCCGGTCGTGGTCTTGCCCGTTTCGGCGTCGGGCAGCGGCGGGTATCCGGCAGCCTTGATGTCGTCGTCGAGGATCGTGGTGCTTGCCTGGTCGATCCCGTTGGGCATGCCCGTGAGATGGAACGAGTTGGCGCCGAAGGTGTCGTAGTACTTGCTGCTCGCCGTCACCTTCACTTCGACGAGGACGACCTCCTCATTCGCCAGCGCGGCGTACTTGCTCTTCGAGGCGGCCGAAGGCTGGTACCCGTTCACGTACTTGAGGACGGTCGCCTTTTCGCCCATCACGTCGTCGGTGAACGACTTGTTCACTGTCACCGGGCTGCCGGACGACCCGCTGTTTGCGCCGGCAGACGACGCCGACGCGCTGGGCGTACCCGCGGCGCTGGTGCCACTCGGAGCGGGGGCCGACGTTGTCTGCGACGAGCCGCCCGAGTCGTCGTTGCACGCGGTGAGCAGCGCGCTTCCGGCGACTATCGCCGCCACGACAGGAAGAATGGTGCGAATACGGACGCGCATAGCGCAAACCCCTTTGATTCGAATGCGAGCCCCGAAACCGGCCAACCTGGCCGTTCCTGAGCCGCCCCGTTCACTCGAATGATCAGCAACGGCTCGCAACTATACACGCAGCCGAACCTCCGTTTTCGAGCCCTCCTGCCGCATGTGTGTGGGTGCCCTGACACGCCCTGATACGTGAAATCCGCCATCTTCTCGAAAACACCGTGACCGAGGGGATGCGTTGGGGCGAATCGGTAGAACGCGTGGTCATGTCGGTACGGCCGAAATCAGGTCTCGGCGGCGGTGTGGGCGCTGTCGACGCCGCGCTCCCCGCTACGATCCGGGGCGGCCGACTCAACGATCCTCACCCCGGCAGGCTGTCGAACAGACCAAATGAGATGACCTGTGACAAGTGGGAGAGCTTGAGCTAAATCGCCGCGAGGGCGACTATGCCGTGAAACATGAATGCCCTTTTGTCGAACCATCACGCGACCCACCGGACAGGGCCTAGCCCTCGGCGGGTTCATCGGCGTGCTTGAGGCGCATGCAGGGTTTGACGAGGTCGGGCAGTCGTCCCAGAGGCGCCGCAGGCCATCACGGCGAAAGCAGCTCCAGTCCAAAGCTGCCCCATCGACGTCAGAGTTCACAGCTTAGTGCGACTGCTGTCGCCTCGGATAAAGCCGGGAAGTTCGAACCCCAGGGCATCAGAGGCTGCACACAGGAAAGAAACGTAACTTTCGTGAGAAGCAGAACGCCTCTCGTCGATATCCCTAAATTGGGGCGAAGGGTCTTCCGTGGCCGGGCACTGCGAAGGGCGCCCCAGACGTGACCTCGGTAATCTTGGAGCGTCCGGCACGTTGGCCACCTCGACGCGGAGTGCGGTGTCGCAGGCAGTGGACAGATACGGCGGCACATCGATCGCGGCAAGGATCTCGGGTGGGAGCTGCTCGCTGGTCGAGCCGGGCGGGTTGACACAGCCCGGCGTCAGGTTGGGTCCGGCTGTGTGGTCGTCGGTCACTGCTGCTCCTGCTCGCTACCGGGGGTGTTGTGTGCCTCGACAACAACTGCCGTGGCCCGGCGGGCGATGCGGAAGTGGTAGCCGGGGCGCCATGCGCGACGTGCCGTGAGTCGCGCGGTGACGAAGTCCAGATCTCTCGTCGTGATGCCGGCCTGCTTCCATGAGCCGTCGGGCTGCTGCGCCTGGACGAAGTACTCGACCGTTTCGTGCCGCTCTGCGGTCGGCGCCGTTGAGGCTGCGTCGATCGCCGGGGCGACCTCGGGGTGGGTGAACCGGACGGGCTTACCCAGCTCGCGGGCGTAGGCGATCTCCGCGGTGGTCGATGAGCGGATGTACGGGCCGACGACGATCACCTCGTCCGCGAGGCGGATCTTCGCGCGGTGCAGGTCGTTGAGGCAGACCTTCGGCGCCTCGGCCTCGATCGGGTCGGCCCACAGCGGGTGCGGTTCCTTCATGTTGCAGCCCGGCTTGACGACGATGCGCCCGGCGGTGGTCTCCCGCAGGTCGGGCTCCTGCATCTCTGCCATGAAGCATGAAGCGGGTGCTGCCTCAGAAGGCGACGAAGTGCGGGATGTTGAGGCGCTGCTTGGTGTCAGCCAGCTTCTCCTCGTGGGTCACCAGTTGGGGGTAGGACACGGGCTGCACTGCTTCGGTCGGCGGTGCGGGTCAGTTGGCGTGGTCGCCGCGGGCTTGGGCACGGGCGGCGGCGAGGACTTCGCTCCCGCGGCCGGCTGCGGTGGCGTTGAGCGGGTTGTCGTCGTCGAGGTGGGGTTCCTGCCGGCGAGCCACGCGCGGGCGACGTGCGGTCCCTCAGCCACGGGATCAGGGCGAACACCTGCCGGACGGCGTCCTGTTGGGCGGCTGTGAGGGCGCTGCGGATGGCGGGGGCGGGGGCTTGTAGGATGTGTGGGGCGGAGCCGTAGCGCAGTGGTCGTCGCGCGCGGTCTCCAAAACCGCGAGGACGCCGGTTCGAATCCGGCCGGTTCCGTCTCTCGTCGCACTGGTTCGGCTCTGCCGTATCACACTGGCAGGTCTCGCTAGGACCTCCTGATCACGGACGTGATTACGGGAAACGAGACGGCCGCCATCCCGCCGGGGCAGGTTACGCTGTCGGACCGGCGGACGCAGCGCAGTTGGTCGGTCGACCTTGCGCCTTCCAGCTCGCGGCATTCCCGGTCACTCAGGCGCTGTGCACAGATCACAGGCCAGCGGCCGAGTACCGCCCATGGGGACAAGCGGCCCGTCGAGTGCGTCTCCTGGCGGGACGCGGCGAGGTTCTGCAACGCCCTGTCCCGGTACGATGGTTCACGCCGCGTACCATTTCCGCGTCGATGGCGAAAGTGTCGAGTGGGACGCATCCGCCGGCGGGTACCGGCTGCCGACCGAAGCCGAGTGGGAGCACGGCTGCCGTGCCGCTACGGCAGGACCGCGTTACGGGAATCTCGACGAGATCGCCTGGTACCGCGGTAACTCGCACGAGCGCATCCACGGAGTGGGCGGCAACACCCCAACGCATGGGGGCTGTACGACATCCTCGGCAACGTCTGGGACTGGTGCTGGGACGTCTGCGATGCCGAGGTCTACGGCACCTACCGGGTGCTCCGTTGCGGTGGTTGGTTCGATGAGCACTGGAGTTGCCGGGCCTCCGCGCGGCGCCGCAGCCCCCGGCCTTCCGGGTCGACGACGTAGGTTTCCGCCTCGCGCGTTCCCTCGTGTGAAGACCGGTTCCCCCCGTCCTCAGGCGCAATGTCCGCCAATCGATCAGCCTGGGGTACGGACCCGATCGTCTGAGACATCGAGCGAATCCGGCCCGTTCACTTGCGACATGGACCAGATCGACAGAGACGGGACAGCAGGGACAGGGGTCCTCACGGCCGGCTGTCCGTTGCCAATGAATCCAGGCAGTTTGTCACCGAACCAAGTCGTTGTGGCGGAGGCGAGCGGCCCGCCGGCCACATCGTCGCGGAGGACGACTGTGCTTCCGCCGCCGGCTTGATCACGCCGCGCAGGTCTCGTACCGGCGGCTCAAACAAGTGCGCCGCGCAGGCTGACGCAGAGCGTCTGGGGGTATCTGAGGATGAGTCACATGAACCTTCACTTGCCCTCCTCTCCCGTCACATCCCCAGTGGCACCTCCCCGTTGGGCGATCTGGGCCGCGCACCTGACCGCGCTGGTGGTCCTGCCCAGCGGGCTGTGGCGCATCGCCATGGTGCTCGGATACCCCGCCGGTTACACAGAGGCGGGCTTCGTACCCTTCGAGACGCTCGGGTCCAAGGCGTGGATGCTGACGCTCAGCGTGGTCTGCGAGTTGGTCGCCTTCCTAACGATCGGCCTGGTACGGCCCTGGGGCGAGGTGATCCCGCGTTGGATGCCGCTGGCTGGAGGGCGCAGGGTGCGTCCCGTGGCCGTTGTCGTCCCTGCTGCCCTGGGCGCAGTTGCTCTGACCGCGCTCTGGGCCAACGTCCCCTGGTGGTGGACGTATCCGCATGAGGACATGACGCCCGCCGGACACCTGCTCGTCGGCATTCTCTACCAGCCGTTGGTCCTGTGGGGCCCGCTGACCGCAGCCGTCGCGATTTCCTACCACCGCCGCCATCGCACCGCACATCGCCGGGGATCGACCGACTGAGGGAACCGGCACCAAGCGGGAGGCTGGAATCGGTGACAAACGGGCTGGGTTCATTGGCAACGGAGAGTTCGGGAGGCACCAGAACCGCCTGGCGGGCTCAGATTGTTCGCGAGATCCGACGGCACCAGGTGGTCGGCAGGCCCGCAGCGGTTCGGCGAAACCACGGTGCTGACACCGGGAGCAAGGACAGCCACCCGGTCGCCCCGTAGCCGGCTATCGCTCGCCCGAGGTCGGTAGCCGGTCGTTTTGCGACGCTCGGGCAAGCAGACGTCTTCGAAGGGGCAGCGCGGACGATACAGTGCGCCGCGTTCCCCGGTTGCGCGTTCGCGCGCCTACAGCAAGGTCTCGTCGACCTTGTAGAGCATGCTGCGCATTGGGGTGAGCTCTTGGAGGCGGGCCGCATCGGCTGCGGCGGCGCGCCCTTCGGGGGAAGCGAAGGCTGCACGTAGTTCCTCCATCGTGTCCCATTCCCATTCGGCGACCAGGTAGTACGGTTCGCCGCCGCGGACGGCGACCGCGTCGCGGCCGAGCGTGTAGCGGCGCAGCCCTGGCAGAGTGCGTGCGAGGGGGAGGTGGATGTCGCGGTAGTGGCGGTCGAATGCCGCGAGGTCAGCCGGCGTCTCGTACAAGACGATGAAGCGGGCGGTCATGCGGCGGTCCTGCGGTGGCGGGTGAGCACGGCGGGGCCGACCTGTTCCGCCGACAGACACTCCAGCTCCGCGTGCGGGCAGCGCGCAGGGAAGAGCCGGTCGCCGGTGCCGAGGGCGGTGGGAAACGTCAGAAGCCGGTACTCGTCGATCAGGTCCTCGGCCATCAACTGGTGCACGATGCTGAGGCTGCCGATGACGACCACATCGCGCGGTTCGTGCTTGACGACGTCGACGACGTCGCCTTCCAGAATCCGCGAGTTCGCCCACGCCGCGGTGTCCGTGCCGCTCAGCGTGCGGGAGGCGACCAGTTTCGGGGCGGCGTTCATGCGTGCGGCGAACGGGCCCTCACGTCCGGGCCACAGCCGCGAGAAGATCTGCCAGGTCGTGCGCCCGAACAGCAGCACGCCGTCGTCCAGCATGTGGCCGAGCCGGAACTTGTCTCCGTCGATGGCTTCGCGGCCGTGCCGCAGCGCCCAGCCGCCCAGCGGCGTCCCCTCCGAACCGGTGGGGTCGGACATGATCCCGTCCAAGGTGACGAACCCGATCACGATGATGCTCACAGCGATGTTCCTCTCGCTCAGGTCGAGTGCTCACCGGTACATACCGGCGGCCCCCGCCCGACTCATCGCTCCGGCGCGAAATCCCCGGCAGGAATGTGCCGCGGCAGCTCGAAGGCGTCGAAGACGCCCGGATCGGCGAAGACGACGTTGTGCGCCACCAGGCCGCCGGTGACGGTGAGCACCTGGAGGGTGTGCAGCCGGTGCCCCCCGCCGGGCTGTGGCGCGTACGCCGCCAGCGCCGGCTGCCCGTTCGCTGTGAGCTCCCGCACGGCCCAGCCGGTGCCGCGTATCCGGAAGACGCGCTCCAGGAATCGGCCGTAGTCGGTGCTGCCCCGGTACCATAGCGAGACCGGCGGCATCTCCAGGATCGCGTCCTGGGCCAACAACTGCACCAGTGCGGGTACGTCGGCGGCCTCGAACGCCCGCACATACCGCTGCACCACCGCCCGCACCCCGGGATCGTCCGGCTCACGCACCGCATCGGGACCGCCCGCGCCCGCGAGGGCGGCACGGGCGCGCTGCAGCGCGCTGTTGACCGCCGCCACCGTGGTCCCCAGCTGCTCGGCGACCTCGGCCGCGGTGAACCCCAGCACCTCCCGCAGTACCAGGACGGCGCGCTGCCGGGCCGGAAGCACCTGCACCGCCGCCACCCACGCCAGGCGCAGATCAACCCGCGCTTGGACGTCCGACCGCGCGTCAGGAAACGGCTCCAGCCAGGGGACGTCGAGCGCCGGCGTCAGCGCAGCCTCAGGATCGTCGCTCGGCGCACCCAACCCGGACGGCAGCGGGCGCCGGCCGCGCCCCTCCAGCGCAGTCAGGCACGCATTCGTTGCGATCCGGTACAACCAGGTCCGCACCGACGCGCGCGCCGGGTCATACCGATCCTGGGCCTTCCAGGCACGCAACAGCGTCTCCTGAACCACATCCTCGGCCTCGTGGAACGAGCCCAGCATCCGATAACAGAACGCGAGCAGCTCGCCCCGGTACGACTCGAAGTCCATCGGCCCATCATGCCGTACGCCGGTCTCAGCTTGACGTCCAACCCAGTCCGCCCCGATCAGCACGCCGCACACGACCAACTTCGCCGTCGAAGGACACCAGCCTCCGATGTGTTGTACCAGCGAAAGCCAACCTCGATTCGCCAGCGGTCGTGAGTGCGTGACTGGCCTGATGGTTCGCCCGGTTTTTCCTGCGTGATCGCAGGTGGGGTCTTCGGCTGTCGCTGCGGCTGCGTCGGGGTTCCACGGCAGAGCTGATGGCTCGGTGTCCCAAGACATCGAAGCTGGTGGCCGACGAGCGCCTCGCGGATGCCCTGCGCAGGGAACACGGGGCCAACCAACGGGGCGTGCCTTCCACGCTTCCTGGCTGGCCCGCATGCAGCTCCAGCTCGGCAAGCTCGACCAGGCGTGCCACACCGCGACCGAGGTTCTGGAACCCGCTTCGGCGGTTGCTTCCGAACGGCTGGCCCGCCACCTCGGAGAGTTCTACGGAGAGTTGACCGCCTGCCGGCACGAACCCGTAGCTGCTGCCTTCGAGCACGGCTGAGGGAAGTGCTCCCGACACGGATCAGCGGATCGCCTCGTCCATGAGGACGTACCGAAGGCCGACGAGCGACCCACTACTGACAATCTCCCGGCGGTCGATCATGCCGCGCACGTCGGCGAGCGGGACCCACTCGATGCGGTCGGATTCGTTCTTCTCCGTCGGAGGCCGGACGTAGGTCGCGCTGTCTGCCCGGAAGATGTGGTGCTGCGAGTTCGTGATCCCGTTCGCAGGCTCTGCGTAGATCAGCGGCTTCATCGGCCCTGGGCGCCAGCCCGTCTCCTCAAGGACCTCACGGGACACAGCCTGCTCCGGCGTCTCGCCTTCCTCTATGAGGCCCATGGGCAACTCTCATGCCCAGGCGTCGGTGATGAAGCGGTGGCGCCACATCATTCAGAACCTCGCGGCGATCATTGACCACGGCAGCCACGGCCAGGTGACGGAGCCGGACGACGTGGTGTTCCCATCGACGCCCGTCCGGCTGCTGAACGTCCACCAGGCACAGGTTCACGCAAGGATTCGTGTAGATCTGCCGCTCGCCATGGGTCTTCCACTGCATGAACGTCGCCCCTCGCGCCTGGTGGCCCCCAGCATCTCGGACGAGGATCGCGCCAGATGTGCGGCGCCCAAGGCGGGCTAATCTGGCTCGCTCGTCTGGAAGTTGCGGTGTATCAGCGCTACCGGGTATCGCTCTCCTGTTGGCTACGCGTGCTGCGTGAAGACAGCCACATCGTCATGCTGCTGAAAACCAGGGCCATAGCGATAAAGATCCAAACCATCATGTCGGTAACGCTACAACGGGTGTGGCTGCCCTGCCGCCGGGCGTTGTCTACGGCTATCGAATATTGCCGCAGGTCAGGTGCCGAGGCGCCCGCGGAGCCACTGCAGCGCCGGTGGGATCTCCCGTCGCCACGTGTTGAAGGTGTGCCCGCCGCGGTCGAGGATGATCGACGAGACGTGCGCCGGAGCCTTGACCTTCTTGATGAACTGCTGGGTGGCCTTGAGGTTGGGCTCGCCCTGGTGTGAGGACGTGACCAGGAACGAGGAGTTGCGCTGCGGCTTGTGGTCCAGGTGCCACAGCAGGTCGGATCGTTTCTCCTCGTTCTTGTTCCCGTGGAAGAGGTCACCGGAGTCGCTGTCGATCTCCGGCTTGTACTCCGCCGACAGGCTCACCCCGGCCGCGTAGGTCTCCGGGTGCTGAAGCGTCATCTTCAACGCGCAGTAGCCGCCGGTCGAGTCGCCCATGATGCCCCAGTTCCGCGGCGAGGTGCCGACGCGGTAGGTGCTCGATATCGCCTTGGTGACGTCCGTGCCGAAGAAGGTCTCGCTCTGCGGGCCGCCGGGGACGTCGATGCACTGGGTGTTGGCGGGCGCGATGGTGGGCCGCATCATCACGAGAATCATCGGCTGCATCTTCTTCTGCTTGACCTGGGTCCACGCCGTCTTGGGGTACCGCAGCCCCTTGAGCAGGTTCTCCGCCATCCCCGGGAAGCCGGTCAGTACGACGGCCGCCGGGAACTTGCGATGTTCGTTCCCCTTTTGGAAGTACTCCGGCGGCAGGTACACGTACGCCTGGGCGGCGGTGCGGGAACGCCCGCCGTGCACCATGACCTTCTCGATCACGCCGCCTGCCTGCGGATTCGCGCCGCCGGGCACCTCCGGGGCCTGCCGCCCGAGGACCTGCATCGCCGCGGCCCCGACGGGCGCCGCCTGCTGGCGGGTCTGACCGAGCAGGTCCTCCCACGAGCTGTAGAGCAGGAAGGTACGGTTCGCCGCGAGCGCGACCGATGCGAACACGAACGCCTGTATGACGACGAGCGCTCCCATCCGCCCCAGGACCTGTCTCGCACCCGGACGCACCAGCCGCGGCCACAGCCACACCGCAGCTGCGAACACCAGCACCGTGCACAGCACGGCACAGATCAGGAGCGTGGCACTCGTCAGACCCATGGAACAGCAAACCCTTGCGACGTCTCGGCCTGGACACCCCGGTCCAGAGCACCGCCAACCGGTGCGCACCAGGCTAGAGAGCCGTAGCGGGCAAACCGTTCCACTCTGTGCGGATCCGCAGGTCACCCGGGTCCGCACCGCGGCCCGCCTCGGGCACCCCGCAGTCCCAAGCGCCACACCACGTAGAGGGTCCATCGGACAGTGGCGAACAACTGGACGCACACCCGGCCTCCTCCCAAACGTGATCGCATCAGGAACTGAAGACCGCTCCCCTGACGTCGGCCGAGCCCCTCGGTTCCTCCACCGTGTGGTCCCGCGTGGATACCAGGGTTCCGTCCACGATGAGGACGGTGTCCTTGCGGAACCGGCGACGTGGCCGGAGTGCGAGAAAGGAGCTGAGGTGGTCGATGATGCGGTCGGCTGCGGGCGGGCGCGGAGCGCTGAGCCGTGCGTTTGCGCCCCAGTGACGGCGGTCCCAGTCGTACTGACAGTCCGGATCACATGCATCACGACCGAGCTGGAATTGCCCTTGCCGTGTACCAGGGCTGTGTATCGCCGGTCTTGGGACCGCCCTCCGCTCGTTCACCCCTCATCGGCACGTGACCCGTGATCGGAGTAGCCCATCCGTTCCGGCACACGCAGCTGGGCGGGTGTGAAAGGCTCTGAAGGCAGACCAAGGGGCAGGAGAATGCGTGCAACCACCTTCGGCAATCGGGCAGTTGGCGTCGCTCGTGCTACTTGTTCTGCCGGGGCTGACCTGTCAGTTCCTATGGGGACGCCGGCGCGGGCCGGTCGCCGGGGAGGCGCAGCTGGGCGAGAGGGGCCTGCGCGCCATCACGGCCGGCATGGCCCTGAACGGGGCTTACGCGATTGTCGCGGGCCCCGCCCTTGCCTCTGCCCGGCGAGCAGGTCTTGTGGTGGTCACCGCAGGTGGGCGGGAGCCTTATGAACTCCCCGCGTGCCGATGATGCGTGAGTTGTCCGCCGATGCGAATCCGCAACTTCGGTTCGCTCTGCTCGGTTCGCTCCGGGCCTGGCGTGGTGACACGGGTCTGGAGCTCGGGCCGGTTCGTGAACAGGCTCTCCTGGTCGCTCTGCTGCTCCGACCAGGCAGGACGGTCAGTCGGCAGCAGCTGCTCCACGGGGTGTGGGGTGCGGAGCCCCCCGGCACGGGCGACAAGGTGATCCCGGTCTACGTGCACCGGTTGCGCCGGCGCCTGGATGCGCAGGGAAAGGGTTCGGCGGATGCCGTGATCGACACCGTTCCCGGCGGCTATCGCTTTGCCTCGAAGAGCGCGCAGGTGGACGTGGCGCGATGGGAGGAGATCGCCGTTGAAGGGCGGTCGGCGAGGGATTCCGGAGATCTGGGCGCCGCGGTGGACGCGTGGTCGACGGCACTGGGGTTGTTCCGCGGCGAGCCGTTGGCCGGGATCCCCGGGCCCTTCGCGGAGGGCGAACGGTTGCGGCTGGTCGAGCAGCGGCTCGTGCTGGTGCAGGACAAGGCCGACTGCCTGCTCCGGTCGGGGCGGCACGCCGAGGCCGTGGGCGAACTGTTCTCCCTGACGAGGTCCCACCCCTACAACGAGGCTCTGGCCGCCCTCCTCATGCGTGCCCTGCACGCCGGCAACCGGCAGGCCGACGCGCTGGCGGTCTACGCCGCGACGCGCCGCCGGCTGGTGGACGAGCAGGGAGTGGAGCCCGGCGCCGAACTGCGCCGGGTGCACGAGGCGGTCCTGCGGGGCGACGACACGTATCTGCTCGGCACCGACGTACGACACCGTGCGGAACAGCCGGCCGGGCCTCGGCAGACAGGTCCCGCTCGGCAGCAGCACCGTGCGCGCCATGAACTCCCGGTCGACGTCGGCAACTTCACGGGCCGGGACCGGGAACTCGGCCTTCTCGTCGCGCCCGCCGAGCCGCACGTGGTCACCGTACGGGCCGTGGACGGCATGGCCGGGGTCGGGAAGACCGCGCTGGTGGTGCGCGCTGCGCGGGCGCTGCGGGAGCAGTACCCCGACGGCTGCCTGTTCGTGGAGCTGCACGGGCACCGCGAAGACCGGGAGGCGGCGGAACGGCATCGCTTGCTCAGGCGGTTGCTGCGCGCCGTGGGGGCCGGTGAGGGGGAGGACTCCGAGGATCTGGACGAACTGGCCGCGTCGTGGCGGGCGGCGACCGCGTCCCTTCGGTTGCTCCTCGTCCTTGACGACGCCTCCCGTGCCGAGCAGGCACGACCGCTGCTGCCCGCCGGTTCCGGCAGCATGGTGCTGGTGACGAGCCGCCGGCGGCTGACCGGGCTGGACGCGGACCGCAGGGTCTCGCTCACCCCGCTCGACCTCGACGAGGCGGCGGGACTGCTGACCCGTATCGTCGGCGGCGAGGGCGGCGGCGAGGGATCGGACCGCGAGCGTGCGGCCGTACGCGAACTGGCCGCACTGTGCGACAGGCTTCCGCTGGCGTTGCGCATCGTCGGGGCGCGGATCCAGGACCGCCCGTGGTGGGCGGTGGAAGCCCTGGTGGCGCGGCTGACCGACGGCGAGCACCGGCTCGACGAACTCGCGGTGGAGGACCGCAGTGTCGAAGTCGCCTTCCGGATCTCCTACGACCAGCTTTCAGCCGCCGAGCAGCGTGCCTTCCGCGCCCTGGGCCTGTCGCCCACCGTACGGCTGGACCGGCTGACACTGGCCGCCCTGCTCGACTGGACGCCCCCCGACGCCGAACGCGCCCTGGAGAGCCTGGCCGACGCGAGTCTGGTGCAGCGGGTGACCGCCGACCGCTACCGGTTGCACGACCTGGTGGCGGCCTACGCCCGACGCGTTGCCGCTGCCTCGCCCGACGAGGCCGCGGCGGCCCGCAGAGGTGTGTTCCGGCTGTACGTGAGAGTCGCCCGTCGCTCCAGCGACTGGGGCACCTCGTCCTTCCCGACCGGCCCGCAGGACCCTGGCCCGTTCGCGGACTGGGAGGAGGCCGCGACCTGGCTGGACGCGGCAGGCGGTGAACTGCTCGACGTGATCGGCCAGGCGGCGGCCGCGGGCCATGTGGACGAGGCATGTTGGATCGCCGAGGGCCTGGTCGACCACCTCACCCGGCAGGGCCGCTTCCACGAGTGCCGCACCGCGCTGGAGATGCTGCTGCCGATCGTCGCTCGGGTCGGCGACCGGCGGATGGACTCCGCGCTGCGCACGGGCCTGGGCGTCATGTACGGGCTGCAGGGCCGTTACCGGCAGGCCCGCACCCACTTCACGGAGGCGCTGGACATCAGCCGCCGGGCCGGTGACCCGCACGAGCAGGCCAGAGCCGCGGCCGGCCTCGGGACGTTCGCCAACCTGGAGGGCCGGATAGCCGAGTCCATGACCTATTTCGCCGAAGTCGCCCGCCTGGCCGGGGCGTTGGAGCACGACGACTGGCTCATGGGGTCGATCATGACCCGCGCCGGCGACATGCACCACCAGCTCGGCGAGTACGACAAGGCCCACGACCGCTACCTGGAGGCGATCGCCCGGGCCGAGAAGTCGGGCAGCCCCAGGCTGCACGGCAAGACCCTGCTCCGCCTCGGTGGTCTCCAACTCGACCTCGGCCGGCCCGCGGAGGCCGTGGGCACCTTCGGGAAGGCCGAGGACCTGGCCAGACGCCTTGGGGACGTCCCCCTGTACTCCGCCGTCCTCGGCAGGCTGGCCACGGCCGAGGCGAAGCTCGGCAACGTGCAGGCGGCCGCCGAACTCCGGCGTCGGTCACGCGCGGTCCTGGACGAGGAGACCGGCACCGCGTCGGAGATCGCGATACGTCACCGGCTGCTCTGGCACGGCGCCGTGGCCGAGGACCTGGCCGGGGCGCGCGACTTCTTCGAACGGGGCACCACCCTCCCCGACACCGACGCCAACCGGGCGAGAGTCTCCCGCGCGCTGGACGACCTGGGCCGCCGACGACAGCAACGACGGCCGGGCGCCGGCGAGTACGAGCCATAGCGCCTCGGGCAGGGCAGGGCCTGCGGGTCCGGGCCCGGCCGGAGCGTGGCCGGCCGTGCCCGGTCCCGAGGTCCCCCTGTCCCCGCGGTTCCGTCAGGAGTCCTACGCGGGGTCTCCGTTCTCATTCAGCCATTGGACGCCGTCCTGGCCGTCCTGGGTGAGGTTCTTGGGGATGACGAATTGCGGGTATTTCCAGTGCAGGTTGATGTAGCCGGGTGCGTTCGTGATGGACCTCAAGTCGCACACCGGGTCGCCGATGATGCAGTACCGCCTGACCGGAATGCCGTTGAACTCCGCCGGGCCGGCGCCGGCGGCGGTGGCCACCCCGGGGATGCCCAACCCCTTGGGGAGATGCGCGAACAACCCGGTGTCGGGCTGCATCGGGTCGGCGTAGAGCATGCCGTCGACCTGGGAGCGCGGAATGCCGGTGCTGCCGCTCGCGATCTTCTGGAGCACCTCGTCCGCGGCCTGGGCGCCCTGGGAGTAGCCGGTGATCGTGAGGCGCGCGTTCGGGTGCGCGCGGTGGGTGTCCTCCGCCGCCTGCAACCCGTTCTGGTAGCCCTGTTGCACGCTGGCGTCGTAGGTCGGTGCGGTGGCGGCGTCGGGGTTGAGCTGCAAGGGGGGCTCGATGAGCCCGCCGTGGGGACCGATGAGCGGGCCGGCGGTGGCCGGGTAGCACACCTTGATCGCGGAGGAACCGAGGTGGAGAAGGTCGTTCGCGGCGGTGTAGGACTTGGTGATCGTGGGGCAATCGGGACCGGAATCCGTAGGACCGGTGCCGCCGATCTCGATGTAGTAGTGCTCTGTGTCGGCCGCGTGCGCGGCGGACGGGAACGCGACGGCGGCGCTGGTGGTCAGCGCCGCGGCTACGGCTGCGGTGCGAACCGCCCGTGCTGTCCTGCTCGTTTTCGCCATTGCCTGATCTCCCCCTGAGGTCGTGGACGTGTCCGAGAACGAAGGCTCCAGACGCTAGGCACGGCCGTTGACATCGCGATGACATGCTGATGACTGCGCTGGTGGAGCGGCTGTCACGCACCACTGCTCGGGGTTCAAGACTCAGAGCTCAGGGAGAGGTCGGCGGGTCAGGGCACTACCGCCGTGAGGATCTTCTGCACCCGGTCCACGATGTCCGTACGGTCGTTGGGGACCCAGGAGATGTGCTGGGTGCCGACGACGGCGGGGACGAGGACGCGGGAGGTGGCCTCGGAGGAGGCGCCGTCGGGAAGTTGGGACACCTGCCGGACCTGGAGCCGCTGCCGTCCTCAACACGCCCACAGCTAAGGGCGATCGCCACCCCCGACCGCGCCGAATGACCTGCCCCCGCGTCAGGGTCAGGGTCAAGTGGTCCGAGCTGCCGACTGGCGGCGCAGCGCAGTGCACGAACATCGGCAAGCGCAGATGCACGGTTCCTGATGTTCAGTCAGCCATGAAGGGATTCCTGGAAGACGCCCCGTAGCAAGGACTTTTTGGGGGGTGTCTGAGCGGTGCCTCACGTTCCTCACGGAACCTGAGCCGCCTGAGTCGCGTCTTCCCAGTAGCGTTACGTGCCCCGCTGACCGAAATCGTCCGGGCACCGCAGATGCGGCACGGGGCATGCGATCTGAGCAGCATGCTGAGCTTCAGGAAATGAGAGTCGTTGCGTCATCGCAGCGTCATCGCACACCCGAACAGTGAACGGGGGCTAACTCATGAGCATCAGGTGCGGCAGGCCAAGGATGAGGATCATCCTTGCGGTCGCCACGGTTTTGGCAGCAGCAAGCGGGTTGGTGGGAAATATCGGAGCGGGAACGGCTGCCGCGCAACCGCTTTCGCGCACTTTCGGCTATACGTGCTCGTCTCCCCTGATCGGCGATCAACCATTCACAGTGGAGATCGACTCGGACATCCCGAATTCGGTCGCAGTCGGCGCGCCCAGCAAGCCCGTCGCCGTCAACGCGGTGGCGACGGTGGGTGCGGGTTTCACCCAGTGGCTCGCCAGGGTCGGCATGAAGACCCTCGGGGGCACGGCGAACGCGAGGGCCCATGTGGCCGCGCCTCAGGATGACTTCGACGTCACGGTCCCCTTCCACATGGCCACGACCAGCGTCCCGGCATCCGGTCCCTTCAAAGTCAGGGCAACCGCCAGCGCGACCACGCGCACCTTCAGCCATCCGGGCAAGGGGACGGTCACCGCCGGCGACCTCACCCTCCACCTCCTCGCGAAGAACGGCGGACTGGCACTCTGGGCCGACGCGCCGTGCACCCTGAACGCCGGCCAGAGCAATGTCGTGACGTCCTTCGACATCACGAAGCCGGGTTCGGCGCCCACCGCCCCTCCGAACTCCTCGACCGGATCGGTGGCCACCACCGCTCCGAGGTCGACGACCGGATCGGTGGGCGCCGCCGTTCCCAAACCGGCGATGTCAGCGGGCGCCGGGCCCGCAAAGGACAGCGCGATCACGCCCGGCAATCCGAGCCCGAGGGCTTCCAGCCCCACACGGGTGGCGAACTCCCCCCGTCCGACGCCGAGGCCGACCGAACCCACGATCGTCCCGAAGCCCTCGGCCGTCGGCCAGGACACCGGGGATCTCATCCTGTTGGCCGTGGGCGCGCTCGTCGCATGCGCCGCCGCCTTCTTCCTCGGCACGCGGCTGAAGAACCGCCGCCGCACCGGTGATGACGGAGGGGATCGGCGTTACCTCAACCCGAGGCCTGACTGGCCTGCCGAAGGTGTCAAGGCCGGGAGGGGTGACTTCAGTTGGCACCGGAAGGTCTTGGTTGGTGCTGCCCCCCAGCGTCGAGGGTGTGGCGGTAGGGCGACATCGCACGGCAGCACGGGCCGGAAGGGTACGGATGGTCGCAGGCTCCTGATGGCACGTCATATTCCGTACCAGGCAGGACATCAGGGCGTCGGTGCGCGGGCTGGCGGTGGCGCCGACCTGGACAGCCAACTCGCGGGCTTGCTACAGGGCGAAGACGCCGATGTCGTGACCGACGAGAAGCTCGGCACCGCATACGTTCGACAGGCGTAGTCAACGGCCACCGCCTGTGTAACGGAGGCTCAAGCAGGGCGGCAGGCAGGCACAGGCGCCTGCCTGCCGAGGGCGAGGACGGCCACGGAAAGCCGACCATCCGTGCGAAGAGAAGAGAGGTGCCTCTGTTGGCTGAGATCCGCAGCGTCTCCGTCACGGACAATGCCGGGATCATCTCCACCGGCGACGGCGCGACGAACACCCTGTACCGGTGAGCGTCGCGCCGGATCCGCAGGAGTCGGGGCCCGCCCCGACTCCTGCCCAGTCGGGCGGCGAACCGCAGATCACGGTCCGAGACGTCTCGGGCATTCTCAGTATCGGCGACCACAACGTCAACGTGCTCTTCGCCAAAGGGGTCTCCGCCGAGGACGCGCTGGCCAAGTTGGTCAAGCAACTCGTGCATGCAGTGCGCGACGAGCGCCGCTCCTTTGATGACGAGCTGGCCAAAAAGGCCGATCTGCTCGCGGATGCGGTCGACGCGCGCCTGCAGCACGAGGAGGAACAACTGCGGTTACAGGACCGGAGTCCGCTGACTGTGCACTGGCAACCGGTGCCCGGGGAAGCGCCCGGCCGTCGGGAGGACATCCGCAACGCCCCGGCTGGGACACCGGATGCTCACCCGCTGGGCCTGCGTCAACTGGACGAAATCACGGCCGTCCGCGAGCGGGCAGAGCTCCGCTGGCTGATGGTGCTGGGGCGGGAAGGCTCAGGGAAGAGCGTCCTGGCCCTACAGTTCGCACTGAACCGCCTCAAAGAGCGTCCTAGCGCCGGCAAAGCGCCGGTGCCGGTGATCTTCAGTCTCGGATCATGGAATCCCGGCACTACCTCGCTACGGCGTTGGTTGATCGGCCGGCTGGAGCGGGATCACCCCTTTCTCGCCGAGGTCAGCCCCAGCGGTAGGACGTGGGCCGCCGTGCTGGTGGGTGCCAAATACGTGCTACCGATCCTGGACGGGTTCGACGAGATCGCCATGGGTCTGCGCAAACGCGCGCTGATAGCACTCAACAGCAGCACCTTGCCGCTGCTCGTGACCAGCCGCCGCACCGAAATCGAAGCTGCCGCGGAAGACAATGTCGTGCCCTCCGCCGCCGCTATCGAATTGATCGACCTCAACCTGGACGACTCCGTCGCATACCTGCGGACGGCCACCGGCACAACTCCCTCCGACGGTACGGACGTCAACCCCCAGGTCGGGTGGGCTTACGTCCTGGGTGAGTTGAGCCGCCGCACACAGGCCAGCGCCAATCTCGCCGCCGTGCTCACCACCCCCCTGATGGTCACACTTGCCCGGTTCGTCTACGAATCCGACTCCGACCCATCGAAACTGACCGACCGTGACCCATCGGACCTGCTGAAATCCAAGAAGCTCGACACCCGAGAAGCTCTTGAAAAGCACCTCTTGGACAGCTACATCCGTACCGCCTACGAACGTTTTCCACCCAAGGAGCCCGAAGCACAAGAAGAAGAAAACCGGCGCTGGGATGCCGAACGCGCCCAGCACTGGCTCGGCTACCTCGCCGGACATCTGACGGAACTCAAAACGCCCGACATCGAATGGTGGCGGCTGGGGACCACCGTGAAGCTGCGCTGGCTCATGCTGCGGGTCGGGGTCACGGTCGCCATCGCGTCCGGACTCGTGGCCGGGATCGTTAACGGGTCCGAGGCCGGGCTCGCGTACGGGCCCGCGCACGGGCTCATGACGGCAGGTATCGCCGGCTCGTTGAACGGGCTCGCGGTGGGTCTGACCTTCGCTCTCATGCATGGGTTCGTTACGAAGATGAAGGTCGGGGGCCCGCTGTTCGAACCGTCGCTCATGGAGATCAAGCTTCAGGACTGGACGAAGACGAGACTGCGGGAGAGCTTCCGCCCCAGAGTCACGGGCGGGCTCGCCGGTGGTCTCCTGTTCGGACTCCTGTGGGCGCTGGGAATTGGGGCCTTGTCGGCCCTCTTGGGTGTTCCCGGGCCCGTGATCGCGCTGAACGCGGGCGTGCAGCTCGCGGCGGGGATCAGCCTGGGGTTCGCGATGGGGCTCATCGCCGCGCTCGGGGCCGGGTTCGAGACTGTCATCCCGAGAGAGAAACTCGTCCTGCCGTCGGTCCTGTTGAACACGAACCGCGCCACCGTACTCAAGCAGCTGCTCACTGTCGGGCTTGTGATCGGGTCCGGGTACGGGATCATGTTCGGGCTCACGTCGAACTCCCTGGCTGGAATCGGAGCCGGACTGGTGGCCGGATCCATGATCGCGCTCGGGGTCGGCACCATGACCGCCTGGGGGCGTTGGGTAGTCCTGGCCCGAATCTGGCTGCCCCTGACGGGATGGTTGCCAAGGGACCTGGATGCGTTCCTGCAGGACGCCTACGAGCGAGGCGTCCTGCGGCGGGTCGGCACGGTCTACCAGTTCCGCCACGCCCAGCTCCGGGACCACCTGTGCGCGACCGCCGACACCCCGCCCGAGCGCATCCTTCACCGGACCGACAACGGCAACCTGGACCGCCCGTTCGACGTCGCCGACACCGATGGCCACGGCTAGGTCGACGGGGCCGACTACCAGCGGATCGTCGATCGCTACCGCACCGCTTACAAGCTCCCCGCGGACGCCCCCGAGCCGCAGGCTCTGGCGTTCTTCCACCAGGAGTACTGGGCGGGTCTGCCCGACGACCTTCCCGAGCTGACCGAGGCCGAGTGCAACCCGGTGATCGCGCGCCCCGACGGCAGCACCGTCGTGGACGCCCGGGTGCGACTGTTGCCGCGCCGGGCGACCGACCCGTATCCGCGCCGGCTCCCGTGAGACGGGCGACGGCGGCGGACGGCGTGGCGAAAGGAAGCGAGACGAAGCGGCGACGGGTCGGGGCGGTCATGACCGGCGACGTCGTCCGCCCGCGGGCCGTTCGGCCCGGGGCCCAGCGCCCATCGGCTCATTGGCCGGCAGGGAGCCGGGGAGCAGGCTCGACGGCAAGGGGCAGCATTCCACCGCCCCTGGGGCCATCTTGACTGAGGAGCAACGATGGGCAACGTACTGCAACGGCACCCGGCACGGACGCTCTCGATGCAGGACGTGTTCGACCGGCTGGAAGGCGGGATCCTCGGAGGGCCGTGGCACTTCGGCGCACACGAGATCCGCATCGAAGAACACCTGGCAGAGGACGCGTACCAGGTCAAGGCGGAGCTGCCGGGCATCGACCCGGAGAAGAACCTGGAGATCGATGTCACGGGCGATTTCCTGACCATCCGCGCCGAGCGCGAGGAGCGCACGGAGACCAAGGAAAGCTCGGAGTTCCACTACGGCTCGTTCGCACGCGCGGTGCGGCTGCCCGCCGGGGCCCGCGGCGACAGGGCGACCGCCGACTACTCCGACGGCATCCTGACCGTCCGGGTACCGCTGGAGGCGGCGAAGGGCGAGACCACCAAGATCCCCGTCACCCGGGCGACCCGGCCCAGCTGAGTCGCAGGGCGACGGAACAGGGAAGAGAAGGCCAGGGCCGAGGTGCGATCACAGAACGATCACCCCCCGGCCCTGCGTCACGTGATCACCGCGTCACGTGGTCACTTTCGCCGAGCGCCGCAGTGACTCCTGTACGCCCTCCAGGTCGTCGGACGCGGTGCGTGCCAGTTGTCCCGCCAGGTCGCTCATCGCGCGGCTGGCGGCCAGCTCGTCACCGATCCCGGGGACGTTCGGGTCCGGCGGATTGCACCGGGCCGTGCCGTGGCCGGTGAGCATGGTGGCCCCGGTGTCGAGCACCATAGGGGCCTTCGTGGTGCTCCCCTCCTCGAAAAGGTGCAGCCGTACCTTCCACTCCACGGTCCTGGCCATGACATACCTCCTGTGGCGACATCCAGGATCGGCACGCGCCACGGAGCCCGACAGGGCTGAAGCGCCTTCTCTCATGAGCCGGCCGGCCCTACGTCCTCTCGCCTTGCCACGGCGGGGCGGACGCTGACCTCAGCCTTCGGCATCCACCGTGCCACCGCGGTGCACGAGGACCTGCTCGATCTGTGCGACGAGCGGGGGAACGGCGGCGGCGACCGACGGTGACAGGGTGGTCCCCGGCCCGCAGTCCGCGGCTTCCACCGCGTAGACAAGGAGTTCCCCGGGCAGCCGACCCAGCACACGGGCCAGCTCCACGGCATCGCCCAGGGTGAAACCATGCGAACTGGTCTCGCTCCAGGGGCTGCGGGAGAGCGTGTCGTGAATGCGGAACCGGCGGACGTGGCCTGGCCGGGACGGACGGGAACGGGCCGCGTCCACGACGATCGCCCGGTCCGCACCCTCCCAGGCACTGATGAGCCGGGCGGGTTCCCCATCGGTGCGGAACAGCGCGACGCCGCGGGGGAGTCGGCGCCGGGCGAGCTCGGCCACCACCGCCCACCCCACGCCGTCATCGCGGCGGTGGTCGTTGCCGATGCCGATCACGGCGATCCGCGTGGGGGAGCCGGAGGAACGATCCATGGCGTCGGTCCTTCCCCGCCTCGGCCGCCGCGGAGCCGTCCGAAGGCGCCCCGGGGGCCGTACGAGGTACCGGCAGCGCTGTATGGAGCACACCTCCGACCTGTCGGCCCAGGCAGAGATGGTGACCGGCCACATACTGACCGCGTTGGAGGGATCTGCACCGGAAGGCGGCCGATGACGGGCGAGGCATCCACCGCGGTGATCGGGACCGACGGGATGGCGGCGTTGATCCAGGTCCTCGCCGCGCGAGGCCGTACTGTCATCGGCCCTACACTGCGCGACGGGGCGATCGTGCTGGCCGAACTGACCGACGGCGACGAACTGCCCTACGGCTGGGGCGTGGAGCTGGAGGCCGGGCACTATCGTGTGCGGCCCCGTGGGGACGGAGCGGCGTTCGCGCACAGCGCCGGCCCGCAGTCGTGGAAGACCTACCTGCATCCGCAGCGCGAGCGGCAGTGGAGCGCCGACCGTGGATCCGACGGCGCCTGGGCCGTGACCGAGGATGACACCCCGCCGCCGTCGTACGCGTTCCTCGGGGTTCGGCCCTGCGACTTGCGGGCGATCGCCGTGCAGGATCGGGTACTGGCCGGCGGGCCGCACAGCGACAGCCGGTACCGAGCCCGTCGCGAACGGGCCTTCCTGGTCGCCGTGGAGTGCACCGAACCGGGCGCCACCTGCTTCTGCACCTCCATGGGCGCCGGCCCCGCCGTGGACGGCGGCTATGACTTGGCGCTGACGGAGGTCGTCGACGGCGGCGGCCACCGCTTCTGGGCGCGGGCCGGCAGCGACGAGGGCGCGTCGGTACTGGCCGAACTGCCGCAGCTGCCGGCTGACGCGTCGCTCGTCACCGTGGCACGGGAGAAGGTCGCTGCGGCGGCCGACCGGATGGGCCGCACCATGCCCGAGGTGGACCTCCAGGTGCTGATGCGCGAGACCCTGGACGCCGACCGCTGGAACGACGTCGCGGCACGCTGCCTGACCTGCGGCAACTGCACCATGGCTTGCCCGACGTGCTTCTGCACCTCCGCCGAGGACGTCACCGATCTGACGGGCGACCACGCCGAGCGGTGGCGGCGCTGGGAATCCTGCTTCGACCTGGAGTTCACCCATCTCCCGGGCGGGCCGGTCCGCGCCTCCGGCCGCAGCCGCTACCGGCAGTGGGCCACCCACAAACTCGGCACGTGGTACGACCAGTTCGGCAGCTCGGGATGCGTCGGCTGCGGGCGGTGCATCGTCTGGTGCCCGGTCGGTATCGACATCACCGAGGAGGCCCATGCGCTGAACGCGGAGCGTGCTGCGGGCGACGGGCCGGGGGAGGACACCCCGTGACCACTGACCGCTCCGGCTTCTTCGGCGCACTGCCGCCCGTACACCGTGACCGACTGCTCGCCTTCGCCCGCGAGGTCTCCTTCCCGGCGGGATTGCGGATCTTCGACGAGGGCGGTGCGGCCGACCGGTTCTGGATCATCCGCTCCGGGACCGTTGCCCTCGACGTGTACGAGCCGGGCCGCGGCACGGCCGTCGTCGAAACCCTTGGTGAGGGTGAACTCCTCGGCTGGTCCTGGCTGTTCGAGCCCTACCACTGGCATCTCGGTGCGCAGACCCGTGCCCCGGTGACGGCGTGGGAGTTCGATGCCCGGGAGGTCCGGGACGCGATCGACGCGTACCCGGCCTTCGGGCTGGCGGTGACCCGGTGCGTCGCCGCGGTGGCGATCGGCAGGCGGCTGCGTGCCTGCCGCACCCGCCTGCTGGATCTGTACGGCCCGCCCGGTGACGTGCGGCAGGCCGGGACCGGGGGAGCGGTGCCGTGACCGCGGCCCGCCCGGACCTGGTGCCGCTTCCCTACCGGGTGACGGCGCGTACCGACCAGACCGCCGACACGGCGGACATCGCGCTCGACCCGGTGGCCGACGCACTGCCGCCGTTCGTCCCGGGGCAGTTCGCGATGGTCCACGCCTTCGGCGTCGGCGACATCCCGCTCTCGATGAGCGACCTGGACGGCCACCGGCTGACCCACACGGTCCGCGCGGTCGGTGCGGTCTCCCGGGCGCTGCACGGCCTGCGACCCGGCGCGACGGTGGGGGTCCGCGGGCCGTTCGGCATCGGCTGGGAGCTGTTCGCAGCCCAGGGACGCGACGTGCTGGTCGTCGCCGGGGGACTGGGCCTGGCACCCCTGCGCCCGCTGGTCCGCGCCGTGCTGGCCGCACGGCGACGATACGGCCGCCTGGCCGTCCTCATCGGCACCCGCACCCCTGGTGACCTGCTCTGTACCCGGGACCTCGATGACTGGCGGGCCGCCGGAGCGCGGATCGAGGTGACCGTCGACCGGCCGGATGACAGCTGGCAGGGGGACGTGGGAGTCGTCACGGGCCTGCTGGACCGGGCGGAGTTCGACCCCGGGCACGCGGCGGCTTTCGTCTGCGGACCAGAGGTGATGATGCGGGCCGCCGCCCGCGACCTCGTCCACCGCGGACTCGCCCCGCACCGGGTCCGGATCTCCCTGGAACGCACCATGCACTGCGGCACCGGCCACTGCGGGCACTGCCAGCTCGGTCCGCTGTTGCTGTGCCGCGACGGCCCGGTCGTCCCCTGGAGCATTGCCGAACCCCTGCTCTCGGTAAGGGAGTTGTGAGATGACGGCCAACCCGGATCCGGCCAACCCCGATGCGGCCGTTCCCGGTCGGCGGCCGGAGCTGGCGGTGTGGAAGTTCGCCTCGTGCGACGGCTGCCAGCTCACGCTGCTCGACTGCGAGGAAGAACTCCTCGGGATCGCCGAACGGGTCCGGATCACCCACTTCCTGGAGGCGTCCAGCGCCCCCGGACCGGGCCCCTACGACCTGTCCCTGGTCGAGGGATCGGTCACCACACCGCAGGACGCCGAACGGATCCGCCACATCCGCGCCGCCTCCCGCCGCCTCGTCACCATCGGTGCCTGCGCCACCGCCGGCGGCGTCCAGGCGCTGCGCAATTACGCCGACGTCGCGGAGTTCCGGGCCGCGGTCTACGCCCGGCCCGACTACATCGAATCCCTCGCGACCTCCACCCCCATCAGCGCCCACGTCCCCGTCGACTTCGAACTGCGCGGCTGCCCCATCGACCGCGGCCAGCTCGTCGAGGTCATCACCGCCCACCTCGCCGGACGCACCCCCGACGTGCCCGCCCACAGCGTGTGCTTCGAATGCAAGCGCCGCGGCACGGTCTGCGTCACCGTCGCCCACGGCACCCCCTGCCTGGGACCGGTCACCCACGCCGGCTGCGGTGCGCTCTGCCCCGCCTACGACCGCGGCTGCTACGGCTGCTTCGGCCCGTCGAACTCCGTCAACTTCCCCTCGTTCATCCCGCTGCTCCGCCGGGACGGCATGGACACCCTCGACGTGGTGCGGGTGCTGCGCACCTTCAACACCGCCGCACCGGAATTCGACGCGGTGTCGCGGAAGGAGGCACAGCGGTGACGCACCGCAAGACCAAGGTGCTGCGCGTGGACTCGCTCGCCCGGGTCGAGGGCGAGGGCGCGCTGCACCTGCGCCTCGACGGCGGCCGGGTCGCCGAGGCGCACCTGAAGATCTACGAACCACCGCGGTTCTTCGAGGCGTTCCTGCGCGGTCGTTCCCACACCGAGCCGCCGGACATCACCTCCCGGGTCTGCGGAATCTGCCCGGTCGCCTACCAGATGAGCGCCTGCCGCGCTATCGAGGACGCCTGCGGCGTCACCGTGGACGGACAGCTCGCCGCCCTGCGTCGGATGCTCTACTGCGGCGAGTGGATCGAGAGCCAGACCCTCCACATCTACCTGCTGCACGCCCCCGACTTCCTCGGCCACGACAGCGTCATCGACCTCGCCCGCACCCACCCCGCCCACGTCGAACGCGGGCTGGCGCTCAAGCAGACCGGCAACGCCGTCATGGAACTGCTCGGCGGGCGCGCCATCCACCCCGTCAACGTCCGCCTCGGCGGTTTCCACCGCGTACCGGCCAAAGGGGAACTACGGCCGCTGGCGGAACGGTTGCGGCACGCCCGCGACGCCGCAGAGGCCACCGTGCGCTGGGTGGCCGGCTTCGACTTCCCCGATGCGGGCTGCGACCACGACTTCCTCGCACTGGCCGAACCCGGCACCTACGCGATCGGCGCCGGCACACCCACCGTGATGCCGGCCCCGGGCAGCGCGGGCCTGTCGCCGGACAGCGACCGCGCGCTGTCGCTGCGCACCTTCCCGGTCCGCGACTTTCCCGAGCACGTCATCGAGACCCAGGTCCCGCACTCCACCGCCCTGCACTCACGGCTCGACGGAGGCCGCCACCTGACCGGCACGCTCGCCCGCTACGCCATCAGCGGCCGGTGGCTCCCCTCCGATGTGCTCCGCACCGCCCGCGAGGTCGGGCTCGGCGACCCCCGCGAGGGGACGGTGTGCCGCAACCCCTTCCGCAGCATCATCGTCCGCGCCGTCGAGGTGTTGTACGCCGTCGGCGAGGCGCTGCGCCTCATCGACGCCTACGAGGCGCCGCCCGGCCCGTACATCGACGTCCCCGCGCGGGCGGCCACCGGCCACGGCGCGACCGAGGCACCCCGCGGCCTGCTCTACCACCGCTACACCCTCGACGCCGACGGGACCGTCACCGATGCCGCCCTGGTCCCGCCGACCGCCCAGAATCAGGCCGCGATCGAACACGAACTGCGCTGCGCGGTGCAGCACCGCCTGGATTCCGGCGGCCACCCCACCGACGCCGAGCTGACCGCGCTGTGCGAACGGATCATCCGCAACCACGATCCGTGTATCTCCTGCTCCACCCACTTCCTCGACCTGACCGTCGAGCGGGAGTGACCGCCGGAAAGTCCCAGGCCAGGGCGGAGGGGGGCCTCCGGACCTCGTGGGGACCCGCCCGGCCCTGGCGGCGCCGGTGCCCGCGCGCCAGGCTTGGAAGCACAGGGTTCCGGTCGGGCCCCTGCGGCGGCCCGTCTCCGGAAGGAGATGAAGCATGAGCAGCTACGACGCGCGCAACCCCGTGATGGTGGGAGTCTCCCACTCGCCGACGGCCGCGAGCGCGGTGGCATGGGCGGCGGACGCGGCAGCTCGGCGTGGCCGGGAGCTGTGCCTGGTGCACGCCCAGGAATGGCCCGCCGGAGCCGCGCCGAAGGATCGGCATGACGCACCGGATCAGGCTTGGGCCTCGCATTTCCGGGCCTCGGGACGGGACCTGTTGCAGAACTGCGAGGACGCCGCGGCCGAGCAGGTTCCCGGCCTGCGGATCACGACGCGTCTGGAGGACGGCCATCCGGCCGCTGTGCTGCGCGAAGCCGCGGAGGACGCCGTCCTGCTGGTGGTCGGCACCCACCAGGTGTCCGGTCCAGGGGAGGCAGTCACCTTCACCACGGTCGGCCGGTCCCTCGTCGGGCACCCTCCGTGCCCGGTGGTGCTGGTCGTCGGTGACACCTCGTGCTACGACCCGCTCGGGCCGGTGATGGTCGGGGTGGACGGTTCTCCGGCATCGGCTCCGGCGGTGGCCTTCGCCTTCGATGAGGCCGCGTTGAGCGAGGCGGACCTGCTCGCGGTGCAGGTGCGACGGCCGCGCCGTGGCGACTGGCCGGACGCCGTCCAGGAGTCCTTCATCGACGTGTCGGAGGCACTCGCCGGGTGGCGCGAGAAGTACCCGCAGGTCGTGGTGCGGGAAAAGGTGGTGATGGGCCAGCCCGCGGTGCAGCTGGCCGAGGAGGCTGCCGCGGCACGCTGCCTGGTGGTCGGGTCCCGTGGGCTGGGCGGTTTCCGCGGGATGGTGCTGGGCTCCACCAGCCGCACGCTGGCGCACTTCGCGCCGGGGCCGCTGGCGGTGGTGCCCCAGGCGGCCCGTACGGACTGAAGGGCGGCCGGAGCCCACAACCGTGCAGCGGTTGCCGGGCGGCGGGAGCCAGTCCCCGGCCGGTCCGGTGCGCTGCGGTGCCCGGTGCTGCCGTGCGGCGTGGTCGTGCTCCGGCTGCTGACCGCACCGCCGCGCACCTCGCCGTACCACGGGGACCAGCGCATCGGCCAGGTACTCGCCCCGGAATAAAGGCCGCTTCGTCGGCGGCCCCGACGGCCGTACAGGGGCCATGCGGCTCTGGTGCCATCGATGGCCGGCCCATGCGCCGCGCCCCCGCGCACGGGACGCTGAAGGCCAGGCTGCGGGGCGGTCCCGCTGCTGCCGCTGGAAAGCCAGGCTGCGGAGGTCACCGCGGGCGGACAGCCGGGGGAGCGGGGCCGCATCGTCGTGGGCGTCGACGGCTCGGAATCCTCGAAGGAGGCCCTGCGCCGGGCAGTGCGCCAGGCCGAACTGACCGACAGCACCGTCAGTACCGGTCGTGCCGCGGCTGTGGTACGGCGATGACGGGGCACTGTGCGTAGCGAAGCACGCCCTGGCTCACCGAGCCGAGCAGCAATCCGGTGAAGCCACCGTGCCCGCGGGTTCCCACCACCAGGCACATGGCGTGGGCCGATGCCTTGGCGAGTTCTTCCACCGGGTGGCCGTGGACGACCTCGTGGTGGACTTCCACATCGGGGTAGGTCGCGGTACGGCCTGCCACGGCCTCGGACAGGAGGCTGCGGCATTCGCTTTCCACGGTGTGCTTGTCCCGCCCCCGGAACCGCTCCGGGCTCTGTACGTAAACGGCTCTCAGGACGGCGCCGTGCAGGGCGGCCTGCAGGAAGGCGACGTCCACGGCAGTAGCGGAGTGCGCGCTGCCGTCGACTCCGACGACGACGTACGACGGGTCCTGGATGATGAGTTCCGGTTCGGGTACCACGACAACCGGGCAGGGGGCGTGCGCCATGACGGGGAGCGCGACGGAAGCCGAAGTGAAGACTTCCTTCTCCCGTCCCAGGTGACGGGAGCCCAGTACCACCTCGGCGGCCTCACGGGCCTGTTCCCGCAGGACCCACGCCGGTCTGCCCTCGGCCAGCAGAGCAGAGAGCGGCACCTGCGGTTGCCGGTCCTCGACGAACGCCACGGCGCCCTGGAGCAGGCGCTCGCCGGCTCCGTGCAGAGTCCGGTTCCACTCCTCCCACGAAGGGTGTACGTCCGTCTTCCGGTAACCACCGGTGGGTGCTCCCTCGGCATGGACCAGGCACAGCGGCATCCGGCGGCGGGCCGCCTCGTCCGCTGCCCAGGCCAGAGCCATCCGCTGGGAAGGATCAGGGTCCACGCCGACCACGATCGACGGGCGAACCCGGTGAGCTTCTGCTGAGGCCATTGCCATCTCCCTGGCCGCGTTGTTTCGTCATCCACTCTCCAGAATCGCGCCGTCGACGGGGTACGGCATGACAGCCGGACATGAGCGGGGGAACACACGGGAGACGGGCCAGGCGCCCCCGCTTCCGACCGGTGACCGTCCTGTCCACGGCGCGACACTGGTGGGCCAGGCGCCTTGCCACGTTTCCACCCCGGTCCTTGATGTTCGTGGCCGTCACTGCGCGCGGGCTACGAGAAACCTGGTGCTGTCCGCAAGCGTGGTGAGGTGCGCGGTGTCCTCGTCATCGATCCGGATGCCGGTGCGCTCTGTGAGGAGCTCGACGAAGCGCAGGAAGTCGAGCGAGTCGATTCCCAACGCGTCCCGGAAGGTGTCGTTGGGGCCCAGGATGGTGAGGTCGGCATCCGGTACGACATCGGCCAACGACTCCTTCACGACGTCCAGTGCTTCGTCGCGTTTCATAGTTCCTCCGGGCTCTGCAGGAGGCGGTCGACGGTGGTGAGACAGCGGGCTCCGACAGCACCGTCGGAGCCGGGTGGTCGGCCGCGAGGGTGGCCGTGACCACCGGCCGTACGCCGAACAGGCCGTTGACCGACCACGGCCGTTCGACGACCCGACCGAAGCCCACCAAGGCCACTTGCGGTGGGTAGATCACCGCCAGGACCGCTTCCACTCCTTGGTCACCGAGGTTGGTGACCGTGATGGTGGGGTCCGACACCTCGGAACCGCGTAGTCGGCCGTTTCGGGCGCGGTCGACCGGGTCCTTCAGTTCGGCCATCAGCTCCGGGAGTTCGAGAACGTCGGCGTGCTGCAGAACAGGGGCGATGAGCCAGCCGCCGCGCAGGGACACCGCCACGCCAGGGCGCACCTCCTCCCCGGCGGTGAAGTGGCCGTCGATCCAATAGCCGTTCAACTCGGGTACCTCTCGGGCCGACCGGGCCGCGGCCTTGAGCAACAGGGCGGCGGGAAGCAGTCGTTCGCCTACGGGGCAGTGGTGGTTGTGCTCGTGCATCCAGTGCATCGCGGTGGTCATGTCGATGCTCGTGGACAGGTAGTAGTGGGGGATCTCCCGGTTGGCGCGGGCCATCGGCAGTGGTCGGCCCATCGACCCGGGCCGGATCTCGCAGGCGGCGAAGTTGGCGATCACGATGCAACCGGTGTCGGTCTGCCACCAGTTGTCGTGGACGGGCGGGCCCAGTGCCGCCTGGCCCCAATACACGTCCTCGGGGTGCAGGTCCAGCGCGTAGGCGGCTGTGGCGTGATGGGCGACGACGGCGTCGTGGACGTGGATCGCGCCCTTCGGGGTGCCGGTGGTTCCGCTCGTGAAGTGCAGCAGTGCCATGTCCTCGGGCGAGGTCGGCGGGATGGCGAACTGCTCGGGCGCGGTGGCCATGAGCGCGTCGAACGAGTCCGTACCGGGCAGGTCCTCAGCACCGGGCTCAACGATGAGGACGTGTGCGAGCCCGGGGAGTTCCGGCCTGCGGTCCGCGACCTTGCGCCGGTACAGGGCCGCCGTATTGACCAGCACTCGGGCGTCGCCGAGCCGTAGGCGCTGCTCGACCGGGTCGGGCCCGAACGCGGCGAAGAGCGGGCAGAGCACGCTGGTGTTCTTCACGGTGCCGAGCACCGCCGTGTAGAGCTCCGGACACCTGCCGAGCAAGGTGAACACCCTGAGACCGCGGCCGACTCCGAGCGACCGCAGGACGTTCGCGAAACGCGCCGTGCGGCGAGCCAACTCGGCGTACGTGACGGTGGTGACGGTGTCATCACGCGCGATGCACCGCAGCGCGACCTTGCCACCACGCACCGGCCCCGCATGGCGATCGACGGCCTCGTACGCCATGTTCAGCCCGCGACCGCAGGGCAGTCCGTCCAGGCTCTCCCGCGCCCGGGACCAGGTGAGCTCCGAGCGTTCCCGCGCGTAGTCGGCGAGATTCGGCGCCACCTCCAGCGTGGCGTCCTTGTGGATGGTCTCCCGCGTCATCACGGTTTCCTCCGGTGCCTCGCACCGTTTCCAGGATCACGGAACCCGCCCCCAGGCGCATGGGGCCGAAGGGCCTGGGGCAGGGGCCAGCCAGGCCGCCAGTGGGATATGCCAGCGTGGTGCTGCGCCCATCGGACCTGACGGATGTCGCACCCGTCACGGGACGTCGGCCAGCGATGCCGTGCCCCGTTTGTTGCCGCCGTGCGGGTGCCCTTTCAAGAGCCGACCGGTCACGAGTTCGGGGGCGATCCGGATGAAGGCGTCCTCCGCCACGGCCACCCATGAGCGGAGCCCGACCGCCCGCAGTCGTTCCTGTTCTCTCCGGTCAGCGACCAGCGTGGCGCGCCCGATCACGATGACGCTCCAGCCCGACTGCGCGGCCTCGTCGAACCAGTCGGCTTCGAAAGCCACGACGGCACCGTCGACGGCGCGTGCCATACGTGACAGGGGCGACGTCCGGAGGACCACCGCGTGGTCCTGATCCAGAGAGAAGTTGACCGGCAGGACGGCGGGCAGCGCATCGTGCGTGTACACGATGCGCCCGATGGGCACCAGCGTCAGGAAGCGCAGGCACTCCTGCTGGTCCAGCTGCCGAAGGCCATCGTCCCACTGCATACCCTCATGGTGTGCGCACCGCGCTGGCGCGGCGTTGGGCCGATGGTCCTCGTCTTCAGGGCGGATCGGGCCGTCCCTGCGGGGCCGTACGCCGCTCGCCTGGCCTTGTCCACGTCGGCCGGCACCGCAAGCGGATGATCCTCTACACGGCGATCCGCTGCGTCTCGGCGCCCGCCCTTCAGCAGCTTGTCCACTGCCCGTTCGCCGTTGCTCCCCGCTCCTTTGGACCAAGGGGCCCTGTCGCCGGCTGCATGGCGACCGCAGGCTGGAAGTGAGGAAGGTGCTCGTTCCCCGCTCCGGCTCGCGGCATGATGGAGGCGACCGCTATGGACCACGTCGTCACTGTGGGCCTCGACGGCTCGGCCGAGAGCCTGGCAGCCGCCCGCTGGGCCGCCGAGGAAGCCGACCGTCGCCGGCTCACGCTGCGCCTGCTGCATGCCTGGCCCATGCTCGCGCCGGAGACCACGGAGACGCCCCGCGAAGCGGATCAGAACTACTGGGCGAAGCTGATCGTGCACGACGCGTATGCGGAGATACGCGAGCGCTACCCGGAGCTGCCCATCGTCGAGGACCTGGTCGCATCGGACGCCGAGACCGCTCTGCTCAGCGCGTCAGCACAGTCCCAACTGCTGGTGCTCGGATCACGCGGACTTTCCCCCGCCGCAGGCTTCTTCCTGGGCGACACAAGTATGGAGATCGTGGCCCGAGCGGAACGGCCGGTGGCCTTGGTGGGCGCCGACGTGCGCCCGGTCCCGGATTCCGCTCGCGGCGCAGGCGGAGTGGTGGTGGTAGGGAGCAGCCTGCACGGGCGGTGCGACGACGTGTTGGAGTTCGCCTTCGAGGCCGCTGACGTGCGCGATGTGCCGCTGCACGCGGTCCACGGAAGAAGCCTGCCGGTGGAGTCGTATGCGCCGTGGGCCATGAATCCCGACGTCATCGAGGAGATCACGGAGGAAACCCGGCAACGCCTGGACGAGGCACTCCGCTCTTGGTGCGAAAAGTTCCCCGGTGTGCGGGTGGTCGACAGCGTACTGCTGGAGAGTCCCGCCCGGGCCGTCGTACAAGCGGCGTCGGCCGCCGACCTGCTGGTGATCGGACGACGCAGGCAACGCCCCGCCCTGGCACCACGGCTGGGCAATGTCGCGCATGCCGCGGCGCACCACGCGTCGTGCCCCGTCGTCATCGTTCCCCACGACTGAAGAACCGGGACTGGTCCACCCGCGACGGCCGTTGGTCATCCCGCAACGCGTGCTCCGACATCTGATGCGGCACAGCGCTCCACCGGACCGGTAGGGGCGTGGCGGAAGGGGTCCGGGGGCCTCGCCCGGCTGTTGGGTCTCGGGGCCGGCGGCCCACGCGAGGGCGTCGTCGAGTTCGTCGTACGCGAGGCGTCGCACTTCGGCGTGGACGAAGTGGTTGGCCAGCTGGGGCACCAACGTGGCGACCTTGCTGTCCGCCGCCAGCGCGATCCTTTGGACCTTCCGGTGGTGGTCGCGGATGAACCGTGCATGGCGGAACAGGCTGCCGATGTTCTCCCAGCCGGGGAACGCGCGCGTATGGATGACGACGCCGGCCAACACGTCGTGGGTCCGCAGCCAGTTGTCCGCCGTCGCGGCCAACGCGTCGAAGTCCTGGGTGCGCAGCGGGTGTTGGACTTCGACGACCAGCACACGGGAGTCGGTCAGGAGCCGGTGGGCGATGCCGGGGCCCTCGGGAAGTGACACCAGCCACTGCAGGGCTTCGTCGCGTTCCCGGGTGCTGAAGACGTGCACGGGGCAGGGCATCACGAAGCGCGTCAATCGGGTGGTCTCACGGATCCGGCGCGCATCGCTGACCACGGCGCAGCCCTCGCACAGCCGCATGGCAGCAGGGGCGATCTTGAGGTCTTCCCACCCTGCGGCCGGTGTGAACGACCGGAACTCCGGCCCGATCTCGCACAGAACCCGAAGGCGGCGCCCCTAGCCCTCGGCGTCGCGTTCCTGATGAACGGCGGGCCCGGCACCATCTATGGAGTCAGGGCATTCGCCGCGTTCAACGAGTTCTACGCCGACAGCGACCGCAGCGTCGCCCCCTGACGATCGGCCTGACCAGCACCGACCACTTCGCGCCCGGTGCGCCGGCCCCGCCCCCAGCCCCGCGCAGGCGGGGAAGGGCGCTTACGCCGCCCCCGGCGGACGCTCGGCGAGCCGCTTCTTGGCTTCCGAGTAGGCATCCGCATCGATCTCGCCCGAGGCGAAGCGCCGGTCCAGGATCTCCTGCGGCGATTCCCGTCGCTGAGCCTCGCGTGTTCCCACTCCGGTACCTCCGCTGGAGTGTCCGTGGACCAGGTGGATGACCGCCCAGACCACCAAGCCGATCAACACGATCCACACAAGGGGCATGAAGGCCATCCACGCCCAGCCGCCGTTCCAGTACATCACTGCCCTCACCGCCTCCGTCGGCGGGTTCCTATCCTCTTGCAGTGTCCGTCTCCGGGTACGACGAGGAGCCAGGGCCCATCGGCCCCATGACAGGGCCACTGGTCACCTGGTCCCGCCACTGGGCGGGACCAGCGGCAGATGACGGGCCTGCCCCCCGACCGCGATCGGGCCGACAAAGGAGCAACCGCCCCAGGTGCCGTCACGCGCATTCTCGGACGCGGCTGCCGGCCGAACGATCCGCATCCACACCCGCGGGAGACCCGGCCCCGGGCGATCCGAAGCCGTGGCTCAGTCCTGCCTACGTGGAGGCGGTGGCACTGACCGACCGCGTCACGACCGGTCATTCGCCGTGGTAGAGCCTGTCGAGATCGACCAGGAGGACCTCTCCCCTGGCTTCCGCGGCTCGCAGTTCCGAGTTGAACCCGATCCCGCTGTAACACGCAGGCGTGGCCCCGTTGACGTCCTCGCCGGAAGCTCCGAGGACGGATAGCGCGTGGCGCAGCTGTTCCAGGTGGTGGATGTCCATGGTCTCGTTCCAGCGGGCGAGTCCGACCGAGAGCAGGACACCGGGCCGGCCCTCAACGGTCCCTCGTACCGCCACGTCGACATCGAGACGGGTGTGCCCCGCAGGGCCGGAAACCGTGCCGCGCACGGCTGTTGTGGGTTCCCCTCCGAAGGTGTCGGGGGCGGCGTATTCGGTGGTCCAGCCCCGGCACAGCTGGGCGAAGTGCGGTGCGGCAACCGCGGAGTCGAACGTGGGGCGGACGCGTTGCCACACACCGACGGCGTCCTCCTGCTCGATCAAGGCGCGATGGGGCCATGCGACGGCGTGCTCGAAGGCCAGTAGCGGCTCGGCAATGCGGTAGCGCGTCAGCGCGGGCCGGAACGCGTCGGGCTCTGCGTGCAGCAGACCGCGGTTTCGCAGTACGGCCAGGACGTGGGACACGTCGGTCAGCGAGGCTCCGATGCGTTCGGCGATCCCGCCGGGTGTGGAGCAGCCGGTGGCGATCGCGACCAGCGTGGAGTGGGACAGCGCCCGGTCCGCGTGATTCGCCTCCTCCTCCAGCAGATTGCGAGCCTCCCAGTGCAGGGGGACGCGTGGGCTGAGGACGGTTCGGCACACCCATGCGTCGAAGTCATGCGGGCTGGTGGGAGCATCGTCACACACCAGGTCACCTCGATAGGCGGGAGTACCGCCCACGACGGCATGCACCTGCACGGCAAGCCGTGGGGATCGAATGCCCCAGAATCGCGCCGCCTCGCGGAAGTCGAAGGGCTGCACCAGGAGTTCCAGCGAGGCGAGCCGGTGCAGGGAGGACGGGCCGGAGAAGAGCCTCCGCATGAGGGAGGGGGTCCCTCCGCTGAGGATGAGACGGGTCCGGTTGTGCCGACGCACCTGGTGCAGACGGAGGTAGGCACCGTGAATGACGGACGGCAGCGCTGGGCTCGGGCCCACAAGGTCGGGGAAGTTGTCGATGATCACGGGGACCGGGCGCTGGTCACCGAGCGCCAGCAGCGCGTCCACGGCGTCCTCCCAGCGCTGCCAGTGCGGTGGATGCGTGGCCCGGGTGTGCTCCCCGAAATGCTCTGCCAGGCGGTGCAGTGTCTCGGCCTCCGCCGCAGCCTGCCCGTCGAAATAGAAGCCTTCGGTGGCCTTGGCGACGGCTTGCAGCAGGAAGGTCTTGCCCTGCCTGTGCTGTCCTGAGACCAGGCCGAGAGTGGCCCCGGGACGCGGATCACCCACGAAGCCGGTCAGCTCGGCCCACTCGACCTCTCGGTCGAAAACGTGATCGGGCTTCACCGGGTGGGCGGCAGCATCCGATGGCGACACGGACCGCTCCCTCGTTCGGCGACCGACGGCGTAGTGGTACGTCCAGTACAGCTCCGGTGCCCGGGCCGCGCTCTGCCGGCTGGCCCGTCCGGGGTATCCGAGTGGCGCCGGTGTGGTCACCAGGGCTGACATGGCGGTAACGGTGACAGTGCGATCGGCCAGCTACCGTTCAGCCGCTGACCGACTCCAGCCCCTCAGCAGCAAACCGCTCGACCAACAACTCCTCTGACGGGGGCCGCGCCGAAAGCGGCCACCCTCCATGAGCTGGCCTTCGATCGAGGGCCGGGCGGCTGGTGGTGTTCGGTCACGCTCGACGTGTGACCGCTCGTTTCCACGCCCGTGACAACCTTGTGTACCGCCTCTTTGGTCCGGCGGCAGACCGGTCGGCTCGGTGAGACACCGACCGTGTGGGGCGTGGGCCGAGCTCGTCAGGAAGCCGAGCTCGTCAGGAAGTTGCTGCAGTCGGGCAGAACCGATGCCAGACATGCACCGGTTGCCGGGGGCGGGTACAGCGGAGGTTATGGCCGTGGTGTCCCCCCCCCCGCGTCATCGACGTCGAAGCCGAGGTGGTTCGTGACATCGACCACGCCGTCGACGCTTTCGCAAAGACGTATCGCGATGGGAACGAGGCTGCTATGCGGCACAGTCCCGCTCAACGTCACCCGTCCGTCCGTGACCCGGACCGTGACCGAGGCGGGGTCCAGGCCGAGGGTGCGGCCGCCGCCTGGGGCCCGGCGCCGGGTGCCGCCGACGCGTCGGGTGGTGCGGTCCGGGGTGTGCAGCGCCTGCCGGGGGGGCGCGTACACCGCGCTGTGCCACGCCGCCTGCCCGGTGGTGGTGCCACGGAGAGTCCGAAGAGCCCCTGCCCCGGTGTCACTTCTCCAGGGCGGCTGCGTGGTCGGGAGGTAGGTCTGGAGGTCCCGGGGTGGCTGTCGGCGCCAGGTGATCGGGGAGCTCCCCTCCGTGCTCAACCATCCCTGGATTTACCAGCTCCGACTGCAGCCCGTACAGCTGCCTTGTGTGCCGTTCCTTGGACAGTTTCCCGGGCGCTCGGCCGCTGCTTTGGTGCTTGTCGCCATGGGTCGGCGGCACGAAGACTTTCCCGGGTGCGGCCGGGCGCGGGAACCGGATGGGTGAGATCAGTGGGATGCAACCCGGCATCGTGTGCCGCCCGGGCGCTGGTGTCCCACGGCGTGGGGGAAGGGCCGGATGGCCCTGTCCGGCCGGGCTCGGTGGGTTGCAGGCTGGGCGGTGATGACGGGCCGGGTGCTCGCTGCCGTCATACGACGGCTGGGTGAGGTCGGCTTGATTCCGAGGAGGCACCACCATGCTGAACACGCCGCATACCGTCAGCGATGTCATGACCCAGCCCGTGGCGGCCGTCGACCACGAGGCCCGTTTCAAGGAGATCGTCGAGACGCTGCGGCGGTGGCGGGTGAGCGCCGTACCGGTGCTCTCGGGCGAGCGGAGGGTGATCGGAGTGGTGTCCGAGGCCGATCTCCTTCCCAAGGAAGCGTTCCGGGAGGCGGACTCGGATCGCTTGGAACGGTTGCGGCAGTCCGACGATGTGCGTCGGGCGGAGGCGGTGACGGCGGGGGAGCTCATGACCAGTCCGGCCGTGACGGTGCATGCCGATGCCACGTTGGCGCAGGCGGCGCGGACGATGGCGCGGGCATCCGTCAAGCGGCTCCCGGTCGTCGACGAGGGCGGGTTGCTCGTGGGCATCGTCAGCCGGGCCGACCTGCTGAAGGTGTTCCTGCGGTCCGACGACGAGCTCGCGCGGGAGGTACGCGAGGTCCTCGGGACGCTGTTCGCCGCGCCCGCCAAGGACCTTGAGGTCACCGTCGCAGACGGGGTGGTCACGCTCAGCGGGCACTCGCGGGACCGATCGCTCATCCCGGTGGTGGCGCGTCTGGTGCGCGGTATCGAGGGGGTGGTGGACGTGGACTTCGACCTGACTGGTGCGACGGCCCTCCAGGCGCCGCAGGCGGCGGGTCCATCCTTGTAACCGGATCTGCCGGGGCCGGTGCGCCGTCAGCGGTGCGGTACCACGGCGACGGGTACCGGGCAGTGGTGCAGCACGGCATGGGCGATGTGGCCGATGCGCGGCAAGGGGTGAAGCGCGGTGTGGCTGCGCCGGCCGATGACGACGAGAGCGGCATGGGTGGCGGCGTCCAACAGATGGTGTGCGGGCTCGCCGATGACGGCCTGTTCCACGACGTCCACGGCCGGATGCGCGGCACGCCACGGCCGCAGCGTCTGGTGCACGGTTTCGCGCTCCTGGGCCGTGACGTCGGTACCCCAGGTCAGCGCCGCACCGAGCCCGTAGGCGTAGTACGGCGGCGGGTTCCAGTCGTGTACGACCAGCAAGGGGGCAGCGCGTACGGCCGCGGCCTCGAAGGCGAAGCTGATCACCTCGTCACAGGGGCGGGTGAGATCCAGCCCCAGGACCACCGGCCGGGGAGCGCGGATCGTCGCGTCGGGAACGGGCCGCCCCGGTTCCGGTTCGGGAGGCTGCTGCTCGCCCAGTGGCCCAGCCCGTACCAGGACGACCGGGGCTTCGGCGTGCGCGACGGTAGCCATGCCCACCGAACCGAGGAGGAACCCGGTGATCCGCCTCGCCCCCACCGTGCCGATCACCAGTACGCCGGCTTCCTTCGCCGCTTGGCACAGCACGTCCCGCGGCGTGCCGATGACGCGGTCCGCAGTGATGTCGAGGCTTGGATGGCGTTGGTGGAGCCTGGCGGCCACGCGGGGCAGTACGTCTTCCGGCCAGCGGCGAGCGGCTTCCGGCCCGGCGCCCGGAGTGTGGGCGTCGGGCTGCCACTCCCAGGCATGGACGAGCCGCAGTGGCAGATCCCTGAGGAGCGCCTCACGGGCACCCCACTCCGCGGCGGCCAGACCCGCGGGGGAGCCATCCACGCCGACGGCAACGGTGCGAGCCATGCCTAACTCCAAGGGATGGGCGCGCGCCTGGGCTTCCCAGCCTGCGTGGTGTGGACGGCTCGGAGGAGGCGCCCACCGGCAGGAGCAGGGCATCCGGGGCCGGACTCGGCTGCGGACCTGGGCGGCCTCCGACCCTGACCGCCGGGCCCGGGGACGGTCATGGACGGTGGTGCCGCCCCTGCGCGTCCATCTCCGCCCATTCCTTCTCCCACTGGGCGTGGCGCCGGTGGTCCAGCAGACGGACGCCGACCCGGTCCACGGCGAAGAGCAGCAGACCGGTGGTGGATGCCGCCATGGTGCCGGCCGCGACGCTCACGGCCACGGTGTTCACGGGGTCGCCGGGGTTCCGCACCAGCGCACCGTGCCGGTCCAGCCACACCGTTGTCCGGGCCCCGACGCGTACTCCGGGTGACAAGAGAGTCTCGCCGGTCCGCACCCCGCGGTCCGGGGCCGTCCATCGCACCGTCGCATACACCCGGGCACCCGCCCCACCCCCTCGGTCGGCGCCGATACGGGCCGGGGGCTCCTCGGTCACCACGGCGGTGACACGGTGCCACTCGGTGCGCTGCCGCTGGGACGCCGCGTACACCGCCTGGCCGGCCGTCACCCCCGCCGCCGGCACCGCCACGGCCATCAGCAGCCCGGTGGCCAGCGCCATCCAGGACTGCGCCACGTCCGTGCCCCGCCGGAGCGGGCCACGCCGCCATGGTGGGCGAAACTTCACCAGAGGCATCCGACACCCTTCTTCACCTGCTGTTCCGAGCGTGGCACCTGGGCGCACGCCGGGAGAGGGCCGAACGGTCCCGCACGGGGGGCCGGTGTGCGTTCGGCGCGGCCGGCCGGGGACCGTTCGGCCCTGGTACACCACGATCGACCGGTGGATCAGAGCCCGTTGGCCCAGCTAGAGGGAGCCATGAGCGAGGCGGGGCGTGCTCGCCGCAGGGCCAGATGCGGTCGCCACCGTGCCCACGGTGGCTTCGGGGCGATCGATGCTCGACGCGGCGACCACATCTTGGTGATGCGTCGCCCGCAGGGCGAGGATGACGAGGCGTAGCGCGAAGAGGAAGCGTCGTCCGGGCCGTCGCCTTGGGAGCGGGAGATCCTCGAACTGACCGGTGAAGGGGTGACGAACCGTCAAATAGGCTTGCGTCCTGATCCATTCGAGAAGGCCGTCAAGAACCGCAGCTCCCGCCTGCCGGGCAAACACGGTGCCGAGCGACGCATCCAGGCAGCAGTGCCGGCCACTCGGAGCGCCATGGCGACCCGCACGGACCCGGGGCGGTTCCACGCACTAGATGTGCTGTGCATCCCTCTTCGGTGAGGCTCGCAGCATCTTCCGTGCGTCTTCTAGGTCGCCGTACGCGGTTCGTGCCAGTTGCGCGGCGAGATCGCTCATCGCGCGGATCGCCGCCAGTTCGTCGCCGATCTCGGGGACGTTCGGGTCCTCCGGATTCCACCGGGCGGTGCCGTGCCCGGTGAGTTTCCGGACGCTCTGCGGAGCCACCCAGTCCTACCGGCGCTGCCGTGCGGCGGGGGGCTCAAAAGCATGAGGAAGGTTCCGGTGGGCCCCTCCAGCGGCCTGTATCCGGGAGGGGGAGAAGGATGACCGGCAATGAACCGCGCAACTCGGTGGGGGCCGGGCTCTCCCGTTCACCGACGGTACGGAACGCGGCGGCACGGGCGGCGGACGCGGCGCCTCGGCGCGGCCGGGAGCTATGCCTGGTGCACGCCCAGCAGTGGCCTGCCGGAGCCGTGCCCAAGGACCGGATCCGCACCCTCACGCACTTCGCACCGGGGCCGTTGGCGGTCGTGCCCGGAGAGGCCCGTGCGGGTTGACCGGCGAGACCCGCGCGACCACGGCGGACGGTGCAGCGGTCGTGGTCAGCCTCGGGTGTCGGCTCCGCCGCGCCGCGCCGCCCAGCGCCGCCGGACGGCGTCCTCGTGTTCCGACTGCTCCAGGGCCAGTTCGACAGCCGTCAGGTCCTGTTGGAGGCGGGGGATCCGGTGCCGGCGCAGTGCCCTGACCCGCACCAGGGTGGTGCGCATGCGGACCTCGACGAGACGGGAAGCGGTCGCCGCGGCTCCGTATCGGGCGGCCGTGGCGACCGCCGCACGGTAGGCGGTACGGGCATGCACCAGCGCGGTGTTGCCGGGAGCGGCGTTGGACGCGGCTGCGGTGCCCGGGGATACGGCGGTCCGGGCGGGGTGCCGTACGCCCAGAGTGTCCTCCCACTCGACGGTGATGTCCGCGGCTGAGACGCGTGAGGCGGTCCGCAGGGCGTTCTCGCCGCCGAGCAGCAGTCCGCGCAGCAGCCATGTCTCGGCCTCCCGGACCCGTGCCTCCCACTCGTCACGGGCTGTTGCTTCGGCTCGCCGCAGGTCCGCCAGTTCGGTGCGCAGGAGGTGGAGTTGCCGGTCGAGCAGGTCCGCCCCGCGGGTGGCGACCTGAAGGCTGCGGCGCAACCGCAGGCGGGCGGCCCGGCCGACGGGGGGAGGAGCGGCCGTCGTCATGGCACGGCTCCGGGAGTGCCGTCGCCGGTCCGTGCGTGCAGCAACGCCGCCGGGAGCATGCCCAGTTCGCTGGGCGGCAGTGTCAGCAGGACCCGCCAGGCACGCTCCAGTGACTCGTCCAGTGCCAGTTTCGTGTCGCGTCCCTGGTGCAGGAAGTCGTGGAGATAGACGGGGTACATGGCGAGGTAGCGCCGGTCGGCCGGGCTCAGGGCCGATTCCCCGGCGAGTTCGGCGAGTTCGCCGGCCTGCCGGGCGCGGGCGAGCGCGGCGATCAACTGGGCTGCCACGTCCAGGTGGTCGGGGCGGGTCCGGCCGGGGCCCGCGCCCTTGCGCATCAGGCGGGAGAGTGAGGCCAGGGCGTCCACGGGCGGGTAGACCCCCGCGGCGTGGATCTGCGGGGAGAGTACGATCTGCCCTTCGGTGATGTACCCGGTGAGGTCGGGCACCGGGTGGGTGATGTCCCCGGCCGGCATGGTCAGGACGGGCAGTACGGTGACCGAACCGGGTCGGCCGATGATGCGCCCGCAGCGTTCGTACAGCGAGGCCAGGTCGCTGTAGAGGTAGCCCGGGTAGGCCCGGCGGGCCGGCACTTCACCGCGAGCCGCGGAGACCTCGCGCAGCGCCTCGGCGTAGGACGTCATGTCCGTCATGATCACCAGTACGTGCCGGCCGCCTCTGAAGGCGAGGTGTTCGGCGACGGTGAGCGCCAGCCGCGGGGTGAGGATGCGCTCGATCACCGGATCGTCGGCGGTGTTGAGCAGTAAGCACAGTTCCCCCGCGGCGGCGCGCTCTTCCAGCGCGTCCCGGACGAAGAACGCGTCCGCGTGGGTCAGGCCCATGCCCGCGAAGACCACGCTGAACCGTTCGCCCGCCGTGGTGGCCTGGGCGGCGATCTGCACCGCGAGTTCGAGGTGCGGCAGCCCGGCGGTGGAGAAGACGGGCAGCTTCTGCCCGCGTACCAGCGTGGTGAGCGCGTCCACCGCGGCGATGCCGGTGAGCACCGGCTCGCCGGGCGGCTGCCGGCGCACGGGGTTGATCGCCATGCCCTCCACCGGTGCGGAGACCGGGCCGAAGACGGGCGGTCCGCCGTCGCGCGGAGCCCCCTTGCCGTCGCACGTGCGGCCCAGCCAGCTCTCCCCGACGGGAACCGTCAGCGGGGAGCCGCTGAACGTCACCCGCAGCCCGGTCGGATCCAGTCCGCCGGTGCCCTCCAGCACCTGGACGACCGCGAGATCGTCCCGCACCTCCAGGACGACACCGTGCCGCCGCTCGCCCGAAGCAAGCGTGATCGTCCCGAACTCGTCCCAGCCGACCCCGCCGACCCCCGCCACCACCACGAGCGGTCCGCGCAGCTCCCGGATCGAGGTGTACCCGACCGGCACCGGGCCGGCGCTCACCGGAGCTCTCCCAGGGCGCGGAGCACGGCATCACCAGCGGCCCGGACGGTGGCGGTGCCGTCCGGCCCGGCTTCCTCGCGGGCCCGCAACAGGGCGGTGAAGCCGGCCTGTTCGACCTCTTCCGGTGGCGTACCGGATGCCACCAGGGACCGGCACCGCTCGACGACGGTGAGCACCGCGTCGGCGAGCGCGGCCGTCTTCGCAGGGGTGCAGTGCGCGTCGTTGGAGGAGAGGGCGCTCTGCTGTAGCAGGCCCTCCCGGACCAGGCGTCCGGCCAGGACACTGACCCGCTCGGGCGCGGGCAGTGCGCCGATACCCACCAGATCCACCAGGTCCGCCAGGCGGTCGGCCTCCGCCAGCAGCCCCGAGACCGCGGCCCGGAGCTCCGCGGTCTCCCGTCCGGCCCGGCTCGGGGCGAGGGCGGAGGCGTCCCGGGAGAACGAGTGCGACCACGACAGCGCGGGGTAGTGGCGGGCGTAGGCCAACTCCCGGTCCAGGGTCCACCGGCAGCGCACACAGCGTTCGGTGTGCGCGGTGACCGGCTCGGCCAGGTCGCCGCCCGGCGGGGAGACGGCCCCGATGACGGTCACCGAGCCGGGACCAGCTCCCAGCGTCGTCACCGCCCCGGCCCGTTCGTAGAAGGCCGCGAGTGCGGACGCCAGACCGGCCGGGTAGCCCTCCTCCGCGGGCAGTTCGCCGGTCCGCGAGCCGAACTCCCGCAGGGCCTCCGCCCAGCGGGAGGTGGAGTCGGCGATGACCACCACGTCGTACCCCATGTCGCGGAAGTACTCGGCGACGGTGGCGCCGGTGTGGATGCTGGCCTCGCGGGCCATCATCGGCATGTTGGACGTATTGGCGACGATCACGGTGCGGTCGGCGAGGCGCCCTCCCGTGCGCGGGTCGGAGAGTTCGGAGAACTCGGCGATGACGTCGGCCATTTCGTTGCCGCGTTCGCCGCAGCCGACGTAGACGATGACATCGGCGTCGCACCACTTGGCGATCTGCTGGAGCAGCACGGTCTTGCCCGTGCCGAAGCCCCCGGGGACCGCGACGGTGCTGCCCCGCGCAACGGGGAAGAGCAGGTCGATCACCCGTTGTCCCGTGGTCAGCGGAGCAACGGCCGGGACCCGCTCGCGGACCGGGCGAGGCCGACGCACCGGCCAGCTGGTCACCGACCGGACCTCGGTGCCGCCCACCACGGCGAGCACCGCCTCTTCCGGATGCTCGGCTTCGGTGGCCACGTACGTGACCTCGCCCCCGCAGCCGGGCGGTACGAGGATCCGGGGCCGCGGCCCGCCCCCGGCGCCGGCCTCTCCGATGACGGCCCCCTCGGGAACCTGCTGACCGGTGACGACGGCCGGAGTGAACCGCCGGCCGCGTCCCGGGGCCGGATTCGCCCCGGCGCCCGGTGTGAGCCGGTCCCCGGCGGCCGTCAGCGGGCGGAGCAGTCCGTCGAACACGCCACCCAGCAGGTCCGGGGAGAGCCGCGCGGAGACCGGAACGCCCAACGGGCGGCCGGTTTGCCCCGGTGCCAGGCCGCCCGTGTACTCGTACGCCTGGACCGTGACCCGGGACGTGGTGATCGCGACCACCTCCGCCGGCAGCCGCGCCGCGCCGAGCAGCACCAGGTCGTTCATGGCGACCCGGCCCGTGTTCTCCAGCTCGACGAGCGGCCCGGCCACCCGCAGGATGCGGGCGGTCGCAGAGCTGCGGGTACCGGGCGCCGCCGTCAGGTCAGCCACAGGGTCTCGATCCCGGCGCCGGAGTGCTCCAGGACACGCCCGGCCACGGCATCCAGGCTCAGATCCGCGCTCCGGCCGTCGGCCGTCCCGATCACACCGCCCTGCGGGTGCTCGGTGACGGTGGCCTCCGGGCCCAGGGCACGGCGGGCCTGCCGGGCCAGCCGGTCGCGCACGGCGGGATACGACGCTTCCCGCCGGCAGCGCCGCACCTGGGCGAACACTGTCCGGCACAGTTCTTCGTACGCCTCCGCCTGAGCCTTCAGCAGCCCGGCCCGGGCCGAGCGGCGGGCTTGAGCCACGGCGGCGGCACTGGCACGTCCGCCCTCGTCCTCTCCCCGGTGGCGTGCTTCGCGGAGCAGGGCAGCCGACCGGGACCGGGCGGCAGCGACGGTCGCCTCGGCGTCGCGTCGCGCCGCCGCCACCAGCCGCTCGGCCTCCTCGTCGGCGGCGCGCAGCAGCGCGGCCCGGACAGGGGCGAGCGGGTCGGCCGCGGCAGTCGGCGCGAAGGTCACGGCGGCATCACCACCGTCAGAGGCTCCGACACGTCCAGGGCATCAGGGCCCAGCGCCGCGGCGGCGGCCGGAGTGAGGATCACCAGGGCCACGTCCGCGGGCAGGTCCCGCCAGAGCGCGCGGACCCGGTCGGGCGCCTCGGCGGGCCGGACCTCCACCCCGGCCAGCGCGAACCCCGTGGTCCGGGCCCGCTCCCCGATGGCGATGACCGCGCCCATGACCTCATGCCCTGCCGATCAGCAGCACGGCGACCACCAGACCGTAGATGGCGATGCCCTCGGCCAGGCCCACGATCACCATCGCCCGGCCGAACAGCTCCGGACGCTCGCTCAGTGCGGCCAGGGCCGCGGCACCGGTGTACGCCACGGCGATCGCCGCGCCGATCGAGGCCCCGGCGACGGCGATGGCGGCGCCGATCAGCGCCGCGGAATTGGTGCCCGACGAACCGGCCGGAGCGGTCGGCGCGGCCTGCGCCGCACCTCCGCTCAGCGCGACCACCAGCAGCGCCAGCGCACCGGCCAGCAGCACCAGGTTCGCCCCGACGGCACACCGCAGCGCGGTCCTGCCGCCGTACCGGCGGGACAGCACGCGCACCGCCCAACAGATCACGACGATGACGGGCAGTGTGACGAGCCAAGCGATCACGACGCCACCTCCGAACGACAGACAGGAAGGCGCCAGGGACGGAACGGGCGGCCCTGGCCCTCGAAGACCCGGGAGAAGAGCTCGAAGTACTCCAGACGCAGCGCCTGCACACCCGCCACCAGCGCCTCCAGCGTGAAGACGAGCGCATTGCCCACGGCGAACAGGGCGACCGCACCCACCACCCCTGCTGGTCCGTGCCCGGCGAGTCCCGTGGTGCCCGCCCAGACGACCTGACCGAGTGCCGCGTGGGTGAGGCCGAAGGCCGCCAGCCGCGCGAAGGAGATGAGGTTCGACAGGATGCGGACGACGCCGTCGAAGAGCTGTACACCGGTTTGTACCAGGCCGGAGACGCCGCGGGCGGTGCCGGAGTAGAGGCCGGCCGCGGCGAGGACGGCACCGGCCGCCGCCCCAGCGGCTCCCGCCGCCACCCACCACGCGAGGTGCCCTGCGGCCCCCGCCACCACCCCCGTGAGCCCAAGGAAGACGGCGCCGCCGGCGATACCGGACAGCGAGTACAGGGCCCCGGAGAAGCCCCGTTCGCGCCACCGGTTCACGGCACCGGCCACGTAGGCGAGAAAGAGCAGGACGGCGCCCACCGCCACCGCCGAGAGGAGCAACTGCCCCGGACTGTGCAGCGGTTCCAGCCACAGCGTGGGCAGCACCCTGGTCGGCCCGAAGAACTCCCCGTAGGCCAGCCCGGCCACGATGCTCAGGGCCCCGGCGGCAGCCATCAGCGGCCAGGTGCCCTGCCACGCCGCCGGCCTGCGGGGACGCCGCACGGCCAGGAAGAGTGCGCCGAACAGCAGCAGCGCACCGTGCCCCACGTCGCCGAACATCATCCCGAACATCACGGCGTACAGGGCCGCGGCTGCCCAGGAGGGGTCGAGGTCGGCGTAGGGAGGGGTGCCGTACGTCGTCACCAGGGACGTGCATGCGCCGCGGACCGGGCCGGTGCGGCGTAGCGCGGTCGGCGGATCGACACCCCGCGGTGCCGCCGTCGGCACCAGCGCGCCACCGAGCCCGGCCAGCCGAGCGCTCAGCGGTGCCACCTCCTCGCGCGGACACCAGCCCGCGAGCGCGGCCACGCTCCCGCGGCGGACCGCGTCGTCAAGCCGCGCCGCCAACTGCTCCTCCCCGGCCATCAGGTCGGTGCGCCCGGCTACCTCCAGCGCATGAGGGTCGGGAGCGGTGGCGGCCAGCGCCGGCGCGGCCGTGCCCGCACGGGGGCCCTGGTGCGACGTGCCCCCAGGGCGTCCGGGACCGCCCGTCCGGTCCAGGTCCACACAGCCGGCATCGGCGAGGCAGACCAGCGCACCCCGCTCGGCCGCCTGCGGAACGACGATCGCCACGCGCTGCATGGCCACCGGGGAGAAGGACTCAGACCAGGACATCGAAGCCCTCCTGGAAGGATGCGCCGTTCGCGGCCAGTTCCAGCGCGCCACGGGTGCGCCACGCATCGGCCGACAGAACCGCGACCGCGCCCACGACGGGATCCATGCCGTACCGGGTACGGCGCGCCATCCTCAGCCCGTCCTGCTCAACATCCCGCCACCACCGCCCCTCCGCCTGCCACAGGGCGGCCGGTTCGTCGATGCCGCGCAGCGCCCACCCGGCCGGCGCCGGGAGCCGGCGCCGGTACTCCCGGAAGTCAGGAGCACGGGAGGCGGAGCCGAGGAGCTGAGCGGCCGGACCCATGGCCGAGGCAGACGGTGCCCGACCGTGCACGAACCGCTCCCTTGCGACGAGCAGGGCGGTCCGGCCCGCCGACCAGCGCGCCGCGCAGGGCACCCGTACCGCGGTTCTGGCGGCTGAGGTCAGCCGCAGCCCCACCGCCAGCTCGGCCGCCGTGCCACCAGGGTCACGCCACGGTGACGTGCTGAGAGCGGTCCGCAGATCTTCTGGCCGTGCGGCGCGAGCGACCCTGTTCCAGGCGGTGGCGAGGGATCCCAGCTCATAGGGGGGTGGTTCTGCCACGCGGCTGCTGAGCTGTCGGTAGCGGGCCTCGATATTGACGATCTCGAAGCCGGACGCCAGCAGACGCAGACAGTCCACCCCGCGCCTCGGCAGCCAGCCGGCGAGTACCCGCAGATGCCAGAGCAGGGTGGCCGTGACCGCCCGCTGCGCTGCCGGCAAGGACATGCCGGTGGTCAGGCGTCCTCGGTAGGGCGTGGTGGCCAGGAGGCGCAGCGCCGCGTCCAGTGATCCGGCGTCCGCGATCCGACAGGCACCGGGCTCACCCGGGCACCGGGTGAGCAGGCCGCGTGCCCGTGTCACCCCCGGCAACCCATGCGGCGCTCACGGGCCGCCGCCCCGCTCCTCGACACCGGGAGGGCGCCCGGCCCGAAGGACGGGCAGGCCGAGTTGGCGGCGTACCTCATCGGTCAGCCGGTCCGCCACGACCGGGATCCGCGCCGCGGCCCGGCGCCTCAGCGCGGCCTCGGCGCGCTGTCCCTCCGCACGAACCGCATCGGCCTCGCGGCGGCCGAGTTCCCGCCGCCGGTCGGCGGCCTGCGCACGCACGCGCTCGAACAGGTCGTCCGCGCGCGCGGTGATGGCGTCCGCGTGCCGGGCGGCGTCTCGGCGGATACGGTCGGCCTCGCTACGCCCGGCGAGGCGGATGGCCTCGGCCTCGACGGCCGTGCGGTCCAACCGGGACAGTGTCGGCGTCAGCTCCGCGGCCAGCTCGGCGGTGCGGTCGGCGGGCACGCCTACGGTCGCCGGGCCCGGGGTGCTGACCGGACGGAAACGCATCAGAAGATCGCGCAAACCGGCCATCGCCGTTCCTCCCTCCGTCGGCCGTGACGCCGATGCGGCCGTACTTTCAGTTTCTCCACGGTGCGGTGAATGGCGCTCGGCAAGGCACCACGGTCACAGGCGCGGAACGATCGCCACCGGGCAGTGGGAGTGGTGCAGCAGGGCGAGTACGGCTGGGCCGAGTGGCATGGGAGCGCGTTGTGGTCGGCGTCCGATGACGAGCAGGCCGGCCTGCGAGCAGGCTCCCAGCAGCACGGGCACGGCCCTGCCGTCGGTCACTTCCTCGATCACCCGCACGTCGGGGAACTTCTCGCGCCACAGGGCCAGGCTCATGGAGAGCAACTCCTTGTCGCCGCTCGCCGTGGGGGCCGTCGCGCCCGGCGAGGTGGCGGGGGCGCCGAGGGGGGTGTCCGGCGTCCGGGCCCGTACGGCGCGTAGCGCCGTGTGATGGGCCGCGGCCGTGGTGAACGCGTAGTCGAGTACGGCGTCGCCCTCGGCGCCCAACTCCTGCACGCCGACGACGATTTCGGGTCCGGGGCCGGTGGACGGTTCCTCCTCGCGGACGGTGACCACCGGGCACTGCGCGCGCCCGAGCACCCGCAGGCTCACGGAGCCCAGGAGGAATCCGGAGATCGTGTCGTGCCCGCGCGATCCGAGTACCAGGAGGGTGGCCGCCTCGCTGCGTTCCGCCAGCGCGTCCGCGGCATCCTCGGAGACCTGCTCGGCCGTCACCGCGATTCCCGGATGCGTCTGGCGGACCAGGGTTTCCGCGCGACTGAGTGCTTCGGCTCCGTAGCGACGCTTTTCGGCATCGGCTCGGGTCGGGGAGGGCGGCCAGGGTTGGGAGACCCAGGAATGGAGGAGGTGGAGGGGAAGGTTCCGTACCGCTGCCTCCTCGGCGCCCCAGCGCACCGCGGGCACACTGTTCCCGGTTCCGTCCAGTCCTACGAGGACCGAGCCGCCCATGTCACACCTCTGCGGAGTCGCTGCGGGAGGACGGGCATCAGGTGCCACCGCCCGTTTGCCGCTCGGTGAAGCCGTGCTCCGAGGCGGCTTCCGAAGGGCCTTCGAGGTGCCGGACATGGGTGTCGGGACCGGGGAAGAAGATCGTGATCTGGTCGTTGTCCGACCAGCGGACGTCATAGGGCGGGGTGCCGTCCGCGTGGTGGAGTCCGACGATTTCCCCGTCCCGGCGGGTGGCGCCCGTGGTCGGGCTCTCGACCACGAGCAGATCGCCGACATGTGCCTTCACTGCCGTCACCGCCTCTGCGCGCGCACCACGATGTCCTGTGCCGAACGTGCCACAGGCGCTCTGTCCGCGTTATGGGGCGAGTTGCCCCGAGAGAAGGCCGTCCGGCCCATGGGACGGGACCGGACGGAACTCGTGCGCGGCGCCTCCGCGCGGTTCACTGAAAGTGACAGGGAGGACGGCAGACGCGGAGGAGCGGAGCGAGACCGCGCACCGCGCCATCAGGGCCCGCGAGAAGTGGGCGGTCCTCCTTGCCGTCGGATGCCGACTCGCCTGCGCGGGCCGGCCCGTTCATGACCCGCAGACAGGGCGAACGGACCGCGCAACCGGATGACTTGGGCCGCGGTGGTCCCCTCGCGGCACGGTCGGCAACCAGGAGATCCGCCATGACCACCACCCCGTTGCTGCAACATCTCCCGCCCAACGGAAGGGACCGGCTGTTGGCGTTCGCCCACGAGGTGTCCTTTGCGGAAGGCACCCGCATCTTCGAGGAGGGCGGCGCCGCGGACCGGTTCTGGATCATCCGCACCGGCTCGGTCAATCTCGACATCCGGATGCCGACCCGACGGCCGGCGGTCGTCGACGTCCTCGGCCCGGGCGACCTGCTGGGCTGGTCGTGGCTGGTGCCGCCGTACCGCTGGCGGATGGGGGCGGAGGCGTTCACCCTCGTGCGGGCCCACGAATTCGACGCGACCCGGGTACGCGCGCTGTGCGAGGCGGACCCGGTCCTGGGGCTGGTGGTGACCCGCCGGGTCCTCGACGTCGTCGCCCGTCGCCTCCTGGCCACCCGGCGCCGTTTGGTCGACCTCGGCGCAACGAGCGCGAGCGGCCCGCCCGCGCCGCCGTGAACGATTCCCACGGCAACTGCGTACGGCTTCAACCGGATACGCGGTCCGTACGCCCTACAGGGGTTGTGCCGAACACCGCACGTTCGATCCGCTGCCGGACGCGCACGGTCAGCGCGGCGAGCGGCTTCGAGACGGTGGCGCGTACCGGCACCGGCGACCGGATTTCCCGGGCCGCGGCCGGGACCTGTGCCACCTCCGCGGTGAGCTGACGCCGGACTTCCTCCAGCGGAAGGGGATACGAACACCGCGACCCACCCCGCATCATCGTCTCCAGCAGCGGCACACTGCCGACCGGGGGCGTCTCGTCGGCCAGGCCGATCACGTCGGTGCAGCCGGGGCGCCGGAAGACCTGCTGACGACCGGGAGCCGTCACCTTCGCCGACGACAGCTTCACGCGTCCGCGTCGGTGCTCCCGGTCGGGGGTGTCGGCGCCCCGGGGACGCGGATGCGGCGCCCGCTGAGGCGGGTTGGCCGGATGGCGATCCACTGGTGCCGGCCGCCGCCTACCCAGGGGGCCGAGTACGCCTGCTCTTCGAACGTGCGGGACTCGTAGAAGCCGGTGACGACTTCGGCGGGCCCGACGGCAAGGACGCTCCATCCCTGGCTGAAGGCGTCGTCGATGTGGTCCACCTCCAGTGCGGCTTCGTGGCCGGCTGCTGTGGCCGGGCCGGAGTCCGCGTGGGTGCGGTAGGCGATCACGTCGTCGACGACGGTGTAGTTGACGGGGAAGACGGCGGGGGTGTCGCCGATGGTGACGGCCACTCTGCCGATGCCGTGCGTGGAGAGCAGTTCGCGGCATTCGGCGGGGCCGAGCACCAGCACCTCGGGGTGGGCCGCGGCTTTGCCGAGGCCCTCTGGGAGGTCGGCCGTGCCGCCCGTCAGGTTGGCGACGGTGGTGTCGAGGGCGTGGGCGAGGCGCAGCAGGAACCCGATGTCCGGTTCGGCCGCGTGCTCCTCGACGTACTGCACATATCCCGGTGAGGCGGCGGCCCGGGTCGCGACCTCCTCGCGGGTCAGCCCCAGTTGCTGCCGGCGCAGTGCGGCGCGCCGGCCCAGGTCGCTGCCGGGCCGACCCGGCGCGGCGCCGGATCCGGGTGCCTGGTCGGTCGTCATCGCGCACACATCCTTCCTTCCAGCAGGTGCGGCCTCGTCTATGCGGACGGGGTTACTCATGCGGCACGATCGCGACGGGACAGGCGGCGTGGTGGACGGCCGCATGGACGACGTGGCCGATGCGGGGGACCGCGTGGCCGATGTGCCGGCGGCCGACGATCAGCAGTTGTGCTCCCGCGGCGCCGTGCAGCAGGGCGGGTGCCGGACTCTCCATCACCACCTGCTCCTCCACCCGCACGTCCCGGAACTTCTCCTGCCACGGGCGCAGCGCCTCCGACAGCTCCTCGCGTGCGATCCCGGCCGCTTCTTCCGCGGCGGTCCGTTCCACGGCACCGCCCCGGTCGTAGGCGAACGGCGGCAGGTTCCTGCCGTGCACGGCGCGGAGCGGGACATCTCGTCGGGCTGCGGTTTCGAAGGCGAAGGCCAGCAGCCGTTCGCTGGGGGCGTGCAGGCTGACACCGACCGCGACGCTGTTGCCGCCCTCGGTCGCCGGGCCGTCCTGTCGGGCCCGCACCAGGACGACGGGGACCGCGACCCGTGGCACCAGGTCGAGGCCGGTGGCCCCCAGTGCGAAGCGCGCCGCCGGGCCCAGCCCCCGCGACCCCAGGACCAGCAGATCCGCTTGCCCGGCGGCTTCGACCAGGGCTTCCAGTGGCGGCGCGCGCACCAGCGACACGTCAACGGGCAGCCCGGGCTGCGCCGACTCGACCGCGGCCCTGGCCTCTTCGAGGATCGGGTCCGGCCAGTGCGGCACTTCCGGCGTCCGTGGCGTGCCCCGCGGCGTCGCCGTGAGGGGTTGCCAGGCGGTCAGGAGCCGCAGGCGGGACTGCCGCAACTGCGCCTCGTGCGCCGCCCACTGAGCTGCCGCCAGGGCCTGGGGCGTACCGTCCACACCGACGGTGATGACGTTCTTCATGAGGGCGACCGGCTTTCCTGTGCTCGTCCTTCGCCGGTCCCGTCCGACGGGCCGCCGCCGGCCGGCTCCGGCTTCAGATCCTCGGACACCAACACCACGCCGTCGAGGCTCGCGCACATCCGTACCAGCACGGGAGCGAGCAACAGGTCGGTCACCGTGCCGTGCAGGGCCACCTGACCCCGATTGACCTCGGCGGTCACGCCCGACGCACCGAGCCGTGCCGTGCGCCCGATGACCTCGCGGGTGATCTCCTCGCGGATCGCGTCGTCCTTGCGCAGGAAGACGCGCAGCAGATCGCTGCGGCTGACGATGCCCAGCAGGACGTCCGCCTCGTCGACCACGGGCAGCCGTTTGACCTGCTGCACCTCCATCAGTCGCGCCGCCTCCACCACCGTCCAGTCCGGATGGGCGCACACCGCCGGTGCGGACATCAGCTCACCGGCGGTACGGCCCTCCGCCCGCGCCCGCTCCCACGCCTCCAGGTGCGGCAGCGGGGTCCTGCCGGACAGATCGGATCGGTCGGCGGCCTTNATGGGCGCACACCGCCGGTGCGGACATCAGCTCACCGGCGGTACGGCCCTCCGCCCGCGCCCGCTCCCACGCCTCCAGGTGCGGCAGCGGGGTCCTGCCGGACAGATCGGATCGGTCGGCGGCCTTGCGCAGCAGATCGGCCTCCGAGACGATGCCGGCCGGCCTGCCGAGGCTGTCGAGCACCGGTACGGCGCTCACCGCGTTGTCGGCGAGCGTCTGCGCGATCTCCTTGAACGGAGTGTCGAGCCGCACG
>NZ_JBNHIN010000037.1:0-16039 GCF_050054615.1 Streptomyces sp. YGL11-2
CGCAGCGGACAACACCCCGCGCCGAAGGCGCAAAGACAGCAACCCCCACGGCGGGAAAGCCAAAAACGTGGGAAGCAAAGCCAAGCGCAGCGGAACGGTCAGCGAGCCCCGTACACCCGCCGCGCAGGCTCCGCGGCGGCGAGCAGCTTCCGGGCGGTCTCGCCCGCCTCGGCCGGGGTCCAGCGGGCGCCCTTGTCGGCGGTGGGGCCGGGCCGCCAGCCCTCCATCACGGTGATCCGGCCGCCCTCTGCCTCGAAGACCCGGCCGGTGACATGGGCGCTGTCGGCGGCGGACAGCCAGACCACCAGGGGGGAGACGTTCTCCGGCGCCATGGCGTCGAACTCCCCCTCGGCGGGCGCCGCCATGCTGTCGGCGAAGGTCTGCTCGGTCATGCGGGTACGGGCGGCCGGGGCGATGGCGTTGACCTGGACGCCGTAGCGGCCCAGTTCGGCGGCGGCGACGAGGGTCAGGCCGAGGATGCCGGCCTTGGCCGCGGAGTAGTTGCCCTGGCCGACGCTGCCCAACAGCCCGGCGCCGGAACTGGTGTTGACGACCCTGGCGTCGGGTGTCCGCCCGGCCTTGGCCTCGGCGCGCCAGTGGGCGGCGGCGTGCCGGAGCGGCAGGAAGTGGCCTGTGAGGTGGACGCGCAGCACGGCGTCCCAGTCGTCCTCGTCGAGGTTGACCAGCATCCGGTCGCGCAGGAAACCGGCGTTGTTGACGAGGCTGTCCAGCCGGCCGAAGGAGTCCAGGGCAGCGGCGATCAGCGAGGCGGCGCCCTCGCCGGTGGTGATGTCGCCGGTGTGCGCGACGGCCTCGCCGCCGCGGGCGCGGATCTCCTCGACGACCTGATGGGCGGGTCCGGCCGAGGCCCCGGCGCCGTCGGCCGCCACCCCGAGGTCGTTGACCACCACCCGGGCCCCCTCGGCGGCGAGGGCGAGGGCGTGGGCGCGGCCCAGGCCGCGGCCGGCGCCGGTGACGGCGGCGACGCGTCCGGTGCAGATTCCGGTCATCTCAGGGCTCCTTGGGGTGGTTGACGGTGGCGGCGTCGAGGAAGGCGGGGCGCTCCCCGCCGCCGTGGACCAGCAGGCTGGCGCCGCTGACGTAGCGGGCGCGGTCGGAGGCGAGGAAGACGCAGGCGTCGCCGATCTCGGCGGGTTCGGCGAGCCGGCCGAGCGGTACGGTCGCGCCGACGGCGGCCAGGCCCGCCGCGTCGCCGTAGTGCAGCGCGGCGAGTTCGGTCCGCACCATGCCCAGGACGACGGTGTTGACCCGCACCGCGGGCGCCCATTCGACGGCCATCGTGCGGGCGAGGTTGTCCAGGCCCGCCTTGGCCGCGCCGTAGGCGGCGGTGCCGGGCGAGGGGCGGGTGCCGCTGACGCTGCCGATCATGAGCACCGAACCGCCGTGCCGCTGGCCCCGCATCACCTCGTAGGCGGCGAGCGAGGCGGTCAGCGGTGCGGTGAGGTTCAACTCCACGACGCGGGCGTGCCGTTCGGCACTGGCCTCGTCGAGCAGCCGATAGGGGGTGCCGCCGGCGTTGTTGACCAGGCAGTCCAGCCGGCCATGCTCGGCCGCGACCCGGGCGAAGAACTCCCGTACGGCGGGCGGGTCGCGCAGGTCGAGGGGGCGGAAGCGGGCGGCTCTGCCGTCCGCGGCGACCGGGGCGTCCGGTGGCCGGCGGGCGCAGACGACGACCTCGGCGCCGGCCTGGAGGAAGGCGCGGGCGATTCCGGCGCCGACGCCCCGGGTGCCGCCGGTGACGACGGCGACCTGTCCGGTCAGATCGAGAGTCAGGCTCAACGGACACCTCCCGCAGCGTGCGATCCGCTGCTAACTTCGCTACCTAACAAACGCTTGGTGGAAAGGTAGCTGATCTCCTCATGGGTGTCTCCACCTCCGGGCCGGACCGGGGCATCGCGGTCGTGACCGTGGACTTCCCTCCGGTCAACGCCCTCCCCGTACAGGGCTGGTACGACCTCGCCGACGCCGTACGGGCGGCCGGCCGCGACCCCGCTGTCCGCTGCGTCGTGCTGGCCGCCGCGGGCCGCGGCTTCAACGCCGGAGTCGACATCAAGGAGATGCAGCGGGACACCGCGGCGGGCCACCACACCGCCCTGATCGGCGCCAACCGCGGCTGCGCCGAGGCGTTCGCCGCGGTCTACGAGTGCGAGGTGCCGGTGGTCGCCGCCGTCCACGGCTTCTGCCTGGGCGGCGGAATCGGCCTGGCCGGCAACGCGGACGTCGTCGTGGCGAGCGAGGACGCGACCTTCGGCCTGCCGGAGCTGGACCGCGGCGCGCTGGGGGCGGCCACCCATCTGGCCCGGCTGGTCCCGCAGCATCTGATGCGGGCGCTGTACTACACCTCGCGCACCGCCACCGCCGCCGAACTGCACGCCCACGGCTCGGTCTGGAAGGTGGTCCCACGGGATGAACTCCTCGAATCCGCCGTGGAGTTGGCACGTGAGATCGCCCGCAAGGACGGCTCGCTGATCCGGCTCGCCAAGGCCGCCATCAACGGCATCGACCCCGTCGACGTCCGCCGCAGCTACCGCTTCGAGCAGGGCTTCACCTTCGAGGCGAACCTCAGCGGGGTCGCCGACCGCGTCCGCGACGCCTTCGGCCGGGCCCCGCGCGCAGCGGACAGCGAGGAGGACTGACCTTGACGGACAAGACCATGGCTCCCGACGACGTGATCGCGCGGCTGCGCAGCGGGATGACCCTCGGCATCGGCGGCTGGGGCTCGCGCCGCAAGCCGATGGCGCTGGTCCGTGCACTGCTCCGCTCCGAGATCACCGATCTCACCGTCGTCTCGTACGGCGGTCCGGACGTCGGCCTGCTCGCCGCCGCCGGAAGGATCCGCAAGCTGATCGCCCCCTTCGCGACCCTCGACTCCATCCCCCTCGAACCCCATTTCCGCGCGGCCCGCCAGGCCGGCGCGTTCGCCCTGAGGGAGGTCGACGAGGCGATGTTCATGTGGGGGCTGCACGCCGCCGCGAACCGGCTGCCGTTCCTCCCCGTGCGCGCCGGCCTCGGCTCCGACGTCATGCGGGTCAACCCCGGCCTGAAGACGGTCACCTCCCCGTACGAGGACGGCGAGACCTTCGTGGCCATGCCGGCACTGCGCATGGACGCGGCACTGGTGCACCTCAACCGCGCCGACCGGCTCGGCAACGGCCAATACCTGGGCCCCGACCCGTACTTCGACGACCTCTTCTGCGAGGCGGCCGATGCAGCCTACGTCTCCTGCGAACGGCTCGTGGACACCGGCGGCTTCCGGGACGCCGCTCCGCAGACCCTCCTCGTCCAACGGCATGCGGTCACCGGAGTCGTGGAGACCCCGCACGGCGCCCACTTCACCTCCTGCGTCCCGGACTACGGCCGCGACGAGCCCTTCCAGAAGCTCTACGCGACCACGCCCTGGCCGGAGTTCGCCACACGGTTCCTGCACGGCGACGAGAAGACCTACCAGTCCGCCGTCCAGACCTGGCACGAGGAGCGGACGGCGAAGGAGGAACAGAAGTGACCACGACCAGCGGACCGGCCGCCACCGCCACCCGCGCCGAATACTGCGTGATCGCCTGCGCGGACGCCTGGCGCGACAACGGCGAGGTGCTCGCCAGCCCGATGGGCACCATCCCGTCCATCGGGGCCCGGCTCGCCAAGCGCACCTTCTCCCCCGACCTGCTGCTCACCGACGGCGAGGCGATGCTCGTCGGCCTCGACGGCGAGCCCGAGGGCTGGCTGCCGTACCGCCGGCACCTGACCATGGTCACCGGCGGCCGGCGGCACGTGATGATGGGCGCCGGCCAGCTCGACCGCTTCGGCAACCAGAACATCTCCTGCATCGGCGACTGGCAACGGCCCGCCCGCCAGCTGCTGGGGGTGCGCGGCGCTCCCGTCAACACCCTCAACAACCCCGTCAGTTACTGGGTCGCCCGGCATTCGCCCCGGGTCTTCGTCGAGCGGGTCGACATGATCAGCGGCGTCGGGTACGACAGCGCGGCCGCCGCCGGCCCGTCCGCGACCCGCTTCCACCGCATCCCGCGGGTGGTGAGCGACCTCGGCGTCCTCGACTTCGCCACCCCGGACCACACCATGCGGCTCGCCTCCCTGCACCCCGGCGTCACGGCCGAGGAGGTCCGGCAGGCCACCGGCTTCGCGCTCACCGTCCCGGAACAGGTCCCCCGCACCCGCGAGCCGACCGGCGACGAACTGCGGCTGATCCGCGAGCTCATCGACCCGCAGGGACTGCGCGACCGCGAGGTACCGTCATGAGCCCCGGCACCTCACCCGCCCTCGCCACACCGCTGACCAAGCTGGTCGGCGCACGGCACCCGATCGTGCAGACCGGCATGGGCTGGGTGGCGGGCCCCCGGCTGGTCTCGGCCGCCGCGGACGCGGGCGCGCTCGGCATCCTCGCCTCGGCGACCATGACGCCCGACCGGCTGCGGTCGGCGATCCGCGAGGTCAGGTCCCGTACGGATCAGCCCTTCGGCGTCAATCTGCGGGCGGACGCGGGCGACGCGGCCGAGCGCGTCGGCATCATCGTCTCCGAGGGCGTACGCGTCGCCTCGTTCGCGCTGGCGCCCTCGAAGGAGCTGATAGCCCGGCTCAAAGACGCGGGCGTGGTCGTCATCCCCTCCGTCGGGGCCCGCCGGCACGCCGAGAAGGTCGCCGCCTGGGGAGCCGACGCGGTCGTCGTCCAGGGCGGCGAGGGCGGCGGCCACACCGGCACCGTCGCCACCACCGTGCTGCTCCCCCAGGTCGTGGACGCCGTCGACATCCCGGTGATCGCCGCGGGCGGCTTCTTCGACGGCCGCGGCCTGGTCGCCGCGCTCGCCTACGGGGCGGCCGGTATCGCCATGGGCACCCGCTTCCTGCTGACGTCGGACAGCACCGTGCCGCGGGCCGTCCAGACCCGCTATCTGGAAGCGGGGGTCAAGGACGTCACCGTCACCACCAAGGTCGACGGGCTGCCGCACCGGATGCTGCGCAGCGAACTGGTCGAGTCCCTTGAGCGCTCCGGCCGCACCGCCGCGCTGCTCACCGCGGTACGCCGCGCCGCGGCGTTCCGGAAGCTGTCCGGGCTGAGCTGGACCCAGATGGTCCGCGACGGACTGGCGATGAAGCACGGCAGGCAACTGACCTGGAGTCAGATCCTGTTGGCGGCCAACACCCCGATGCTGCTGAAGGCGTCGATGGTGGACGGCCGCACCGACCTCGGCGTGATGGCCGCCGGCCAGGTGGCCGGGCTGATCGAGGATCTGCCGTCCTGCGCCGAACTGATCGACCGCATCATGACCGAGGCACACGGAACCCTGGCGGACCTGCCCCGCTGACCGCCCACCCCATCCCCAACTCCCCACATACGGGCCGATGTTGCCACTCCCCACCCCCTACACCGCCCACCTCCCACCGGCACCAGCACCAGCACCAGCACCAGCACCAGCACCAGCACGGGAACGCCGCGTGGAATCTCCCCTCCCCACCAAGGAGCCGCCGCGTGTACCCCTCTGTTCGCCGCGACACAGGCGATCACCGCCACCAGAGACCCGGCCGAGCGGCAGCGCCGGCTCGGCGATGGCAAGGCGGAGGCGCTGATGCGGGACGTCTGCCCGGCCTTCGTCACCAACCCCGCCAACCGCGCCGCGTTCGGCACCGTGCCGCGCGCCGTCGCCCGGGTGCGGGACCGCCACGCCGGTATGGCAAGCTCACGGCCAGACTTGCCGAGGAGAGGCTGAGAGGGACCCACTGGCCGAAGCCCACCACCGGCAGCTCCCGCGTCTCCCTCGCAGCGGTCCGATGGTGGTGAGCCTGCTGCTCCGCACCCTGGTGGCGGCGGTGTTCCTCACGGCCTGCGGGTTGATCGTCGCGGCCACCGCCACGGGAGGCATCGCCGTCCTGCTGCTCGCCTTCCGGCGGGTGCACCCCGCGCACCCCTGGTTCGCCCGTGACGCACAGGTCCGCAAGTGGCCCGTCCGGCTGGGCGTGGCGGGAGGTCTGGGCTTCGCCGCGGCCGGGCTGGTGTGCCGGCTCGTCAGCCAGGGATTCTGACCGGCCCCGGGGATGCTGACCGGCCGCCGGGTCCCGGCGCGGCAAGTGGGCGCCTTCCTCGTCCAGTTGTCGGAGCGGACGCCTGCCGCACGGCGAGGCGGCCGAGAAACAGGCACCCGGTATCTCGACGACTACGGAACCCGCCAACCCACGCATCCGCACACCGGCGTACGGAGCCCGCGATCCGTACACCTGGGCCGCGGTCCCGGTTCGCCGCGACCACAGCGCGGCGATGCCGGCAGACGCGGGCAGCAGTGAGCCGCCGCCGATGACGAAGGCCCTGAGGGTCAACGCCGCCTGGATGATGGTCAGTTACGTCACAGCACGCGTGAACGACTGCTGTCGCGCCACCTCGACGAACGCGCGCAGATGACGCAGCTCGACATCCATGCCTGTCGAGCAGCCCGAGCGCACACGTCATTTCTCACGTTCGAACGGACTGGCTACGTTCGGGGCGCAGGCGACTGGGGCAGATCAATGCGGGGTCCGGCCCCCTTCCTGACCGCGCCGAAAGGTGTCCGGCTCGGGTCGAAGTTCCCGAGGAACGAAGAGAACGAGGAGTAAGCAGCATGGCCAAGGGATATCTGGTCGGCACCTACCGATCCGTGCGCGACCCGGAAAAGCTCGCCGCGTACGGGGAGTTGGCCAAGCCCGCGCTGGAGACGGCCGGCGGCCGGATTCTGGCCCGGGGTGGCCGGGTGACCGCGTTCGAGTCGGGGGTGCCCGAGCGCACGGTCCTGGTCGAGTTCCCCAGCTACGATGCCGCGGTCGCGGCCTACTTAAGCGAGGACTACCAGCAGGCCGTCGCGGTGCTGGACGACGGTGCCGACCGGGATGTACGGGTCGTGGAGGGGCTTGACTGAGCGCCCCGACAACCGCGTGGTCCCCGCCGGCAGGGGCGGGGAACACTGCACGAGATCCATCCCCTGAACCGCCGAACGGTCGAGGCGCCGCGGCCAGTCGCCATCCCCATTGCGCCCGTCCCGGTCGGCATGTTGCGCCGGCACATCGACCGCTTCGGTATGACACCAGACAGCCGCCTGCACCGCAACGCAACGCAACGCAACAGGGCACCACGTCGACGCCACCTTGAGCGTGTGCCGTTGAAGTGTGAGCGGTCCGAGCGCTCGTCGAATCAGCGCCGGGCGCTTGCGACGAGGCGCTTCAGGGCGGTGCGTGCGGGTGGGCCCCAGGTGGCTTTGCCGCCGGGGCGGCCGTGGATGCCGGCCTCTCCGATGAGGATGCCGCTGAAGGCTTGCAGTATCGCCCAGCCGCGGGCGCGGCGCAGTGTCGCGGCGTCCGGGGCCGGTTGGTAGGCGTCATGGAAGCGGTCGGCGGCGCCCTCCGGTAGCAGCACCCAGGAGGCGGCGAGGTCGCGGGCCGGATCGCCTGCGCAGAGGTCGCCGAAGTCGATGACGCCGCAGAAGGTGCCGTCCGCGGTGAGGATGTTGGCCGGATGCAGGTCACCGTGGAGCCACAGCGCCGGGCCGGTCCACTCGGGCGCGGCGATGGCATCTTCCCAGACCGCGCGGACGGCGTCCGGGTCGAGGAGCAGCCCCAGCTCGGTGGCCGAGGCGAGTTGGTCGGCAAACCACTCGGCACTGTCGGCCAGCGACCCCCGGCGGTCATAGCCGGCGGGCACGCTGTCGGGAGCGGGTCGGTGAAGTGCCGTCAGAAAGGCGGCCAGGGCGTCGGCCGCCTCCGCACCGCGCGTGGCGGGGGCGCGGTCGGCGGGTGCGCCCGGCACCCAGGTGGTGACGATCCAGGGGCGCGGGAACCGTTCGGAAGGCTCACCGAGGCGCTGCGGGACGGGAACCGGCAGGGGAAGGTGCGGGGCGAGAGCAGGCAGCCAGGCGTGCTCCTTGCGCAGCAGTGCGTCCGCGGACTGCGTCGCCCAGGGCAACCGGACGGCGAGGTCGTCGCCGAGCCGCCACAGTTGGTTGTCCCAGCCACGCGCGCCGAGCCTCAAGGGACGATCGGCCAGGTCCGGGTGCTGGTCGCACAGCAGGTCCCGGACCAGCTCAGCGGTGATCTCGATCTCGGTGTGGGTCATGCGGAGCCACGGTAGTCGGCGGTGGCTCACCCGTTCCCGACTCCAGCACGTGCACGGAGGCACCACGGCCGCAATCCGGGCCGGCGTCGACGCAGGCAAAACCCATCACCACTGCGTCGCGACCGGGAAGGCATGCCCGACAGCGGGCTGTTCACCGGTGTGAGTCCTCGTCGTCGGGGACGTGTGGGGAAGCGAAGTGGAATGGCACAGTGAGACAGTCGGCCAAGGCCCGCCCTGCCTCCGCGACGGGGTCGAGGCATGCCTTGCGGAGGCACGGTCTCGGTCCGCTTTTCGTCGTCGCTCCAGCCGGCCGAGGGGTCGTGGTGGCATTCGGGCCAGTGGCATTCCACAGGCTTGTGTTGCCGGCCGTCCGCGGCTTCCGGGGAGTGGGGATGCTCGTCGCTCCGGAGTCTCCTTTCGAACTCGAACAGGGGTGCCCCCAGGCGGTGGGCGCGATTGCGGTCCGAGGCCGGAACGCAGAAGGCTCCCCTCCTTCGGGTGACGTGGCGTTAATATGTCCGGCGCGGAGGAATGCCTTTCATCGAATCCACTCCGCCTCGGGGCGCTCTGATCACGACCTCACGCGTGTCATGTGTGCACACCGACGCGGCCCGCTATCGGAAAGAGAAAGGGGCCACCATGCGGCGCCATCTCCGCATCATGACCGTCTCCGCCACGCTCACCCTGCTCACCTTCGGCTTGGCCGCGCCGGCCCAGGCCGCGGTTTCGGGCGGCAAACCCCCGCTCACGGCCGTCATTTCCAGTGTTCCCGTCGTCAGCGACCTCCTGGGGCTCGACGACTGAACGGCCGGGGGCGGTTGAGGAGATCGCCTCCGGACGCGGCATGTTGCGACACGTTCCGACACGGCGCACGTGTTGTGCAGGGTGTCTGTGACGGCACCAGACGGCTCTGGTGGCGTGCGTCGGTCGGAATGGAGAGTTGATCATCCAGGGCGAAGTCCTGCTTCCTGGAACCCTCCGTCGTCCCAGAGGGGATGACCTCGCCGACTGTGCACGAGCTTGCGGCGCCGACCCGAGGCGACACCCCGTCAGTCTGGCGCGGGCAGGTCTCGTATGCGCACCCGAGAGTTCCCTCTGCGAGGTACGACGAATGGGGGCTCTCGGGCGTCGGGGGTTGTAGCCCCTCGTCACGGTGGGGTCGTCCGGCTGCCGGCGCCGGGTTGGTCGTGAGTCGTGCGTGGGTCTCGACGTCGTGTCGGACCCCTGGTTGGGGCGGCGCCAAGGCCGTCGTGTGGGTGCTCGGATATCTGCTCACGGCTTCGGGAGGCGACGCGGACACCCGGGAACCGATAGCCGTGGCCCAGGCATCCGCGAGTGAGGGCGAGTTGAGGACATGAACGCCCGGCTACGGGAGCAACCGGCCAGTCCGGCCCCGCAACATTGCCGACCGCTCTGCCCCGGGTGGGAAGTGGCTCCCGGCATCGTGTGTCACGGCTGCTGGTGCGGGGGACGGAAAGCGCGCCGGTAGGCCAGGGGTGTCACGCCCAGCCGCCGGGCGAAGTGGTGGCGCAGGTTGTCGACGGTGCCGAGGCCTGCGCGCCGGGCTATCGCGGAGACCGGGTCATCCGTGGCTTCCAGGTGGTGCTGGGCGAGCAGGACACGCTGCGCCGTCAGCCACTGCAAGGGGGTTGTCCCGGCTTCCTGCTGGAAGCGCCGGGCGAAGGTGCGGGGGGAGAGCCGGGCGTGGCGGGCCATCGCCTCAACTGTGAGGTCCTGGTCGAGGTTGGCTTCGATCCAGTCCAGCACGGCGGTAAGGGCGCCGTCCGCTCCCTGCCGCGGCTGCGGGCGTTGACGGTGCTGGCGCTGGCCGCCCTCCCGGCGCGGGGGCGCGACGATACACCCCGCCAGCAGCTATAGGAGGCCCTGGAGACCCTGGAGGCAGTGCACACGCTGGTGGGCACGCAGCCGAGATCGGCGACACACGCCGACGGGGAGTCGAAGGCGAGGAGGCACCCGGCCCCTCGTCCCCCGACTCCCCCTGCGTGACCAGGAGTTCGGCAGGGCTACCTGGCGCGAATCGTGAACGGCAACGTCCGGTAGAAGAACGACGTGTCGCCGGTACCCACCGACACACCCGCTTCGACGTTGGCCGCGGGAGCGCCTCCCGCGACCGCCAGACGCAACCGGTAGACGGCGGTGGCGCCGGGTGCCAGCGGTGTCCTGGCGGTCGGGATCAGCTGGGCGCTCATGCCCGGGTCGCAGCCTCCGGGCACCAACGACACCCGCTGCCACCCGTGGCCGGGCACGTACTGCTGCAGCACCAGGTCCTTGGGGGCCACGGCATGGCCGCCGCTCTGGCCGTAGGCGAAGTACCCGGCGCTGAGGGCCGGATAGGCCCGCTTGGTGGTGTTCCTGACCGTGAGCTCGAACTCCTTCGCCGCACCGCCGCGAACCAGGCCGGTACCGCTCGGCCAGCCCGTGACCGTGGTGGTGGGCCGGTCGACGACGGTGCTCCGCGTGGGAGCGCGGTAGGTACGGCCGTGGCCGTCGACGACCGAAGCGGCCACGGCCAGGCGGCCCGGACGGTCGATGGCCTGCACCCGGAGAGCCACCGTGGCGGGGCGGCCGGGGCTCGCCGCCACCGAGACGGGGAAAGAGAACCTTCCCTTGTCCGGCCGCTCGGTGCCGACCGGTTGGACGTCCAGGTCGACCCAGCGGTGGCTCTTCTCGTCGTAACGCTGAATCAGCAGAGAAGCGGCGATGAAGCCCTGCGTGGTGACGTCCAGGCGGACGGTGCCCTTGGAGACCGGGGTCCGCAGGGTGACGTTCGAGGACGACCAGAGGCCGATCGGCGCCTCGGGAGCGAGGCTGTACGAGAACTTCTGCGCCGCACTTCCGGTGACGGCCGTGGCCGGACTACCGGTGAAGCCCGTGTCCGGGGCCGTTTCCGCCCCCGCCGCGGCGTTCGACCGCGTCGCCGCGGTGCTGGGTGCCGTCGCCGCGGCACCGCAGTTCGGCACGGACCGTGCCCCCGCAGTCGCCGCGGGGACCGCCTGCCCCGGAGCCGCCGCCCCGATCACCAAGGCCAGTCCGGCGACCACCGCTGCCGCGGAGCCGGCCGTCGCCTGCCGCGCACTCACAGGCTGTCGCGCCATACGTGTCATACTGCCCCCACTTCGTACCGGACGCACTGGTGTGCATCTCTGCGAATGAGGAGTCGACTCTCCAGTACAGGGTTCCCGCAAGCTCCCGAATTGACGCATTTCGATGGGAAACGATGCGGGGCGGGGGCGGCACCGCGATCCCGATCGGGACCGTTGGTCATCCCGCAGTGGTGGGACCGTCTACCGCATCGCGGCCGCTCGGCCGCTCGGCGAACCACTCAGATCAGCGGGGTGATCTGCTCCTCGATGCCGAGCAGGGCACGACCGTAGATCTCGGTCGCGATGGCGGGATTGATCATCGCGTGCCGGCTGCCGGTCCCCAGGTCCCGCCAGATGCGCTGCAACGGGTTTCCGTCGGCGAAGCCCCTGGCCCCCTGCACGGTCAGCAGGATCTCCAGTGCCTCGCGTGCGCGGCGGACGAGGGTGGCGACGTCCATGCGCACCCGGGCCCGGTCGGGCAGGGGCATACACCGGCCGCTCGCCGCCCAGTTGTCCACGTCGTCGGCCGCCCGCATCAGGTGCAGGGTGGCGGTGTCGATCAGTTGAGCGGCCTCTGCGAGCTGTGTCTGAGTCGCGGGCGCCTCACGGGCTTCCTCGTAGCGGGTGTGCGAGATACCGCGCCCCTCGGCGAGGGAGGCCAGCACCAGTTCCAGTCCGCCGCGGGCGAGTCCCAGCAGCGGGCCGGCGAGCGACAGGGTGAGCGTGGGGACGAACGCCGCGCGGTACAGGGCCTCGTGGGTGAACTCGGTCGGATACTCGCCGCGCCTCGCCTTGGTTACCGACAGGATGCGGTGCGCAGGGACGAAGACGCCTTCGGCGACAAGGGTGTTGCTTCCGGTGCCGCACATCCCGGCCACCTGCCAGGTGTCCTCGATCGTCAGCCGGTCCATCGGGACCAGTGCGAGCCCTTGGTCCAGCTGCTCGCCGGACGCACTGGTCACCGGCGTACCGAGCAGTGCCCATCCGGCGTGGAGGCAGCCGGACACGAAGCGCCACCGTCCGGAGATGACCTGCCCCCCGTCGGCTGCCTTGCTGCTGCCTTGGGGAGGAAGGGCGGAACAGGCGCGGGCGCGGGGGTCGGCCTCGTAGACCTCACGCTGCGTGCGTTCGGGATAGAGGCCGATGAGCCAGCCGGAGATGTTGGTCAAGCTGGTGATCCAGGCGGTGGATCCGCAACCGCGGCCGAGTTCCGCGCTCACCTCGACGAGGGTGCGGATACTCGCCTGGCGGCCACCGGCCCTCTCGGGCCTCGTGATGCCGAACAGGCCGGCCTCATCGAGCGCGGTGATGTTCTCCTCGGCGACCCGCCGGTCCTGCTCGGTGCGGGCGGCATTGCGCCGGAGCAACTCGACCAGTCCGGCGGCCCGTTCGGGTAACTCGGCCCAGTCCGCATTCGCCACCGGCCCCGTGCCGGTCGTCGGCCCGGTGGCCCGGTCCATCGCGCTTGCCGTCATGGGGGCTCCCTCCACACTCGGGTACCCCGTCACAGAAGGGGAGCACCCTGACGTGCCCCATGAAAGCACCACCAACCGCCGAACGGTGGCTGAACGATCTCGGCCGCGCCCTCCCCATCCTCCGCGCGGCACGTTGCGACGACCCCGCCGGACACGTGGGAAGCAGGCTGCCAGCGCAGGGTGAAGGCGGGCGCGTTGGCGTCCGGGACGTCCTCCATGTGCACGCCGCGCTTCGCCAGCAGCCGCTGCAGTTCGTCGAAGCGGAGATGGTGGTCGAAGCGGCCGTAGCGGTCGCGGATCGCCCTGTTGACGATGCTGCCGCCCCAGTACGTGAGCCGATGCACGTGCAGGGTGAAGTGGTGGCCCTCCCACGGGTGGTGGGGGGATTCCCGGACCCAGGAGAACTCGGCCATTCCGTAGTCGCGCCACATACCGTGGTCGTCAGGGGAGTTCTCGGCGAAGTCGGCGCCCAGAATCGCGGTGACCTGGTCGGGACTGTCCGTCGGCTTGGCGCCGAGCACCGTTCCGGACGCGACCACGTCCACGGAGAACGCGAGGGAATACGGAGTCAACTGGTCGTTCCTTGAGGGGGCTGGGCTGGCCAGGTGCGGCCGCCTCAGCACAGGTGACGGGGACGGCACGCAGACCTGCACCATGGGGGGCTGAAGGCCGGGACAGGTCCGGACGCGCGGGACGGCGGCGGTCGGTGAGCGAGGTTCGCGAGGAAGGACTCCGCAGGGGGCCACGGGGTCAGCTCGATCCCGGACGCGGACGATGCCCGGCCGTCTGCCCGGGGCGCAGCAGGTCGAACCGGACGTCGCGCCACAGGGCGCGGAGCCCGGTCGTGTCGTCGGCGGCCAGCTGGTCGCCGGGGACGGCCCAGGACTTGACCGGGGTGGTGTCGGCGGTGACCGCCGGCCAGCCCGGGTCACCGGTGGCCGCAAAGCCGGCCCAGGAGCGGAGCATGCGGCGGGACAGGGCGCGGTCGTGGTCGTCGGGGGCGCCGCCGATGAGGAAGTCGGCGCCGACGGCGTCCAGGTTGCCGAAGGCGAAGGGGATGTCCGCGGTGTGCCAGGGCCTGGCCTCTCCGCGCCTGCGGGCGAAGCGGGCCAGGTACGCCCGGCCGCCGGCACTCGCGTGGTGCTCGGCGAGGCGGGCGGTGTACTCGCCGAACTTCGCGTCGCCGGAGATCGCGAGGTAGCGGTCGAGTACCGGAGCGTCAGGCAGCAACGCACGGTAGCCGTCCACCAGGTGGGCCGGGAGGCGCAGGGCCTCGGCGAATTCCGCCAGTTCCGCCTCGGTGGTGACCTCCCGCACGGCTCCCACCGCGTGGAGGAACCAGTATTCCTCCAACGCGTGGCACACCAGCAGGTCCACCTCCCGCGCCGTCCCGGAGGCGAGCATGCGGAGTGGGTCAGCGGGCAACACCGCACCGTCGACCACGGGTTGGAAGATCACCGGGTCAAAGGCGTGGACCGCCGCCGCGGGGTCGGTCCCGCAGCGGGCGGCGGTCGTGTCGGAGGCGGCCACCAGCGCCTCGGGCGACACGGACAGCAGTCCCTCCGCCGTCGGGGCGACCCCCGCCTCCCCCGCGATCCGCTCCGTGACCGCCGCTGCCAGCTCGGCTGTGAAGAAGACACCGGGCACGCTGTGGGCAATGGCCCGCCGGAACAGCCCCCGTGTCTGCTCCATGCCCATCAGGCAGACCACCGAGGCTCCTCCGGAGGAATGCCCGGCGACGGTGACGTTGCCGGGGTCGCCGCCGAAGGCCGCGATGTTCTCCCGGACCCAGCGCAGTGCGGCGGCCTGGTCCAGCAGCCCGCGGTTGTCGGGAAACCCGGGCGCATGCCCGAAGCCCTCGAAGCCCACCCGGTAGTTGCAGCTGACCACGACCAACCCGGCGCGGGCCAGGGCCGTCCCGTCGAAGTCGGGCTGGGCGGAGGAGCCGAAGGTGTTGGCGCCGCCGTGTATCCAGAAGAACACCGGCAGCGCGCCGCCGTCCGCACGCTCCGGCACCCACACGTTGACGGTGAGGATGTCCTCGTCCCCGGGGTGCCACGCCGGCGCTCCGGGCAGCTCCGCCGACTGCGGGGCGATGGGGCCGAAGGCCGTGCAGTCCCGGATCCCACCCCAGGCAGGAGCCGGTTGCGGCTCCCGGAACCGGCGGGCGCCGAACGGCGCGGCCGCGTACGGGATACCGAGGACGGCGGTGACGCCGTCGCCGGACCCTCTGCCCCGCACCCGGCCGCCGGCCGTCCGAAAGGCTGATTCAACACCACCTGGTTGCTCACTCATCGCGCGTCAGTCTCGCTCATCAACAGGCGCCCTGACGAACGGGTTTGGGCTCGGCCGATGCCGGTGCGGTCGTTGCCGGCGAGGCGCACCGGAGCACGTAAGGGCCTCACCCTGCCGTGCGAGGCTGCCTGGAAGGGGTCACTAGCGCGTGCCCGTCCCGTTCTGGCGCCCGCCGCCACCAAGTCCCTCGCTGCCCAACGGGCCGGGGAGCAACCACTGAACGTCCTCGGTCCGGAGTCCCGCGACGGTCAGCGTGCCGCCCTCTACGAGGACCAGGTCAACAGAAAACCGACGCCCGATCCGGAACCGACTGCTCAGGCCCACTGGCCGGTGGGCGGAAGCCCTCTCAGAGGACGGCACCGGCTTTGACCACGTGCCGCAGGTGCCGCTCGGGACGGGTGAGGACGGCCAGGTCCGCCAGCGGGTCGCCGTCCACGACGAGCAGGTCGGCGTGCGCGCCCGGTGCGAGGGTGCCGATCTCGCCCTCCATCCGCAGCAGGCGGGCCGCCGTGCTCGTGGCGGAACGGATCACGTCCGCAGCCGGCTGGACCTCGGCGCGCAGGGTGAACTCCTCCAACTGGGCCGAGTGCAGCGGCCCGAGCAGGTCACTGCCGTACACCAGGTTGACGCCCGCGCGATGGGCCTTCTCCAGGGCGGCCAGCCCGTGGTCGCGGACCTCGGTGAGCTTGCGGTAGGACGACTCCGGCAGGCCGGACTGCCGGCTGAGCTTCGCCGTCTGCTCGTAGGCGACCAGGGTGGGCACCAGGAAGGCGTCCCGTTCCAGCAGCAGGGCGACGGTCGCGTCGTCGATCAGGTTGCCGTGTTCGACGCAGCGCACGCCGGCCCGCAGGGCCCGATCGATGGCGCGCGGGTGGTAGGCGTGCGCGGTGACGTACCGGTTGTGGTTCTCCGCCTCCTCCACGGCGGCGCGTATCTCCTCCTCGCTGTACTGGACGGCGGCGATCTCGTCGTGCGGCGAGGCCACGCCGCCGGAGAGCAGCACCTTCAGATGGGCGGCGCCCTTGCGGAACTCGTCCCGGGCCGCCGCGGGGGCGGCG
>NZ_JBNHIN010000037.1:16152-44065 GCF_050054615.1 Streptomyces sp. YGL11-2
CCACGCCGTCCGCGATCCGGGCGAAGTGGGGACGGCTCTCGCAGCAGGGCACCGAGTCGTCACCGAGCGGGCGCAGATCGCCGTGGCCGCCGGTCTGGGAGAGCGCCTTTCCGCCGTGGACGAGCCGCGGGCCGAGCGCCAGCCCTTCGGCCAGGGCCCGGGCCATGCCGTGGTCGGCGCCGCCGACGTCGCGGACGGTGGTGAAGCCGCGGCGCAGCATCCGTTCAGCTTCCACGAGAGCCCGGACGGTCAGGTATCCGGGGGTCCAGGAGGCGATGGCGGACAGGTCGAGGGAGGTGACCAGCAGGTGGACGTGGGCGTCGATCAGGCCGGGCAGCACGGTGGCGCCGGCCGCGTTGAGCACCCGTACGTCCTGCCCGGTGCCGGGCGGGCGGCCGGTGCCGGTGGCGGCGATCCGGCCGTCGGCGACCTCGATCCAGGCCGGGTCGGTACGGGTACCGGTCTCGGGGTGGAGCAGGTGGGCGTCGGTGATCAGCAGTCGGTTCACGGCGGTGGTCCTCTCACGACCTCGTTTCGATACGACCCATATTAAATACAGCATGTATCGTGATGGCGTGAATCCCTCCCCGGTCGAACCCTCCGCGCCCCGGCCCCCGCGGCGCCGCGTCCACACCAGAGCCCGCATCCTGTCCGCGGCGGGCGAGTTGTTCCTGTCCGCGGGATACGCGCGGACGAGCATCGAGGACATCTGCACCGCCGCCGGCTACACCCGCGGGGCCTTCTACTCGAACTTCGCCACCAAGGAGGACCTGCTGCTGGCGCTCTTCGACGAACAGGCAGCCGAGCGGATGACGGAGCTGGAGCACCTGGCCGCCGCGGCCGAGCAGTTGGGGCCCGACGAGCGGGCGCGGCGGCTGGTCGAGGCGCTGCTGCGGGTCGAGGCCACCGAGACCGGGTGGATTCTGCTCTTCCTGGAGTTCCGCCTGCTGGCCGCCCGTACATCCGAACTCGCCGAGCGGGTCGCCGTGCACGACCGCACCGTGACGGCGGCGCTGGCGGCCCTGCTGGAACGGGTCCTGCCGGAGCTGGTACCACCCGGAGCCTCCGCCGAGCAGGCCGCCGAGGTGATCCTGGCCGCACGCGAGGGCCTGCTGGCCCGCACCGCCGCGGGCGGCCCGACCTCGGAGCAGTTGCTGAACGCGACCACGGCGGTGCTGGCCGGGCTCCTGGGCTGACACGGCGCAAGGGGCGGCCCTGTCACGTACGGACGCCGCCCGTTCGCCCGATCCGGAACCCGGTGCGATCGGGCAACTCGGCCTACCGGTGAGCGGAAGGCTTCTTGGGCCTGACCAAAGGACCAGACGTCGACGTCCCCTGCGATCAGCGCACCAGGAGTTCTGCCGGTCCTTGCGCGCGAAGCCCCGCTTCGAGATGGTGCAGTTGCTCCACCGCGGAGGCCACCGTCTCACTGCGCGCCGGCAACAGCGGCAGACGGACCTGCGCGGACGGAATCGCCCCGCGCGCATGGAGCACACCCTTGATCACGGACGGATTGGGTTCGTGGAACAGGGCGGCAGACGTGCGGGACAAGGCGTGTCCCAGGGCCCGGCCGTGGAGGGCGTCGCCCTGACGCCAGGCACGGACGAGGTCGACGAAGTGGCGGGTGGCCAGATGGGCCGAGGCCAGGATCCCTCCTGCTGCGCCGAGTGCAAGCATCGGCGAGGCGAAGACATCGTCGCCGGCCATGACCGCGAAGTCGGCGGGACGGTTACTCATGAACTCCACGGTGTCCTGGCCGATGCCGCCTGCCGCGTACTTGATCCCGGCGATGCCCGGCATCCGGGCCAGCCGTTGCAGGGTGTTCACGCCGAGCGGCAGCGCGGTGCGGTAGGGGATGTAGTAGACGACCAGCGGAACAGGGCTCACGGCGGTCAGTTCCGTGAAGTGGGCGACGACGCCTTCCTCGGAGGGGCGGGTGAAGGCAGGCACCGTGACCAGGGCAGCCGATACTTCAGGCCGCCCGACAAACTCCGCCAGAGCGGCCTTGCTGGCGCGGGTGTCGCTGGAGCCGGCCCCGACCGTCAGCACCACACCCCGCTCGCGGCACACCCGGGCGCACACGTCCACGACGGACCGCTTCTCCGCAGCATCGAGGGTGGCCACTTCTGCGGTGGTTCCCAACGCCACGATGCCGGTCGCACCTTCGGCAAGCACGGTGTGGGCCAGGTTCTCCAAGGCGTCGTACGCCACCTCGCCTTCGGGGGTAAAGGGAGTGATCAGAGGAACGTGAATACCGTGGAACGGGGTGCACGAGGTCATGCCTTCGAGCCTGCCCGCCCCACCTCCATCAGGTCCAGTTCACATTCGTGGACCCAACCGTAAGCTGTACTGATGCTCGACGTTCGACGACTGCGGCTGCTGCGGGAACTCTCGCTGCGCGGCACCATCGCTGCCGTGGCGGAAGCACTCGCCTTCACCCCCTCCGCCGTCTCCCAGCAACTCGCTGCCCTGGAACGGGAAGCAGGCGTGCCCCTGCTCGAACGCACCGGTCGCCATGTCACCCTCACCCCGAGCGCGCGACGCCTTGTCCACCACACAGAAGCCGTGCTGGAGCGACTTGAACAAGCGGCCGCAGAGCTGGAGGACACCCGCCACGGCCCGGCCGGCCCGCTGCGCATCGGCGCCTTCCCCAGCGCGAGCCGGACCATCCTGCCCAGCGCCCTGACCGCGCTCAGCCACGACCACCCCGGCCTGGAACCCATGGTCTCGGACATCGACCCAGCGTGCGTTGCCCATGCCCTGCGCGCCGGTGAACTGGATGTAGCGCTGCTGCACGAATACGACTTCGTCCCCGCAGCGGCCGAACCGGGCCTGACGACCCAGCCCCTCGCCAGCGAACCCCTCTACCTGGCCTCCCTGGCACCCGGCTCCTCGAACGGCACCGGCCTCCACCTGCTCAACTCCTGGGCAACCGCCAGCTGGATCACCGCGACCCCTGGAACCCTGTGCCATGCCATGACCGTCCGGGCGTGCCAGGCCGCCGGCTTCACCCCGCACATCCGCCACCGCGTGGACGAATTCGCCACCGTGCTTGCGCTGGTAGCAGCAGGCCAGGGAGTCGCCATCGTTCCCCATCTGGGCCTCGTGGAGCTGCCCGACACCGTGCACCTCACGCCGCTGCCCATCCAACGACGAACCGCCATCGCGCACCGGAGTGGCGCCGCCCCACACCCCGCCATCACCGCCGTCATCCGCGCCGTGCGCGCAGCTCTGCCCGCTGACCTCACGACGCCGTTGCGTGTGAAGGCTCAGGACATCGAAGACGCGAGCGCCTCGGATCATCCTGGACAGCGGCCCGAGGACAGTCCTGACGGCTCTCCCTCGGTTCCCTGACCATTGACCACCGTGGAGGGGGCGGACGCCGGGCAGAGCCCGGCTCGACTGGTCGAGCAGCGACCTGCTCAACCGCCCACGCGTCGAAGGGATCCCCGATCGAACCGGAGGACCGCCAGGTAGCAGGTGGGAAGTTCGCTCGCCCAGGGGCGAGCCGGGCGCGGGTCCAGCTGCCCGAACTCCGCGTGCGGAAAAGGCAGAACGGCCCGTCAACGGCCGCCTCCAGGCCCTCTTGATGAGGGACTGGTCCTCGTGGGTCATCTGCTCCGCTGGTCAGACGAAGTAGAGGCGTTCGAGTTCGTCGCTGTCGGCTGCCCTGGTGTAGAGGGTGCCGCCTTCTTGCGTGACCTTTTCCAGGTAGGCGTAGATCTGCAGGGCCCGGTTGATGGTGTCGGTCTTGGTGTCACCGGTCAGCTTGACGGCCTGGTCCAGCGCCGTGGCGGCCTTCGGGGCGAGGTTGACGGTGATGCGCGTCGGGCCGGCGCTCTGCCACTCCTGGGCAGCGGCTCCCTTGTGCGAGGTGGGCATGTGACGGCTTCCCCTTCGTCCGATCCGTCCGCGGTCTGACCTGACCAGACCTCTACCTCATCCAAGATGCCCGATCGTCCATACGCTGTCAAGCAATCGTATGGACGATGCGCGCATGATGCATGCACAACACATGCCTCGCGGTGGAACGTTGCCCAACTCCGTCACCACTGCGTCGGTGCTGAGTAACAGTCACGTAAGGGCGGAGAAAGTAAAGTTGATGCACCTCTCGCCTGATCGCTAACGTCGGGGCGTGAGCGGTTTAGGAGATGGAGGACGGCTGAGGGGAGAAGGGTGGGAGATGGCCACCAGAGATCTCGACCTCAGCGTGGAGGAACCCAGCAACCGCGCGGACGCGGCCGTACTCAAGGAAAGCACCGGACTGACCTTCAGGTGGGAGCTCGGCCCCGCCAAAATGGAGGTCGCCACCGATGAGGCCCAGTCGATGTCGCCGTCCGCGATCGGCATCGCCATGCTGCTGCTGTCCGCCGGAAGCAGCGTGCCGGCCGTGGTCCTCGCCCTGGCCAACCAGATGCTCCACGCCCCCGCCGTGCTGATGGCCACCGGATCGATCGCACTGTTCCTGGTGGTCTTCGCCACCGGCACACTGCTGATGCTGCACGGCGGGGCCGTCGGGAAGTCCCCGCAAACCCCCGCCTCTGGAGACCGCCCGGCCTCGGACAACAGGCGTACGCGCTCCCGCCGCCGGCTCCGTCCGCACCGCCCCGAACCGCCTCGCTCCCGGTGATGCCACGCCGGCGCGGTGTGGATGTGGCGCTGTAGGCGGAAGACGCACGGGCACGCCCCTCGGCGTGCCCGTGCGCGGGGCCGTACGCGTCGTCAGTGCATCGATCACCGTCGACGGCTCCGATCCTTCTCCGGCGGCCGGGGCGAGCACGGCTGAGCCGGCCATGTCCCACTGAACACCGGGACGGCCTGCGCGCAGCAACACCAGCAACGCCACCCCTGAGACGAAGCCGTCCGAGACGGCAAGATCACCCAAGCCGGACGGCCTGCGGCAGTGACCGGGTCAGAGGCGTTCGACGATCGTGACGTTGGCCTGGCCGCCGCCCTCGCACATGGTCTGGAGGCCGAACCGCCCCCCGGTGCGCTCCAGTTCGTTCAGCAGCGTCGTCATCAACCGGACGCCGGTAGCCCCCAGCGGATGGCCCAGGGCGATGGCGCCACCGTTGACGTTGACCCGCTCGGGGTCGGCGCCGGTCTCCTTCAGCCAGGCCAGGACGACCGGTGCGAACGCCTCGTTGATCTCGACCAGATCGATGTTGTCGATGGTCATCCCGGCCTTCTTCAGCGCGTACGCCGTGGCGGGGATCGGCGCGGAGAGCATCCGGATCGGGTCCTCGCCGCGGACCGAGAGGTGGTGGATCCGGGCACGCGGGGTGAGCCGGTGCTCGGCCACCGCCCGCTCCGAGGCGAGCAGCATCGCCGCCGCGCCGTCGGAGACCTGCGAGGAGACGGCCGCGGTCAGCCGGCCGCCCTCGACGACCGGCGCGAGGGCGGCCATCTTCTCCAGCGAGGTGGTGCGGCGCGGCCCCTCGTCGGTGGTGACCTCCCCGTAGGGGACGATCTCGCGGTCGAAGCGCCCCTCGTCGATCGCGCGGATGGCCCGCTGGTGGGAGCGGAGCGCGAACTCCTCCATGTCCTGGCGGGAGATGTCCCACGTGGTGGCGATCAGTTCGGCGCCGTGGAACTGGTCGACCGGCTGGTCTCCGTAGCGGGCCCGCCAGCCCCGGGAACCGGCGAACGGGCCCTGGGTGAGGCCCAGGGGGTCGGCGGCCTGGCGGCTGGCGAAGGCGATCGGGATCTGCGACATGTTCTGCACCCCGCCCGCCACCACCAGGTCCTGGGTGCCGGAGAGCACGCCCTGGGCGGCGAAGTGCACGGCCTGCTGCGAGGAGCCGCACTGCCGGTCGACGGTGACCCCGGGCACCTCTTCGGGCAGCCCGGCGGCCAGCCAGCAGGTCCGGGCGATGTCCCCGGCCTGCGGACCGACGGTGTCCAGGCAGCCGAAGACGACATCCTCGACGGCGGCCGGGTCGGCGCCCGTACGCGCCATCAGCGCCGTCAGCACATGGGCGCCCAGATCGGCGGGGTGGACGGCCGAGAGCCCGCCGCCCCTCTTCCCCACCGGGGTGCGGACCGCATCGACGATGTACGCCTCGGGCATGGTGAACTCCTTGGTCCGATTCTGCGGAGGTGCCGGTCAGTTCCGCAAGGCGATGCCGTCCAGCACCGTCGTGAGGTACTGGCGGGCGATCTCCTCGGGGCTGTGCTGTGCGCCCGGCCGGTACCAGGAGGCGGCGACCCAGACGGTGTCGCGGACGAACCGGTAGGTCAGCCGGATGTCGAGATCGGCGCGGAAGACCCCGACGGCCACCCCGCGCTCCAGGGTGCCCAGCCAGGCCCCGGCGAACTTGTCCCGGGCGTCGGCGAGATAGCCGAACCGCGGCTGCCGGGCGGCCAGGTGCCGGGCCTCCTTCTGGTAGATCGCGACGGCCGCGCGGTGCCGGTCGATCTCCCGGAAGGACTCGGTGACCAGGGCCTCGACGGTCTCGCGGGGGCCGAGCCGCGCGGCGAGCACCGCCTCGTAGCCGGCCCGCAGCTCGTCGAGGAAGGCGGAGAGGATCTCGTCGAGCATCGACTCCTTGGAGTCGAAGTGGTAGTAGAGGCTGCCCGCGAGCAGGCCGGCCGCATCCGCGATCTGCCGGACGGTGGTGGCGTTGTAGCCGTGGGCGGCGAACACCTCCGCGGCGGTGGCGAGGAGTTCGCGGCGGCGCTCCTCAGGCATGCTGGGAGCTGACGGAGACGGTCTCGCCCGTCATGTAGGAGGCGTAGTCCCCGGCCAGGAAGACGATGACGTTGGCGACCTCCCAGGGCTCGGCGTAGCGGCCGAACGCCTCCTTCGCGGTGAGCTCGGCCAGCAGTTCGGGCGTGGTGACCTTCACCAGGTGCGGGTGCATGGCGAGGCTGGGCGCGACCGCGTTGATCCGTACGCCGTGGTCGGCGGCCTCCAGCGCGGCGCAGCGGGTGAGGGCCATCACCCCGGCCTTGGCGGCGGCGTAGTGGGCCTGGCCTCGCTGGGCGCGCCAGCCGATGACGGAGGCGTTGTTGACGATCACGCCGCCGCCGGAGGTCCGCATCCGGCGGAGTGCGGCGCGGGTGCAGCGGAAGGTTCCGTTCAGCGTGACGTCGATGACCTTGTCCCACTGGGCGTCGGCCATCTCGACGAGTTCGGCGGTGCCGCCGAGCCCGGCGTTGTTGACCACGATGTCGAGCCGGCCGTGCCGCTCCTCGGCCAGCGCCAGCAGCGCCTCGACCTGCGCCTCGTCGGTGACGTCGCAGGGCAGCCCGGCGACCCGGTCCGGCCCGAACTCCGCGGCCAGCGCCGCCGCGCTCTCGGTCAGCCGCCGGGCGTGCGCGTCCCCGATGACGATCCGCGCGCCCTCCTCCAGGAACCGGCGCGCGGTGGCCCCTCCGATGCCCGCCCCGGCTGCGGCGGTGATGACCGCCGTCCGCCCGCTGAGCAGGTCATGACCGGGTACGTAGGGCGGTGGGGTCATGCCAGTGCCTCCTTCGGCAGGCCGAGCACCCGCTCGGCGCTGTGCTCACCCGGGGGATGACCCCCGGACCCCCAGCCGGTCCGGGCCGCCCGGAGCACAGCCCCTGCTCCGCGGTCGGTACCCCTCGGGTGGATCCGCTTCGTCATGCCGGCGCCTCCTTCGGCGTCGCGCCCCGGCCGCCGTACGCGACGGGCCGGCCGGCGCAGATCCAGCCCGCGGCGGCCATGTGCCGTTCCCAGGCGAAGCGTTCGGCGGACGCCTCGTGCTCCCTGCCGGGGCCGCCGCGGCCCCGCAGGTCCGCGAACTCCCCGGTGAGGTTGGCCCGCAGCCCGCCGCGGAACCCGGTGCGGAAGCTCTCGACGGTGGTGGGGGCCTCGACGCTGCTCATGGCCGTACGTTAACCTACCAAACACTTGTTAGGGAAGGAGTCGCCGATGACCTCCGGCGAGGACACGTCCGTCGTGCGCTACGAGCGGCAAGGCCCGGTCGCCACCGTCACGATGAACCGCCCGGACTACCGCAACGCCCAGAATTCCGCGATGACCTACGCTCTGGACCGCGCCTTCTACCGCGCCGCCGACGACAACGACGTCAAGGTCGTGGTGCTCGCCGGCGCGGGCCGGCACTTCTCCGCGGGCCATGACATCGGCACCCCCGAACGCGACGCCCATCTGCCCTTCGACCGCACGGCAGGGCTGTGGTGGGACCACTCGGACAAGGAGGGCGCGGAGAGCCGCTTCGCCCGCGAGTCCGAGGTCTATCTGGGGATGTGCCGCCGCTGGCGGGAGCTGCCAAAACCCGTCGTCGCGGCTGTCCAAGGGGCCTGCGTGGCGGGCGGGTTGATGCTCGCCTGGGTCTGCGATCTGATCGTCGCCTCCGAGGACGCCTTCTTCGCCGACCCGGTCGTACGGATGGGGATCCCCGGCGTGGAGTACTTCGCCCACCCGTGGGTGATGCCGCCGCGCATCGCCAGGGAGTTCCTCTACACCGGCGACCGGATGACCGCGCGGCGGGCGTACGAGGTGGGCATGGTCAACCGTGTCGTTCCACGTGCCGAACTAGCCGACCGCACAACCGAGTTGGCACTGCTGATCGCAGAGATGCCCCGGATGGGCCTGGCCCTGACCAAGCGCGCGGTCAACCAGGCCGAGGACCTTCAGGGCCTGCACACCGGGATGGACTCGGTGTTCGGACTCCACCACCTCGCGCACGCCCACAACGCGGAGACCGCCGCGGACCCGCTCGCCGGGGTGGACATCGCGGCGATGCGCCGGCACGGCGCGGACGGATCGCCCCGCCCCCGGCAGGCGGGAGCGTAATGGACCGCGACATCAAGGGAGTTGGCGTCTGATGGACCTCGACTTCACCGCCGCCGAGGACGCCTTCCGAGCCGCGGCACGGGCCTGGCTCACCGCGAACGTGCCCGCGACCCCCCTCCCGTCGTTGGAGACCCGCGAGGGGTTCGCCGCGCACCGCGACTGGGAGCGCCGGCTCGCCGCCGACCGCTGGTCGGTGGTCTCGTGGCCCGAGGCGTACGGCGGCCGGGGCGCCTCCCTCCTCCAGTGGCTGGTCTTCGAGGAGGAGTACTACGCCGCCGGCGCACCCGGCCGGGTCGGCCAGAACGGCGTCAGCCTCCTCGCACCGACCCTCTTCGAGCACGGCACGGAGGAACAACGCGCCCGCGTCCTGCCCGCGATGGCCACCGGCGAGGTGGTCTGGGCGCAGGCGTGGTCCGAGCCGGAGTCGGGCTCGGACCTGGCGTCGCTGCGCTCCACGGCCGTACGGACCGACGGCGGCTGGCTGCTGAGCGGCCAGAAGACCTGGTCGTCCCGGGCCGCCTTCGCCGACCGCGCCTTCGGCCTGTTCCGCAGCGAGCCGGGCACCGCCAAGCCCCACCACGGCCTGACGTATCTGATGTTCCCGCTGGACGCGCCGGGTGTGACGGTGCGGCCCATCGGCCGGCTGGACGGCAAGCCGGCCTTCGCCGAACTCTTCCTCGACGAGGTGTTCGTCCCCGACGCGGACGTCATCGGCGAGCCGGGCCGAGGCTGGCGGGTCGCGATGAGCACCGCCGGCAACGAACGCGGGCTGACCCTGCGCAGTCCGGGCCGCTTCACGGCCGCCGCCGACCGGCTGACCGCGCTGTGGCGCGCCGGCGCCGACCCGGGCGACACGGCGCTGCGCGACCGGGTGGCCGACGCCGTGATCGGCGCCCGCGCCTACCGGCTGTTCGCCTACGCCAACGCCTCGCGCCTGGCCGCCGGTGGCACCCTGGGCGCCGAGTCCAGCCTCAACAAGGTCTTCTGGTCCGAGCTGGACATCGCCCTGCACGAGACCGCCCTCGACCTCCTCGGCCCCTACGGCACCCTCGCCGACGGCGCCGACGAGGCTCCCGCCCACGGCAGTTGGGCCGAGGGCTACACCTTCTCCCTCGCCGGCCCGATCTACGCGGGCACCAACGAGATCCAGCGGAACATCATCGCCGAGCGGCTGCTCGGCCTGCCGAAGGGACGCCGGTGATGCGGTTCCTCCTGACCGACGAGCAACGGGAGTTCGCACGGACGCTGGACGGCATGCTCGGCGCGTTCGGCACCCCGGCCGTCGTGCGGGCCTGGGCGGCCGGGGAGCACAAGCCGGGCCGCGACCTGTGGGCGCGGCTCGCGGAGACCGGGGTGTTCGCCCTCGCGGTCTCCGAGGCGCATCAGGGACTGGGCCCGCTCCCCCTCGAACTCGCCATCGCCTACACCGAGTTGGGCCGCCATGCGGTACCCGGCCCGCTGGTGGAGACGGCCGCCGTGGCGGCCTTCCTGGACCGTCTCGGCGAGACCGGGGCGGCGGACGCCTGGCTGCCCCGCATCGCCTCCGGTGACGCGATCGTCGGGCTGTGCGCGGACGGTGCGCCGTTCGCGCTGGACGCGGACGCCGCCGACGCGGTCTTCGTCGTCCGGGGCGACACGGTGTGCCGCACCGAGGCCCACGGCCCGGTGCAGCCCTCGCTCGACCCGGCCCGCCGGCTGTCCCGCCCGCTCGGCGGCACCGTCCTCGCCCGCGGCCCGGCGGTCACCGCGGCCGCCGCGTACGCCACCGACACCGCCCGGCTGCTCACCGCCGCCCAGGCGCTCGGCCTGGGCCGCGCCCTGCTGGACGAGACGGTCGGCTACGTCAAGCGGCGCACCCAGTTCGCGGTGCCCATCGGCTCGTTCCAGGCGGTGCAGCACCGGCTGGCCGACACCCTCCTCGCCCTGGAGTTCGCGCAGCCGCTGGTCCATGCGGCGGCCCTGGCACTGGCCCGGGACACCGCAGGTGCCGGCCCGGAGGTCGCGGCGGCGAAGGTGGCGGCGGGCGAGGCGTGCCATACCGCGGCGCGCACCGCGCTCCAGTTGCACGGCGCGCTCGGCTACACGGACGAGCCGGACCTCTCCCTCCGGATCCGCAAGGCCCGCCCGCTGCGGGACGCCTGGGGCACCCCGTCCGAGTGCCGCGCCCGCGTCCTGGCCGGATAGCGCCGCCCGCGCCCCTACCGCCGCCCCCGTACCTGTCGAACCAACGGAGGTACGGGGCCGGCTCTTGCGCGCGGACCAGGAGCAGCTGTGCCGCCGGTTCGCGGTGACCGGCGGCGACAGTCAACCGGCGTCGACTGGCGGCCCGGGACCAACGGTTTACCGCTGCTGACCGCGCCGCCGGCCACCATCGAGTCGAACTGGAGGCCGTCCTCCCCGGCGGCGACCACCTCATCGCCCTGGGCCGGGTCACCGCGCTGACGCCGCCGGACCGGCTGCGCGACACCGGTCCGCTGCTCTGTTTCCGGCGCACCTACGGGCGCTTGCGCCCCGCCTCGCCGGTGCCGCGTGCCGCGTCCGGCCCGGCGAGTTCGTCGAGGTCCGCCAGCATCGCGTCGGCCCGGTCCCGTTCGGAGGCGTAGTAACGCTCCGACCACTTCAGGACGAGCGAGGGGTAGGCCCAGGCCGCCTCGGCGCGGGCACCCTCGGCGTCCACCTCGGCGCGCTGCCGCATCGTCTCCGCGTACTCCCGGTGCCGGCCGAGCACCTCGCGCATCCGGTCGGCCTCCAGCAGATGCCCCAGCCAGAGTCGCAGCATGACGCCGTGTTTGAGGACCGGGGGCTCCACCGGCGCCTCACGCGCCCAGCGGCGGACCGCCGCCATGCCCTCGTCGGTGATGACGTAGACCCGCTTGTCGCGGTTGCCGGTCTCCTGGGCGACCATCCGCGAGCTGACGTAGCCGACCCTCTCCAGGCGCTTGAGTTCGCCGTAGATCTGGCTGAAGGACGGGCTCCAGTAGAAGAAGCGCAGCGACCAGTCGGACCACTTCTTGAGGTCGTAGCCGGACAGCTCCTCGCCGAAGGAGAGCAGTCCGAGGACCGCCCAACTCGTCGCCGGCAGCGCCGGATGCTCCGCGTCGCCGGCCTGCGCTCCGCTCGCCTTCTTCACCGTCACGCTCCGCAGTTTACGGCCTGCGCCGGTCGCGCCTGACGGGACATCACCAAGCCCCCTCCCCGGGTCAGATATTCCTGCTAGACATATTCCTATTCGAAACAGTCGCCGCGACCTCCGGAACCAGGAGGCAGCTCCGTGAAGTTCTCGATGCTCTTCGAGGCGCAGCTGGCCGATCCCACTCCCGAATGGGAGCGCCAGGTGACCACGACTGCGGCGAACAGGCCGTTTACGCCGAGGAGATGGGCTTCGACCGCATCTGGGCGGTGGAGCACCACCCCCAGACCCAGTACGCCCACATGAGCGCGTCGGAGATCTTCCTCGCCTGGGTCGCCTCCCGGACCTCCCGGATTCGCATCGGCCACGGCGTGGTCACCATGCCGTTCGGCTACCCGCACCCCGTACGGGTCGCCGAACGGGCCGCGAGGCTCGACATGCTCTCCGGCGGACGGGTGGACATCGGCGCCGGACCCCTGGACCACCGGCTCGGCGGCCGCTCGGCGGCCGACTACGCCACCGGCTTCTTCCACACCACGGCCCATATGCGCTGGTACTGGCCCCGGTACCCGGGCCCGCACGGCGACCCGGGGCACCCGTACGCCTCCCCGGGCCTGGCCCCGGACCTCACCGGGCTACCGCCCGCGCTCCTCGTCCTGCCCGAGTGCGACCCGCTGCGGGACGAGGGGCGCGCGTATGGCCGCGCCCTGCGGCGGGCGGGGGTCGCGGTCCGCGTCGACGAGTACCGGGGACCTTCCACGGCTTCCTCGGCGCGGCCGGCCGGCTGCCGGCCGCGGAGCGGGCGCTCGGCGCGGTCGGCGACTGGCCGGCCGGCACCCTGTGTGACGACTGAGTGACGGGCGGATGGAGGAGAGATGGTGACCCAGTGAGCGGGAGCCGTGGCGGCCTGTCGATACGGTGCGCCGCCGCACCTCAGGTGCCAGACTTGAAGCACCGCGCCCGGCTGCCGGCCGGGGCCCTTGGGACCGAGGGGAACATCATGACCTGGGCATCTTGGACCACGGTGGGGATCCACGCCCGCCCCGGCGCGGTGCGCACCGAGGAGATCGGCCCGATGCAGGGCGACCTGACCATTCACACGACGTGGTCGGAGGACGAGGCGCACGTGGCCGTGCAGTACACCGGGTCGTCGGACTGGTACACCATGGTCGGCAGCCCCGTGCCCTGCCATTCGGAAGAGGACAGCCGGACCTTCCATCAGGCCGTCGTGGAAGCGGTGCGCGGCGGCGAGAAGGCGCATGCGTCGCTGGAGGAGCTCTTCCATATGTAGCGCCCGCGAGGGCGCCCAGGACGATCCGGGCCGGGACAGCAGCCGCTGTCCCGGCCTCTGCCATGCCGGGCAACCTTCGTACCGCGTCGCGCGTCCCCCCTCCCAGAACACATTTGGTCACCTTGTGACTACCTAAAGCTGATGAATTGTCAATTTTTGAATTCTTCGCATCGGAAATCGATCATTTTCCTTTACATGCGCATGCCAGACATACCAGGGTTTGCGCGGGGCCACACAACCCCCACGGTGCCCAACCGCACCGTGCGTACGGGCGGTTGGCGAGCCGGCCGCCCCCGCAGCCCAAAGGACCCACACCGGTGCGTAGACCCCACATACGCAGGTACCACCTGGCGATAGCCGTGGCCGTGACAACGGCCGCCACCCTCACCTCCGGAACCGCGGGCGCCGCCACGGCCGCCCCCTCCTCCGCTTCCCCCTCCGTCGTCGACGCGGCCCGCGCCGCCGCCTACGCGCACTCCGCCGCGACCGGAGTCGGCCAGCAGGACACGCTCCAGGCCACCGACACCCTGATCGACCCCGACGGCCGGCAGCATGTGCGCTTCCTCCGCAGCCACCGCGGTCTGCCGGTGCTCGGCGGCGACCTGGTCGTCCACCTGGGCGCCAACTCCACCTACGAGGGCGTCACCCGGGCCTCCCGCCACCAGGTCGACGTCACGTCCACCGACCCGAAGCTCACCGGCCGACAGGCCGCGGCGAAGGCCGCTTCCGTGGCCCAGGGCCGGGCCGGCGAGCCCCAACTGGTCGTGGACGCCCGCAAGGACCGCACGACGCTCGCCTACCGGGTGCACGTCGACGACAGCCGCACCGCCGAGTCCGGCGGCGCCCGGACCGTCGTCGTCGACGCCACCACCGGCGGCGTGCTCAGCGACATCCCGGCCGACGACTCCTTCCTGTCGCCCTCCCTGCAGCGCACACTCCGGCAGCGCGGCGAGCGGCTCGCGCCCGCGACCGGCCCGGCCGCCGCCGCGTCCGCCACTGCCACGCCCGGCAAGGCCGGCGGCTTCCCCGCCCCGGCGACCGGCACCGGCTCGTCGTTCTTCGTCGGCACCGTGCCGCTGTCCACCACCCAGACCGGCAAGGCCGCGTTCACCCTCAAGGACAGCACCCGCGGCAACACCGAGACCCGCGACGCCGGCGGCAGGGAACTGGACAAGTTCGCCGACGGCAAGGCGCTCACCAGCAAGACCGACCACTGGGGCAACGGCACCGCCGCCGACCCGACCACCGCGGCCGTCGACGCCCAGTACGGCATCACCAGCACCCTGGACTTCTACAAGAAGACCTTCGGCCGCAAGGGCATCAAGAACGACGGCGCCGGCGCGCACGCCCTGGTGCACTTCGGCAAGAACGTCGGCAACGCCTACTGGTCCTCGGACTGCGGCTGCATGCTCTACGGCGACGGCGACGGCAAGACCTTCACCAAGCCGCTGGTCGTCCTGGACGTCACCGGCCACGAACTCACCCACGGCGTGGTCGACGCGACCGCGAAGCTCCAGCCCACCCGCGTCGACGCCGAGGGCAACCAGTTCGGCGAGCCCGGCGCGCTCAACGAGTCGCTGGCGGACATCTTCGGCACCGCGGTCGAGTTCGCCACCAACAACCCGAAGAACCCGCCGAACTACCTCATGGGCGAAAAGCTGGGCCTCCAGCAGAAGTTCCTGCGCCGGCTCGACAAGCCCTCCCTCGACAAGCTCGAAGGCACCGTCGACTACTGGTCGAAGCAGACCCACGACACCGAGGTGCACGCCGGCTCCGGCGTCTCCTCGCACGCCTTCTACCTGCTCGCCGAGGGCAGCGGGAAGAAGACCATCGGGGGCTTCGCCTACGACTCCCCCACCTACGACGGCGCGAAGGTGACCGGCATCGGCCGGGACAAGGCGACGGCGATCTTCTACCGGGCGCTGACCCGGTACATGGTCTCCACCACCGACTTCCACGACGCCCGGATCGCGACCCTCAAGGCCGCCAAGGACCTCTACGGCGCCGGCAGCACCGCGTACAAGACGGTCGACCGCGCCTGGGCCGCCGTCAACGTCACCGCCGCCAACACCCCCGGCAAGGGCTGAGCCGGCCCGCCCCGTCCGGCAGGTGCCCCCGCTGCGCGCGGGGGCACCCGCGCGCGGCGGTCGACGGGTGCGGGCCCGTCCCGCGCCCGGACCACGATCGTCGGCGGCCGGGTCCACATCGACCGCGACGATCCCCAACTGCCGGAGTTGGCACGTAAGTTGCGGGAGCACGGGTGGGTGACACGGCGCAGGCAGCGGACGGGACGGTAGGCGACCGGGCAACCGACCGGCCCGCCGGGCGAGTTGGCGTCGACCTGCCCGGCCCGCGAGCCGCCCGGCGCCGCCACCCGCCCCTCACCGCACCGCTTCCCCCGCCCGCCACTCGGGCGCGCGCCCCAGCGCCGTAAGGATCCGCTCCAGCGCACCCGCGCCCTCGGCGCCCGGCAGCCCCGGCTTGAAGGAGCTGCCGGCGGCGAGCCGGGCCTCGCCGTCCGGGACCGCGCGGGCGATCGGGAGGGCCGCCGCGAGCAGCTCGGGGTCGGGGTCGCAGGCGAGGCCGAGGCTGCGGGCGACGTCCCAGCCGTGGACGACGTAGTCGATGAGATGGAAGCCGATGGCCTGGATCGCGGGGAAGGTCCGGTCGGTGGTGAATTCGGGGAGGGCGAACTGCCAGCCGGGGGCGTCCACGGCCGCGAACGCGGCGACGACCTCCTCGGCGGCCGAGCGGTGGTCCGCCACCACGTCCGGGATCCGGTCGCCCGGCGGACGGACCGCCCAGTGCGCCAGGTCCTCCCCCCGCCCCAGGGCCGCCGCCGCGAAGCCCCGGTGCTGAGCCGTCATATGGGCGAGCAGGGCGGCGAGGTCCCACTCCGAGCAGGGCGTCGGCCGCGCCAGGTCCCCGGGGGCGAGCCGGCTCACCATGTCCGCGCTGTCGCGCACCGCGCGGGCGTTGAGCCTCCTGAGGCGGTCGAACGCCGGGCCTTCGGGCTCCGCGGAGGGTGCACCCGCACCGTACGGGTCCGGGCTCACGGAATGCGGTTCGACAGAGTTAATAGGCATGCGCTTACGATCTGCGCGGGCACATGATCTGTCAAGGGGTATTTTCCTGTCCATGGCCGAGAACGCAGCTGACCTGGACACCTCCCCCGCGGGGCGGCCGACCCGCCCCGATCTGGCCGCGATGCTGGTGCCGTTGGGCCGGGCGCTGACCGCCCTGGAGCAGCCGGTACTCGACGCGCACGGCCTGGCCATGTGGGCGTATTCGGTACTGCTGCATCTCGACGAGACCCCGATCCGCACCCAGGCCGCCCTGGCCGAGACCATCCGGGCGGACAAGACCCGGATCATCCCGGTCCTCGACGACCTGGCGGCCCGCGGACTGATCCGCCGTCAGCCCGACCCCGGGGACCGGCGGGTCCGGCTGCTCTCCCTGACCCCCGAGGGCCGGCGGCTGCGCGACGCGGTCCAGTCGGACATCCAGCGCGGCGAGCAGCGGCTGCTGGCCCGGCTGCCGGCCGCCGACCGGGACGGTTTCCTGCGCGGCCTCCAGGCTCTGCACGCCGCCCTGCCCGAGCTGTCGCCGCGCAGGGCCGCGGACGGCCGATGACGTACGGAAGGTGCCGACCGGGCCGCCTGGGCCGACCCGGCCGGCACCTTCCGACACCGCGCCCGACGACCTCGAACCACACGCCGGGCTACGCCCGTCACCCCCGGTCGCGACCCTTGCCGTGCTCCCGTCCCGCACCTCCGTATCCGTCGTCGTGGACCGGGCCGGGGTCCTCGACGACGGCCACGGAAGGCGAGCAGCCACCGCAGGGGCCCCGGCCGTAGTGGCCCCTGCCGCCGGCGAGTGCGGCACTCGCGCCGCCCGGGGCGACGGTGGCAGCGAGGGCGTGGGCGGCGGTCACGGACCGGTACCGTCAACTCGCCGCGTTCGGCGGCGTGTTGACCGACGGGGCGGGCAGACAACCGGAGGGCCCGTACGGCAACCGGGAGCCGGGGCGCAACCCGAGCGCCACCAGGAGGACGGCCACCGCGAGGAACCCGGCGAGCACCGCGAAGCCGGTCAGGCTCGACCCCGTGGCATCGGTGAGCCACCCCACCAGATACGGCCCGGCGAACCCGCCCAGATTGCCCAGGGCGTTGATCAGGCCCATCGCGACCGCCACCGTCTCGAACCGCAGCAGCTGCCCCGGGATCGCCCAGAACGGGCCGTAGGGCGCGTACACCGCGGCGGCCGTGAGGCACAGCAACAGCATCCGGGGCAGCGCGCCGTGCACGGCCTGCCCGAGGAGCAGGGCGGCGATCCCGACCGCCAGGGGGACGGCCACCGCCTGCCGCCGCCGGCCGGTGCGGTCGGACCAGGCGGCGTTGCCGATCATCGCGACGAGCGCGACGGTGAACGGGATCGCGGTGAGCAGCCCGACTTCCGTCGGGGAGCCGTTGTGGGTCAGTTCCTTGATGACGGAGGGCAGCCACAGGCTGAATCCGTAGAAGCCGGTGATCCAGAAGAAGTAGACACCGATGAGGACCAGGACCGGCCGCTGCCGGACCACGTCCCGGTACGAGCCGCCGCCCGCCGGGGACTTGGCGGCCTCGTCGGCGGCGAGGGCCTGCTCCAGGTGGGCGGCCTCGGCCCGGGAGATCCAGCGCGCCTGTGCCGGCCGGTCGGCGACCGTGAACCACCACACCACCGCCCACAGCAGCGGCGGCAGCCCCTGGAGCACGAGCACCCAGCGCCAGCCCGCGTGGTCGAGCATCCAGCCGGACAGCGGCGCCATCAGGACGGAGGACAGCGGCAGGCAGGCCATCCAGAGCGCGTTGGCACGGGCCCGTTCGCGCAGCGGGAACCACGAGGCGAGGAGGATCAGCACCGCCGGCCAGACGCCGCCCTCGAAGAAGCCGAGGACGAAGCGCGCGATGTAGAACTGGCCGCGGGTCCGGACGAGACCGGAGAGCACCGCGGACAGCCCCCAGGCGACCATGAGGATCAGCACGGTCTTCCGGGCGCTCCAGCGCTGGGCGAGGAGCGCGGCCGGGATCTGCAGGAAGACGTAGCCGACGAAGAAGATGCCGCCGGCGAGCCCCTGGTCGGCGTGCGAGAGCGCCAGATCTCCGTGCATGTAGGGGAGGATGACGGAGATGTTGTTCCGGTCCAGGTACGCCAGCATGTACATGATCGCGGCGACCGGGATGACGTAGGCCCAGCGCCGTGCCGGAATCGGGGGCACCGGAGCGCCGTCCGCGTGTGGTGCGTCGGTCACCGGCCGACCGCCGTCCCGTAGGTGCGCTTCACGCAACGGGAGGTTAGCAGCCGGCCCTTCCGCGGATCAGGGGCCGTCGGCGGCGGACTCCCCGTCGGGCAGCGCCTGTTCGGTCCAGATGACCTTGCCGTCGCCGGTGTACCGGGTCCCCCACCGCTCGGCCAGCTGCGCGATCAGGAAGAGGCCGCGCCCGCCCTCGTCGGTGGTGGCCGCCTGCCGCAGATGCGGGGAGGTGCTGCTGCGGTCGGCGACCTCGCAGATCAGCGAGCGGTCCCGGATCAGCCGGACGCGGATGGGGCCGGCGGCGTAGCGGATGGCGTTGGTGACCAGCTCGCTGAGGATCAGCTCCGTGGTGAACGCCTCGTCGGCCAGCCCCCATTCGATCAGCTTGCGGACGGCGACGGCGCGCACCTGGGCGACCGCCGAGGGGTCGGCGGGCACGTCCCAGTCGGCGATGTGCGCGGCGCCCAGCACCCGGGTGCGGGCCACGAGCAGCGCGATGTCATCGGCCGGGCGGTCCGGCAGCAGTGCGCCGAGCACCGCCTCGCAGGTCTCCTCCGGTGTGCGGTCGGGGTGTCCGGCGAGCGTACGGCGCAGCAGCGCCATGCCCTCGTCGATGTCCCGGTGGCGGCCCTCGACGAGTCCGTCCGTGTAGAGCACCAGGCTGCTGCCCTCGGGGAGTTCCAGCCGGCAGGTGTCGAAGGGCAGCCCGCCCAGCCCCAGGGGCGGGCCGCCGGGTACGTCGACGAACGCGGCGCTGCCGTCCGGGCGCAGCAGCAGCGGCTGGACATGGCCGGCGCGGGCCATGGTGCAGACCCCGGAGGCCGGGTCGTAGATGGCGTAGAGGCAGGTGGCGCCGGTGACGGACGCCTCGGGGCCGTCGCCGGTGCTCTCGGTGCCCTCGGTGCCCTCGGCGCCCTCGTCCTGGTCGATGCGGGTGACGAGTTCGTCGAGGTGCCACAGGAGTTCGTCGGGCGGTACGTCCAGGTTCGCGAAGTTGTGGACGGCGGTCCGCAGCCGGCCCATGGTGGCCGCGGCGTGCAGCCCGTGTCCGACGACGTCGCCGACCACCAGCGCCACCCGGGCCCCGGGCAGCGGGATGATGTCGAACCAGTCGCCGCCGACGCCGCCCAGCCCACTGAGCCCGGCCTGGGCCGGCCGGTAGCGGAAGGCGGCCACGACCGCGTTCTGGTCCGGCAGGGCCCGCGGCAGCAGGCTGCGCTGGAGGGTCACCGCCATGGCGTGCTCGCGGGTGTAGCGGCGCGCGTTGTCGATGCTCACCGCGGCGCGGGCGACCAGCTCCTCGGCGAGCGAGAGGTCTTCCTCGTCGAACGGCTCGGGGGTGCGCGAGCGCCAGAAGAGGACGACGCCCAGGATCACGCCGCGGGCGCGCAGCGGAACGGCGATCAGCGAGTGGATGCCGTGGGCGACGATCTGCCGGGCCCGTTCGGGGTCGTGGTGCTGCCAGCCGGCGAACGCCGCCAGATCGCTTTCCAGGAACGGCTCACCGGCGGGCAGGCGGGCGCCGAGCGCGGTGTGGGGCGCGAAGCGAATCGGTTCGCCGACCGGGTAGAGCGAGCCGTCGGGCGGTTCGCCGCCGACCGCCGTACGGCGCATCTCGATGCCGGCGCCGGTGGCCGTCGGTTCCTCGCCGCCGAGGACGGACACGGCCAGGTCGACGGTCGCCAGGTCACTGAAGCGCGCGGCCCCGAACCCGGCGAGTTCCTCGCAGGTGCGCACCACGTCGAGGGTGGTGCCGATCTCGGTACCCGCGTCGTAGAGCAGCTTCAGCCGACCGCGGGCCACGTCGGCGCGACCGGTGACGGCCTGGAGCTCGGTGGTGTCGCGCAGGGTGGTGACGCTGCCGGGCGGGCCGCCGTCCTGGTCGGTCGACCGCTGGTTGACGGCGAGCAGGCGTTCCCCGACGGGGTGGACCTCGTCGGTGACGGTCCGGCCGGACTCCAGCAGGCCGGCGGTGGCCGGGTCCAGCCCCAGGTCGGCGACCGGGCGTCCTTCGACGTCCGGCGGGAGGTCGAGCAGCCGGCGCGCCTCGTCATTGGCGAGGACCAGCCGCCCGTCGCCACGGACGATGATCACCCCTTCGCGGACCGCGTGCAGCACCGCGTCGTGGTGCTCGTACATGCGGGTCATCTCGGCGGGTCCCAGGCCGTGGGTCTGCCGGCGCAGCCGCCGGGTGACCAGGGCCGTGCCGCCGGTGGTGAGCAGCAGGACGCCGGCCGCGGAGCCGAAGAGCAGCGGGAACTGCTCGTTGACGACCCCGCTCACCTTGCTGATGGTGATGCCGGCGGAGACCAGTCCGACGACGTTGCCGCTGTGTCCGAAGACCGGCACCACGGCCTGGACGAGCGGGCCGATGGTGCCGGTGATCTGCTCGGTGACGATGCCGCCGCGCACCGCGGGCTGGATGGTGCCGACGAACTTCTTGCCGATGCGGTTGGGGATCGGGTGGGTGTAGCGGATGCCGTCGGTGTTCATGACGACGACGAAGTCGACGCCGGAGCCGCGGCGGGCGGCTTCCGCCCGGGGCTGGAGGACGGCGGTCGGGTCCGGGCTCTTGAGGGCGGCTTCGAGGCCGGGGGAACTGGCGAAGGTCTGGGCGACGGCGAGCGATCTGTTCCGGGCCTCGCGCTCCGAGTCGGTCCCGGACTGCAGCACGAGGGCCGCAATGGCGGCGGCGACGAGCAGGACCACGATCGCCACCTGCAGGAGAAAGACCTGACCTGCGACAGTTCGCATCCGCAGAACCGAACGCGGGCGGCCGTAGCGTCCGGCCATGTCCTCTTTCTACACCTCCCGCATACGGTGGGCGAGCTGCACATCGCGCAGCGCAGCGGCCGTTAGCCGCCGCGCGACGGACGGGTGCACAGGCGTCGGAGGACGATGATCCCGTGGTGGCGGCCCGGACACCAGGGGGCCAGTAAACCAGCGGGTATGTTTCAGGGCTACGGGTCTGCGGTAGACGTGCGGGCCGCGAAAACGCGACGGGAGCCCCCTGCGTGTAACTCTTCCCACAGGGCCGGACGGTTGCGGCGGCCCGCCGGATCTGCCGCGCGATCATGGCGTTTCGGGCAACACGCCTGGTCAGGGGCGCTTACTCAGGAGTCGGATGCGGCACGGGGCGCCCGGACGGCGCCGGGGGGCGGCCACCGGGCCGGCGGGCGCGTATGAGACGTTCGTGGGCATGCGTACTGCAGAGGACATCCGTGCCGGGGCGGCCGAGCTGATCGACCACCTCGTGCGCGGACTGTGGAAGCCCAACGACGCCGACCGGCAGACCGCCGTCGCGTTGTACCGCTTCCTGGAGACGGGGCTGCCGCTGAACGGCGCGCAGATCCGTTCCGCCCTCGCGCACCCGCAGCCGGCGGCGCCGGCCAGCGCGGGACTGGTGAGGCTGCTGGGCGCGACCGCCGGCCTCCTCGACGACACGGACGTGGCCGACGGCCCCGCCGGGCGGGATGCCGTCGACCACGTGTGCCTGCTGCTGGACGCGCTCGCCCTCGCCCGGCTCGGCGGCCGGTAGAAGGGGCCGCTCAGACCCGCGGCGCCTCGGCGGCCAGGTCGTCCTCCGGGACGGTGATCACCCAGTGGCTGTCCTGCCGCGGGCGGAGGTAGACCGCCCAGTACACCGCCGCCGCGGCGACCACGCCGCCGGTGATCAGCAGGCTGACGGCGCTCTGCTGGCACAGCACCCAGGCCAGCACGACGACCAGCAGGGCGGGGATCGCCGGCCACAGCGGCATCCGCCAGGCGAGGCGGTGCTTGTGCTCCCCGCGGCGGGAGACCAGGGCGCCCAGCGCGACGAAGACGTACATGCCGGCGACGGCCACGCCGGTGACCTCGTTCAGCATGTCCAGCTTGGCGAAGCAGAGCGCGGCGCCGGGAACGCCCACCGCGAGGGTGGCCGCCCAGGGGGAGCCGAAGCGCTTGCCGACGTGCGAGAAGATCCGGTTGACCGGGGTCGGCCAGGCCGCGTCGCGCGCCGAGGAGAAGACCACCCGGGAGTTCTGGATCACCATGACGATCGCCGCGTTGATGATCGCCAGGGCGATGCACAGGCTGACGAAGGTGCCGACGGCGGAGTTGCTCCAGGTCTGCACCATGCCGGCGATGTCACCGGCGCCGAGGGTCTTGAGGTCGGGGGCGCCGAGCGTGATGGCGACGACCGGTATCAGCACGACGGCGGCGCCGATGGCGAGGGTCCACAGCACGGTGCGGGAGACGTTGCGCCGCGGGTTCTCCATCTCCTCGGCGAGGTACACGGCGGTGGAGAAGCCCTGGAGGATGAAGAGCGCGGTGGCCAGTCCGGTCACCATCAGCCCGGCGGTGACGGCCGTACTGGTGCCGTGCCCGGCGTCCATGACGGGGTGGATGAGGGTGGCCGCGGACCGGTGGGGGTGGGTGAAGCCGAGGAACGCGACGAGCGCGCTGGCCACCACCTCCAGGACGAGGAAGACGCCGGTGATCCACGCGTTGGCGCGCAGGTCGAGCAGGCCCATGGCGGTGGCCAGCAGCATCACGCCGGCGGCGGTGTACTGCGGATCGAGGTGCACGAGCGGCGCCAGATAGTCGGCGGTGCCCAGCGCGATGATGGGCGGCACGATCATGACGACGATCAGCGAGAGCACGAAGACCAGCCAGCCGGCGAGCCGGCCCATCAGGGTGCCGACCATCGCGTACTCGCCGCCGGAGCTCGGGACGAGGGTGCCCAACTCGGAGTAGGTGAAGGCCACTCCGACGCACAGCAGGCCCGCGATGGCGATGCTCAGGGCCGTTCCGGTACCGAGGGTGGCGAACGAGCCCGGCACGATCACGAACAGCGAGGACGCCGGGGTGAGGCAGGACAGCGTGAGCAGGGTGCCGCCGACCACACCGATCGAGCGGGTGAGTCGGGGGGTGTCCGCCGCTGTCGCACTGCGGGTGTCCGGCTCCGAAACTGCGGTGGCAACAGGCGTGTAGGGCATATCGGTCATCCGTGTCCCATCAGTGCTGGAGGCAGGAAGGGGTGGCACATACAAGGCGGAGTGCCGTAAAGCGGTCGGACCGGATGAATCGCCGGGTCCGCTTCGGTGACCGGAATACAACCGCCGTCGTCGACTCCCGTCAAGGTCTTGTTAAGGCGCTGAGACAACGAAATCCGCAGCCAACTCCGGACCAGAACGCCCTGATCCATGCGACAGAAGCGTTGTCACCGCGAATTCCGCGGACCTTGGCGAGCTGCGGATTCCCCGGTGGGGCGCGGGGGCGGGCGGCGTTTTTTGCGGGCGCGATACGGCCGTCAGTCGCCGCGGCGCCCGATTCGCGCCACGAGCAGCGCGACGTCGTCGTGATCGTTGCCGTGCCGCAGCACGCTCAGGAGGCGGTCGCACAGCTCCTCCAGCGGCCGTTCGGGCTCGGCGAGCAGGCCGAGGAGGACGTCCAGGCGGACGTCGATGGGCTGGTCGCGGGTCTCGATCAGCCCGTCCGTGTAGAGCACCACCTGGTCGCCCTCGCGCAGCGGCACGGTGGTCTGCTCGAAGGGCACCCCGCCCACGCCGAGCGGGGCGCCGGTCGGCAGGTCGAGCAGCTCGGGCGGCCGGCCGGGGCGTACCACGACCGGCGGGAGGTGGCCCGCGACGGCGATCCGGCACTCCTCGCGGTGCGGGTCGTGGACGGCGTACAGGCAGGTCGCGAAGGCCGGATCGAGGCCGCCGGCGATGTGGTCGAGATGGCGCAGCACCTCGTCGGGCTCCAGATCGAGATCGGCCAGCGCGCGGGTGGTGGTGCGCAACTGCCCCATGGTGGCGGCGGCGTTGATACCGCTGCCCATCACGTCGCCAACGACCAGCGCGGTCTTGTCACCGGCAACCGGGATGACGTCGAACCAGTCGCCGCCGACTTCACTGGCCGCCTGGGCGGGCTGGTAGCGGAAGCCGATCTCCATGGCGGTGGGCTGCAGCGGACGGTGGTTCATCAGATGCCGCTGGAGGGTGAGCGCGGTGCGCCGTTCACTCTGGTACGAGCGGGCGTTGTCGATGCACACCGCAGCGCGGGCGGCCAGCTCGACCGCGAGTACCGCATCGTCGTCGTCGAACGGCACCTCGTTGCCGATGCGGTACAGCGACAGCGTGCCGAGGACCTCACCGCGGGCGATCAGCGGCACCGCCAGATAGGAGTGCAGCCCGGCCGCCCGCAGCAGCTCGGCACCCTTCCCGTCGGCGGCGATCCGCGGCAGGTCCCCCGCGCCCACCCGGGAGACGAGCACCGGGCGGGCCTCGGTGACGGCGCGGGTGATCAGCCGGTCGGCGCCGTACGAGGCGAGCTCCCCGGTGGGGTCGGCGGCACGCACCGCGGGCGTCTCGCCGGACGTGGAGACCGCCAGCGCCCGGAAGCGGGCGGCGCCGTGGCGGCCGACCGTGGCGGGGCGGCGGCCGTCCAGCACGGTGTCGAGGACGTCGACGGCGGCCAGGTCGGCGAGTTCCGGCACGATGACGTCGGCGAGTTCACGGGCGGTCTGGTGGACGTCGAGGGTGGTGCCGACGGTCGCGGAGGCATCCGCGATCACCGCGAGCCGGCGCCGGGCGCGGGCGGCCTCGGTGGCGGCCCGGTGCTGCTCGGTGACGTCCACGACCGAGGTGGCGAGGCCCAGCACCCGGCCGTTGGGGTCCTCCAGCCGGTAGTACGACACCGTCCACGCCTGGTCGGTGTCGGGATGGCCGGCGGTGCGGCCGAGGGTGAACTGGTCGATCAGCGGCCGGCCGGTGGCCAGCACCTCGCCCATCCGCTCCACGATGACGTCGGTGTCCAGGAAGGACAGCGCCTCCCGGACATGGCGGCCGACGTGCTGCTCCGCGGGCAGGTCGTTGAGCCGCTCCAGCGCCGGGTTGACCATCACGAACCGCAGATCGGTGTCGAGCACCGCGAGTCCGATCGGCGACTGGGCCACGAGGCGGACGGAGAGCGCCAGGTCCCGCTCCACCCGCCGGAGCACGGCCTGGTCGGTGGCGATGCCCAGGGCGTAGGACTCGCCGCGCTCGTCCAGCAGCCGCATGTTGCGGAACTCGACCAGCCGGACGCTGCCGTCCTTGTGCTGGACGGGGAAGACGCCGGCCCAGCTCCCGCTGCCGGCCATGACCTCGGAGAACAGCTGCAGGACGAGATCGACGTGCTCGGGAGGGACCAGCAGCGGGGCAGCGTACCGGCCCAGCGCCTCCTCGGCGGTCCAGCCGAACAGCTCCTCGGCCTGGGGGCTCCACAGCGTGATCCGGCCCTTCGCGTCCAGCATCACGGCAGCCACGCCCAGGACGTCGAGCAGCCCGCCGGGCTGCGACGGTCCGGCTCCGACCGGGACGGCGCTCTCGGGGAACGCGTCGGTCGCACCCATCCAGGCACTCCTTCCGCCGGTCTCCGGGGACCGACAGCCGTGGCGCTCCGTGCACCGGCCGACTCTCGCCGTGCTGCCGCTGCCCTCCATCATCCCTCCACACAGGACGGCCGCGCCCCCACGCACATGGCGAGCGAGATCCATAAGGGGTGGGCCCGTACCGGATGGAGCATTATGCGTCGCCCTCCGCCAGGTCGGCGACCTCGTTGGCGATATTGGTCCGGCCTCCCGTGACGGCACAACGCCCGCGCCTGGCCTCCCGACTTGGAGATGTGGATCTCTTGGGACTACCCTGACATTAGTTGCTAGGGGCAACCAATAATGGAATGTCGCACCACCGGCGTACCCCCATACGCCGCCGGGGTCAGGAGGAAGTCGTCGATGCCCATATCCGACCAGCAGTTCCGTACGTACGTGGAGGAGAATCTCGATGCACTTAGCCTCGACCCGGGGCGCGAAGCCCTGGTCCACCAAGGCCGCCGGGTCACCGCCGGCGAGTTCCGCACCCTGGTCCTCAAGATGGCCCGCGCCCTGCGCACCCAGGGGATCGAACCCGGCGCGACCATCACCCTGCTGAGCGGCAACCTGCCGGAGACCATCGCCGCCCGCTACGCCGCCAACCTCATCGGCGCCCGGGTCAACCACCTCTACAACAAGCTCTCCGCCGACTCCCAGGCCGCGATCGTCCGCGACGTCGAGACCCGCGCCCTGATCGTCGATCCGCGGCTGGCCGAACGGGCCGCGGAACTGGTCGAGTTGGCGCCCATACCGGACGTCCTCGTGCTCGGTCCGACCAAGGTCGGCGCCGACCTGCTGGAGCTGGCCGCCGCGGAGAGCGACGAGCCGTTCGCCTCGCTCGCCCGGCCCGAGGACATCTGCACCATCCGCCACACCGGCGGCACCACCGGCCACCCCAAGGGCATCTGCACCACCTTCGAGCAGGTGCGGTGGTTCACCGGGGTGCTGCCGGAGTTCGAGGGCGTGCGGCACCGGCAGCTGGTCTGCACCACCCTCGCCCACGCGGCCGGCTACATGGCCGACACCGTCCTCCAGTCCGGCGGCACCGTCGTCCTGCACGACGACTTCGACGCCAAGGAGGCGCTCGCGGCCATCGAGCGCGAGCGGATCACCGCCCTGTTCCTGCTGCCGCCGCTGCTCTACCAGCTGATGGACCACCCCGACCGCCCGCACACCGACACCTCCAGCCTCCGCATGGTCACCTACGGCGGCTGCCAGGCGTCCCCGGCCCGGCTCGCCGACGCGGTACGGGCGTTCGGGCAGGTGCTGGTGCAGGGCTACGGCCAGAACGAGGCCGGCGGCATCAGCGTGCTGCTGCCCGAGGACCACGACCCGGACCGCCCCGACCGGCTGCGTTCGGCCGGCAAGGTGCTGCCCGACGTCGAGGTGGCGATCCGTGACGAGTCCGGGCGCGATCTGCCGTCCGGCGAGCACGGCGAGGTCTGTGTCCGCTCCACCATGATCATGCAGGGCTACTGGAAGCAGCCCGAGTTGACCGCCGAGGTGCTGCGGGACGGCTGGCTGCACACCGGCGACGTCGGATTCCTGGACGACGAGGGCTACTTGACCATCGTCGACCGGCTCAAGGACATGATCGTCGTGGTCGGCGGCCATGTGTACACCACCGAGCTGGAGGACCTGCTGAACTCGCACCCGCAGGTACTCCAGAGCGCCGTCTACGGCGTCCGCGACGCGGACCGGATGGAGCGGGTGTACGCGACGGTCGTGCGGACCCCCGACGGCGACGTCGACGCGGAGCAGCTGCGCGCGATGGTGCGCAAGGTCCGCGGCACGATGTACGAGCCGGCGCGGATCGCCTTCGCGGACGCGCTGCCGCTGACCGACGCGGGCAAGCCGGACAAGAAGGAACTCCGGCGTCGCGCCGAGGAGTCGGGCGACGCGGGCTGATCCCGGCCCGCCGGTCCCGGGGCACCGGACCGGCAGTGGGGGGGGGGGGGGGGGGGGGGGGGGGGGGGGGGGGGGGGGGGGGGGGGGGGGGGGGGGGGGGGGGGGGGGGGGGG
>NZ_JBNHIN010000037.1:44152-81776 GCF_050054615.1 Streptomyces sp. YGL11-2
CCTGGTTCCTGCCGGTCAGAGCCAGCCGAGCAGACCGTGAAGAAGCCAGCCGAGGAGGCCGAAGTGGTGCTCCTCGCACCCCTCGCGGAACTCACGTCCATGGTGGCCCTTACGGTGATGGCGCCCCTCACGGCCCTCACGGCCCTCGTGGCCGAAGCGACCGAAGCCGAAAAAGTCGCAGTCCTCGTTGCGCCGGTGGTGGCGGAAGTGACGGCCGTGGTGCCCACGGTCGTGATCACCGCTCACCGCGACGGTCTGGCTCCGAGGGGCAGCCTGGACCATACCGGCGGAGGGGACGACGGTGGCCGCGGCAAGCGCCACGGCGGCGACGGTACGCCCTATGAACTTACGCATGCGTTTCTCCTGTTTGGCAGGAAATAGGACAAGTGATGCGTACCGCGCGGTGCCACCGTCCTCGCAGGCACGGCGGCCGTCCACTCCAACGGCCCTCGGAATTGCTCCGGTCGCGGCACGGATCCGGGCCCACCGCGCGGCTACCCGGACGCCGTCCGGCGTCCTACTGCCTGCGGGCGCGGCTCGGCTGGACCCTGGCCGGTTCGCCGGGCATCTTCGGGTGGTCGGGCGGGTACGGCAGATCGCCCAGCCCTTCGTCGGCGGCGTGCCGGTCGGCCAGCTCCAGGAGGGATTCCAGGCCGTAGGCGTGCTCCGTCATGTCCGCGTGCACATCGCCGAGTTCCGCGAAGCGGGGCGGGACAGTGCGCAGGTCGAAGTCCTCGGGCGCGGCGTCGGGCAGCTCGTTCCAGCGCAGCGGCGTGGAGACGGTCGCCCGGGGGCGGGCGCGCAGCGAGTAGGGCGAGGCGATGGTGCGGTCGCGCGCCATCTGGTTGTAGTCCACGAAGACCTTCTCGCCGCGCTCCTCCTTCCACCAGGCGGCGGTCACCAGCCGCGGCAGCCGCCGCTCCAGCGCCCGCGCCACGGCGATCGCCGCCCGTCTGACCTCGGTGAACGTCCACTCGGGGCGGATCGGCACGTACACGTGCACACCGCGGCCGCCGGAGGTCTTCGGCCAGCCGCGCAGGCCATGGGCAGCCAGCAGTTCGCGCAGCTCGTGGGCGACCTCGACCGCGTCGGCGAAACCTGTGCCGGGCTGCGGGTCGAGGTCGATGCGCAGCTCGTCGGGGTGCTCGGTGTCGCCGCGGCGGACCGGCCAGGGGTGGAAGGTCAGACAGCCCAGGTTGGCGGCCCACAGCACGGCCGCCGGTTCGGTGGGGCACATCTCGTCGGCGAACCGCCCGCTGGGGAAGGTGATCCGGGCGGTGGGCAGCCATTCCGGCAGCCCCTTGGGCGCCCGTTTCTGGTAGAAGAACTCGCCCGCGACGCCGTCGGGGAACCGCTGCATGGTGGTGGGCCGGTCGCGCAGACCGCGCAGCACCCCGTCCGCGACCGCGAGGTAGTACTGGACCACGTCCCACTTCGTGAAGCCGCGTTCCGGGTAGTAGATCTTGTCGGGGTTCGACACCCGTACGGTGCGCCCCGCGACGTCCAGCTCCACAGCTCGGGCTCCGGCCATGCCTCCACGCTAGGTTCCGTGCGGGAGTGCCGCGCGCCGGGCGGCGGGGCGCCCGGCGGTCCCCGGCGGGCGTGGGCGGCGCTCTGCCCTCAGGATCGGGAGCATGGACCTGCCCGTGATGCCCCCGGTCTCCCCGATGCTCGCGAAGTCGGTGGCGGAGATCCCCACCGGCATGCAGTACGAGGCGAAATGGGACGGGTTCCGGGTCATCGTCTTCCGCGACGGCGACGAGGTGGAGATCGCCAGCCGGACGACGAAGTCGCTCAGCCGTTACTTCCCCGAGGTGATCCACGCCGTACGGGAGGAGCTGCCGCCGCGCTGTGTGCTGGACGGCGAGATCGTCATCGCCCATGACGGCCGGCTGCACTTCGAGGAGCTGCTGGAGCGCATCCACCCGGCGGCCTCCCGGGTCCGTACGCTCGCCGCGCGCACGCCCGCCTCGCTCGTCGCCTTCGATCTGCTGGCGCTCGGCTCCACCACGCTGCTGGACGAGCCGCAGACGGCCCGCCGCGAGGCCCTGGTCGAGGCGCTGCGGCCGGCCCGGCCGCCGGTGCACACCGCGCCGGCGACCCTCGACCGGGAACTGGCGGCCCGGTGGTTCGCGCAGTTCGAGGGCGCGGGGCTGGACGGGGTGGTCGCCAAGCCGCTGGACCTGCCGTACCGGCCGGGCGACCGCGCGATGTTCAAGATCAAGCACGCCCGGACCGCGGACTGCGTCGTGGCTGGCTACCGGCTGCACAAGAGCGGGCCGGTGGTCGGCTCGCTGCTGCTGGGGCTGCACGACGACGCGGGGGACCTCCAGCACGTCGGGGTGTGCGCCGCGTTCCCCATGGCCGAGCGGCGCCGGCTCGTCGAGGAGCTGGCGCCGCTGCGGATGGCCGACGCGTCCGGCCACCCCTGGGGCGACTGGGCCGACGAGGCGGCGCACACGTCCCGGCGGATGCCCGGAGGGCCGAGCCGGTGGAGCGGCGGCAAGGACCTGTCGTGGGTGCCGCTGCGCCCGGAGCTGGTGTGCGAGGTGGCCTACGACCACATGGAGGGCAGCCGCTTCCGGCACACCGCCCGGTTCCGGCACTGGCGGCCCGACCGTACGCCGCAGAGCTGCACCTACGCGCAGCTGGAGGAGCCGGTGGGCTACGACCTGGGGGAGCTGCTGGGCGGCTGAGCCACGCCGGTCACCCGCTCACCCCGGCTCGCCGTCGGGCGGCCACCGGCGCCGGCTCTCCCCCGGTGCGAGCCGGTCGACGACCTCGGCCAGTTCCGTGCACGCCTGCTCGATCTTCCGTCGGATGGTGCTCTGCTCGGTGACGATCGCCGACAGCAGCAGCGCGGTGAGCGCGGCGGAGGCGTTGAGGGCCTGGAGGTTGACCATCGACTCCAGGAGGCTGTGCCCGGTGAACGGTCCGCTGCGGCCGGTCGCTGCGTTGATCGCGAAGACCGACATCACCAGTACGCAGGGCGCCGCTCCCACCAGCTGGAACCGCAGTGCCGCCCACACGATCACCGGGAAGACCAGGAAGAGCAGGGACATCGAGCTGCGGGTCGTCAGCAGTGAGACCACGACCGTGCCGGCCAGCAGCGCCGCCGCCTCGGCCCAGCGGTAGAGGGGGACGTTCCGGGGCGGCCGGACGTTGCGGAAGGCGAGCAGCAGCGGCGCGACGACCAGGACGCCCATGGCGTCGCCCACCCACCAGGCCGACCAGGCACGCCAGAAGTCGCCGGGCGGCAGTGCCCCGGTGAGCACCTGGGTGCCGCTGCCCAGCGTCGCGCTGATCACCATCGCGGCGAAAGCGCCGAGGGACACCAGGGCGACGCCGTCGCGCAGCCGGTCCAGTTCGGGGCGGAAGCCGACCCGCCGCAGCATCAGGCAGGCGCAGACCGGGGCGAGGGTGTTGCCGGCCACCACGCCGATGCCGGCGAGGTCCAGCCTGGTGAGTGTGGAGATGACCAGGAGGGTGCCGAGGGCGATGCCCGGCCACATCCACAGGCCCAGCAGGAGCAGGCAGCTCAGCGCGATGCCGGTGGGCGGCCACAGGGGCGTGACCACCGCACCCGCGACCACGACCTGCTCCAGCAGGCCGACCTTCGCGGACGCCCAGTAGACGCCGGCGAGTACGAGGTTCGCCAGGGCTGCCGCTGCCGGCCGACGGAGTTCCCCGGTGCGTACCACGTCTGCCATCAGACAACGCCGGTGGGCGGGCGCCGGCCGCGACACGCGCCCCCGGCGTGTGCTTCACCCGGCCCTGCCGTCCGCGCCGTCGAAGCACAGCACGATGACCGCGGCGTCGTCGGTGTGCCCGGTCAGCTCGGCGACGCACATCACCGCGTCGGCGACGTCGGCGGGATGGTCCCCGGCCCTGGCGCTGACCAGCCGGGTCACCTGCGCCAGTCCGGCCTCGATGGGGAAGCAGGGCCCCTCGACGACCCCGTCGGTGAGCAGGACGAAGGTACCCGCCGTGGTCAGCCGCCGTCGGGTGACCGGGTACCGCTCCCCCGGCAGGATGCCCAGCGGGATGCCGCCGGGGTCGTCGGTCACGCCGTGGCGGTCGTCGGTGGTGGCCCAGATGCCGGGGACGTGGCCGGCGCGGGCGCTGGTCAGTTCCCAGCGGACCGGGTCGAAGCGGACGAAGGTGCAGGTGGCGAAGAGTTCGCAGTCCACGGAGAGCAGCAGGTCGTTGGCCCGGCTGAGCACCTCGCCGGGGTCGGCGGCGTGCGCGGCGACGGCGCGCAGCCCGATCCGGATCTGGCCCATGAAGGCCGCCGCCTCGACGTCGTGGCCCTGCACATCGCCCACCGAGAACGCCAGCGAGCCGTCCGGCAGCCGGAAGCCGTCGTACCAGTCGCCCCCGATGGCCAGGCCGTGCCGGGCGGGGGCGTAGGTGGCGGCGGTGCGCAGCCCGGGGAGCTCGGGCAGCGCGCCCGGCAGCATCTCGCGCTGCAGCGCCTCGGCGAGCTCGACCCGGGCCCGCTGGAGTTCCGCGCCTTCCCGCGCCTGGGCGGTCAGCCGCCCGAGCGTGGTCAGCAGATCGTCGGCGCTCGCCGACCGCGGGGGACGACGCCGAAGCATGGCTTCATCATATTTCGGGGGTCCGGTATCCGCTTCACGACCTGGGGCGCCGCGACCGTCATGCGGCGGCCGCCGGCCGGGACGCCGTCAGCTGGCCGACGCCCGACCGTACGGCCCAGAAGAAGACGGCCAGCGCGACGGCGGCCACGGTGAGCGAGTCGTACGGGGCCGGCAGCCGTCCAGAGCCCTTGAAGGTGCCCAGCCAGGACAGCAGCGTCAGGGCGAGGAGATAGACCACCAGCCAGGCGCCGGTGCGCAGTTCGGCGCCCAGCGGGCGGCGCGGCCCGGCGCCGTCGCTCTCCGCGGCCCGCGCGCCGGGCCGCCACATCAGCAGGAAGACCAGCAGTCCGGCGAGCACCAGCGGCAGCGCCAGCCGCAGATCGTGCCAGCCGGACCAGTAGACGAACTCGCTGGCCACCACGAAGCTGACCGGCGCGATCCAGCGCAGGCCCGGCACCCACCCGGCCGTGCCGCCGCCCGGCTCGGCGCGGAAGACCGCGACGGCGACCGCGGAGGCGGCGTAGATCAGCAGGTACATGTCGCCCATCACGCTCACGATGTCCTGCCAGCCGCCGAACGGCAGCAGGAACAGCACGATGACGACCAGGTTGATCGCCAACGCCCGGCGGGGCACGCCGAAGCGCTCGTCGACCTTCATGAAGTAGCGGGGAATCGTGCCGTTCTTGGCCAGCGCGTAGGTGTGCCGGGCGTCGATCGCCACCCCCACGTACGCCGAACCGCCGGGCGAGAGCACCGCGTCGGCGTAGAGCAGGCTGGACAGCCAGTGCAGGTTGAGGATCAGTGCCAGCTGCCCGAAGGGCGAGTCGAAGGAGACGCCCTTCCAGCCGCCGCCGAGCAGGTTCTCGGGCACGGTGAACAGGAAGGCCAGTTGCAGCGCCAGGTACATCAGGACGGCCAGGCCGATGCCGGTGAGGACGGCCCACGGGATGGTGCGGCGGGGGTTGCGGGTCTCGCCGGAGAAGTCCAGCGGGGCCTGGAAGCCGTTGACCGAGTAGACGATGCCGCCGCCGGCCAGCGCGGTCAGGCAGGCGACATAGCCGTACGGGGCGAAGCCGCCGTGGTCCGTGAGGCGCCCGGAGTGCCAGCCGGAGGCGATCAGGGCGAGCACGGTGAGGACCGGGACGGCGATCTTGAACACCGAGACCAGGTTGTTCAGCCGGGCGAACATCCGCACCGCGAACCAGTTCAGCGCGGTCAGCAGCACGCTGAGACCGGCGGCCAGGGCCAGCCCGGAGGCGGTGAGGGTGTGCCCGTTGTACAGGCCCGGCAGGTAGTGCGCGGTGTACTGCATGATCGCGCTGATCTCGGCGGCGGTACCGCCGACCGACAGCAGCACCGACCAGCCGACGAGGGTGCCGACCAGCCGGCCGCTGGCGTACAGCGGCCAGCGGACCGTACCGCCGCCCTCCGGCCGGGACGCGCCCAGCTCGATCATCACCAGCGCGACCAGCCCGCACAGCAGGCCGGCCGCCACCCACGACAGCAGGGCGGCGGGTCCGGCGGTCTGCGCGGCGTACAGGGCGGCGAACAGCCAGCCGGAGCCGACGATGTTGGAGAAGCCGATCCCGGTCAGCCCCCAGAACCCCAGGTCGCGGTGCAGCCGGCGCTCCTGCATCCGCACGTCCGGTGCGCCGCTCCCGCCGGATCCCTCCGACATTTGACGATCCGTCACGAACACGGCCTCCTCGACTCACTGTTCCGGCTGGTCAGGACCCTACTCGACGTGTTCGCGACAGGGGTGCGGCCGGGGACGGCGAACAGGGGGCCGGAGTTGGCGAGGAAGGGACCGGACAGGAGCCGGGGACCCTAGCCGAGCCGGTCGGGCGGGACGCCGAAGGTCGCCGCGAAGCCGTCGCGCCCGGCGTCGGTGAGCCGGACGACCCGCCGGTAGGTGCCGTGGCGCAGCCAGTTCAGGGCGAACATCCGGGCGGTGACCGCGGCGCCGAGGGCACCCGCCAGGTGGTGGCGCTGTTCGGCCCAGTCCACGCAGTAGCGGATCGCGGCGCGGCGGCGCGGCAACCGGTCCAAGTCGACGCCGAACGCGGTCAGTTCGCGGCGGCCGGGCGGGGTCAGTACGTACCCGACGCACTCAGTGTCCGCGCCCGTCCGCTCCTCCTGGAGGACGCCGCCCGCCAGCAGCGCACTCATCAGGGCGACGCCGAGGCGGCCCGCCAGGTGGTCGTAGCAGAGCCGGGCGCGCAGCAGGGCCCGGGCCCGGGTGTCGGCGTTCAGGGAGCGCACCGGGAGCGGGCGGGCGATCAGGGCGAGCTGCTCCAGGGCGCGGGCGACGTCGGTGGTGGCGAGTCGGTAGTAGCGGTGCCGCCCGTCGAGTTCGACGGTCAGCAGCCGGGCGTCGCGGAGCCTGGCCAGATGGCCGCTGATGGTGGAGTTGCCCACCCCCGCCTCGGCGGCCAGCGCGCTGGCGGGCAGCGCACCGCCCCCGGCGAGGGCCATCAGCACCTTGGCGCGGGACGGGTCGCCGATGGCCGCCGCCACCTGCGCGATATCGGCCTCGGTGGCGCGTTCGGTCTCGTTCCGGGCATCCATGGTGCGACGGTACGCCCGAGATGATTCGGCGAATGGCGAAACGACCTCGCGCCGCGGTGCACCCCGTACGGCGGCCGTACGGCACGGCGCCTCGCCCGGGGAGCGCGCCCCGAGGGGCAGAACGTTTCGTCGGGGACCGCAGTATTCCGCCAGGACACTGACCGCATGCCGACACTCTCCACGCCTCTGCGCACCCCTCCGGCCATCCGCCCGATGTCCCCGCTGCCTCTGGTGGCCGTCTGCCTGGGCTACTTCATGGTCATCCTGGACGTCACCGTCGTCACGGTGGCGCTGCCGGAACTCGGCGGCGCGCTGCACGCCGGGGTGACCGGGCTCCAGTGGGCGGTGGACGGCTACACCCTGGTCTTCGCCGGGCTGCTGCTCTTCTGCGGCGGGCTCGGGGACCGGCTCGGCGCCCGGACGGTGTTCCTCGCCGGGCTCGCGGTGTTCACGCTCGCCTCGGCCGGGTGCGCCCTCGCGCCCTCGGTCGCGGTGCTGGTCGTGACCCGGCTGGTGCAGGGGGTCGGTGCCGCGCTGCTGGTGCCCGCCTCGCTCGCGCTGCTGCGGGCGGCGTGTCCCGACCCGGCGTCCCGCGCCCGTGCCTTCGGCCTCTGGGGCATGGTCGCCGGTCTCGGCGCCGGGGCCGGGCCGGTGCTCGGCGGGGTGCTGGTCACTGCGCTCGGCTGGCGCTCGGTGTTCTTCGTCAACCTGCCCGTGGGGCTCGCCGCGCTGCTGCTGACGCTGCGGTGCGTACCCCGCTCCCCCGCCTCCCGGGCCCGGACCGGTCTGGACGTCCCGGCGCAGACCGCCGCGACGGTGAGCGTGGCGGCGCTGGCCACCGGCTGCATCGAGGCCGGCCCTCTGGGCTGGACCCACCCCGCCGTGCTCGGCGCGTTCGCCGTCACGGTCCTCGGGGCGGCAGCCTTCCTGTTCCTGGAGCGGCGCTCGGCGGCTCCCATGCTGCCGCCGGCCCTCTTCCGCAACCGGGCCTTCTCCGCCTCCGCCGTCATCGGCGTGCTGCTCAACACCGGTTTCTACGGGCTGCTGTTCCTGGCCCCGCTGTACTTCCAGCAGGTCCACCACTACAGCGCGCTGCGCACCGGCATCGCGCTGCTGCCGGCCGTCGTGCCGTTGGCCGCCGGCTCCGCGCTGGGCGGGCGCCTGGCGGCCCGGACGGGTCCGCGGCCCCCGATGGTGGCGGGCCTGGCGATCGGCGCGGCGGGCCTGGCCGGCTGGCTGTGCGCGGCCCCCGACACGCCGTATCCCGCGCTGGTGGCTCCGATGGCGGCGGCCGGGTTCGGTACCGCGCTGACCATGCCGGCGTCCACCGCGGCCGTGATGGAGGCCGCGCCCGGCGAGCGGAGCGGCGCCGCCGCGGCGGTCTTCAACGCCGCCCGCCAACTGGGCAGCGTCCTCGGTGTCGCCGTCTTCGGGACGCTGACCGCCGCCGGGCTCGTCCCGGGGCTGCACACCGCGGTGTCCGCCGGCGCGGCCGGGTTCCTGGCCGCGGCCGGACTCGCGGCACGGTACGTCCCGGGGGCCGCCGGGACGCGCGCGGCCGGTCACCAGCCGGTGGTCCGGACCGGACCCGGGTCAGCCGCAGGTCCAGCACCCCGCCCAGCAGGCCAACCGGGCGCTGTGGTCGCGCAGCCGGAGCGCGGTGAGCCCGTCGTCGGGGACCTCGTGCGACACGGACCGGGCGCCCGCGAACCGGGCGCACAGGATGACGGTCAGTGCGGCGAGTTCCTCGGGCTCGGCGTGGCCCCGGACGATCCGGAACCGGATCTCTGACGGGTCATCGGTCGGGCGGGTCACACGGCCGACGCTAGGAGCAGCGGCTGGCCGTGTCGCGCGGGAGCGGGCCCGGTGTGCGCTGTTCGGGCGGCCGGACAACTCCCCAGGCGTGATTCCGCCGGGCCCGGCCGTGTTGAGCGCGGGACGCGCGCGGCGGGCGGTCAGGATCGCGCGCAGGTACGGGCACGTACACCGGCAGCGGATGACGAAGTGGAGAGGGCGGGACGATGAGACGTGAGCGGACCGGCGAAGAGCGGGGCCCGGCGCGGGACGACGGGCGCCGGGACTTCCTCAGATGTGCGGCGGGGTTCGCGGGGACGGCGGCCTCGGTGGGGCTGGCCGGCGGGGCCGCGGCGGTGCCGGCCGGCCGGTCGGCACAGGAGGCGGCGCCGGCCCCGTACGGCAGGTCGGACGACGGCCGGCGGCTGCCGCCGGACCGGGTGCCGTTCCACGGCTGGGCGCAGGCCGGGATCGTGACACCGCAGCAGTTGTTCGCCGGTTTCGTCGCCTACGACTTCCTGGGGCAGGACCGAGCGGCCCTGACGAAGCTGTTGCGGCGGCTCACCGAACGGTGCCGGGTGCTGGCGGCCGGGGTGAAGCCGGCGGACGAGAAGGTGGCGTCGGAGCGGTCCACGCCGGACTCGCTGTCCCTCACCGTCGGCGTGGGGGCGTCGCTGTTCGACGACCGGTTCGGGCTCGCCGGGCACAAGCCGCGGCACCTGAAGGCGATGCCGGCGTTCCCCGACGACCGGCTGGACCCGGCGCGCTGCCACGGCGACCTGTCGCTGCAGATCTGCGCGGAGCACCCGGACGCCGTCGTGCACGTACTGCGCGACCTGGCCCGGGAGACGGAGGGGATGCTGCGGCCTCGCTGGCGAATGGACGCGTTCATGAACCCGTCGCGGCCGTCGGGTTCACCGCGGAACTTCCTCGGCTTCAAGGACGGGATCGTCAATCCGGACACGTACTCGGCGGATGAGGTGGACCGGCTGCTCTGGGTGACGCCGCGGTGCGGTGAGCCGGAGTGGGCCGTGGGCGGCAGCTACCAGGCGCTGCGGCTGATCCGCTTCCACACGGAGTCCTGGGAGCGGGTGCCGGTGTCCCACCAGGAGCGGATCTTCGGGCGGCGCAAGGCGAGCGGCGCTCCGCTGGACGGCGTGCGCGAGAACGACGCGCCGGACTACGACGAGGACCGGGACGGCAGGAAGATCCCGCTCGACTCCCACATCCGGCTGGCCAATCCGCGCACGCGCGGCACCGACGACTCCCGTTTCCTGCGGCGGAGTTACAACTACAGCACGGGGTTCGACCAGCGCGGCGAGATGAACCTGGGACTGGTCTTCGTCGGCTACCAGCAGAATCTGGAGCGGCAGTTCGCCACCGTGCAGCGGCGGCTGCGGCACGAGCCGCTGTCCCGGTTCATCACCCCGTTCGGCGGCGGCTACTTCTTCGTGCTGCCCGGCGTACGGGACCGGGACGACTGGTTCGGATCCCAGCTGATGCGGGACACCCGGCCCCGCGGCAACTGAGGCGGCAGACGGCGCGCGCCCCGCGAAGACGCCCCGGGGCGCCTCGGCTCACGAGGCGCCCCGGGGCGCGCGTTGTCCGGGCTGCGGCGGTGCCGGTCAGCCGCAGTTGTCGGCCGCCGGCCTGCCCGCGAAGCGGTCGGCGAGCCAGTCGGCGGCCGGTACGGAGCCCACGATCGCGCCGGCCACATGCTCGCCCAGGGGGATCGAACTCCACTGCACCCGGGCGCCCTTGGCGCACCAGTCGGCCCGCAGCCGCCTGCCGACGGCGTACGGGATCAGTTCGTCGGCGGTCCCGTGGTAGAGGTACACCGGCGCGTCCGGCGTGCGCGTGCCGAGGGCGGATTCCCGCAGCCGCGCCTGCCAGTCCGGCTCGTACAGCGGGTTCTTGACGGTCACGTCGGAGATCCGCTTGAAGAGGCCGGCGGCGACGTCGGCGACGACGCAGTTGTCGCGCAGGAAGTCGACGTAGTGCCGTCCCCGGTCGTTGAGGTAGCGGTCCAGGTGCAGTTCCGGGAAGGCGGCGTTCTGGCCGATGGCGGCCATCAGGATCAGCCCGGCGCCGATGGTGCCGTTGTCGGCGTCCGCGACCTTGAGCAGATCGGCCGGTACGCCGCCGGTCGCGGTGCCCTTGACCTTGAGCTCGGGCGCGTAGGAACGGTGCAGTTCGGCGGCCCAGCTGCTGGCCTGGCCGCCCTGGGAGTAGCCCATGATGCCGACCGGGGAGTCCCCGGTGACCCCGGCTGCGCCCGCCCCGGGGAGCCGTTCGGCGGCCCGGGCCATGTCCAGGACCGCCTGGCCCTCGGCTCGCCCCACGGTGTAGGTGTGGTCGCCGGGGGTGCCCAGGCCCTCGTAGTCGGTGACCGCGACCGCCCAGCCGCGGCGGGTGAGCTGCTGGATGAGGTTGGCCTCCATGGTGGTGCCCTTGGGGAAGCCGGCCGAGGGGGCGCAGGAGTCGGCGAGGCCGACGGTACCGACGGCGTACGTGACGAGCGGGCGCGGGCCCTGCTTGCCGTCGTCGGGGACGATGACGGTTCCGGAGACGGTGTTGGGGGTGCCCTTGGCGGTGGTGGAGCGGTAGGTGAGGTGCCAGGCGCGGGTCCCGGTGGGCTGGCCGGGCAGCGGGTGGAAGGAGGTCGGGGTGGCGGTCACGATGTCGCCGGGGCGGCCGTCCCCGAGCGCGGGCTGCTGCGCCGTCGCGGCGCCCTCGCCGGAGAGGCCGAGCAGCAGGGCCAGGGCGGCGGCGGTGGTCGGTAACGCGGAGCGAAGGTGCATACGGCTCTCCCAACTGACCTGAGGGCTGGGGTCGTTGGGCTGACCGTAGTGACTCGCGGGTAAGGAGGGGGCTGACCGGGACGCTCAGCTTTGCTGGCCGTGCGGGGCAGGCGGCGGGCGCCCGTCAGGGTCGGCGCCGTCGCCCCGCAGCCGGTAGGCGCCCGGTGTGGTACCCGTCCAGCGGCGGAAGGCGCGGTGGAAGGCGGTGTCCTCGGAGAAGCCGATCCGCGCCGCGAGTTCGGCGATCGGCTCCCGCCCGGCGGTCAGCGCGGTGATCGCCGCGTCCCGGCGTACCGCGTCCTTGAGCCGCTGGTAGGAGGTGCCCTCGGCCTGGAGCCGGCGCCGCAGGGTCGCCGGGCTGACCGCGAGCCGGGCCGCGACGTCCGCGGCCTCCGGGAGCCGCGCGGGCGCCGGAGCCCGCAGCGCCCGGGCGAGGGTGCGCCGCACCTGCTCGGCGACGGTGGTGCCGTACTCCCGCCGGGCCAGCAGATCCGCCGGCGCCTGTCGCAGCATCGCGGTCAGCGCGGTCTCGTCGCGCACCACGGGCGCGGCCAGCCAGTGCGCGTCCCAGCCGGCCGCGGTGTGCTCGGCACCGAAGCGGACCGGGCAGCCGAAGAGCAGGACGTACTCGCCGGCGTGGCCGGGCGCCGGATGCGCGAACCGGGCCCAGCGCAGCGGGATGCGGCGCCCGATCAGCCAGCTGGAGAGCCGGTGGAAGATGATCAGTACGCATTCGGCGAGGAAGTCGGCGTCGTCGTACGGGCGCAGATCGCTGCGTACGGAGAAGACGGCGGTGCCGGAGGCGGCGCCCCCGTCGACGGACATCACCGGGCCGCCGGGGAACAGCGCGTAGAAGCGCGCGGCCCGCTCCAGGGCGGACCCCAGGTCCGGGCAGCCCAGGCAGGCATGGCACATCATCGCGAAGGTGCCGCGGCGGCTGGGAACCGGGCCCAGGCCGAGGAACTCGTCGTCGGTGGCGCGGTGCAGGGCCCGGATCAGGAGGGCGAACTGCTCCCCGGTGACCCGGGCCCGGTCGTCGCCGAGCAGCAGCGGCGGGATCCGCGCGCTCTGGAGCAGCGGCACGGTGTCGATGCCGAGCCGCCGCGCCCCGCCCAGCGCGGCCCGCACATGGTGCATCGCGATCGTCGGGCGCCCCATGGCCCGACACGGTAGCCGCCGTGGGCGCAGAGGTCAGCGGCCGAACTCCGCTCCGCGGTCAGCAGATCCGCGGCAGCTGCTCCCCCAGTGGCAGGTCGACCACGCGCGTACCGCCCAGCGGGGTACGGGCCACCACCATCCCGGGGTGTGCCGCGACCGCCTCGCCGATCACGGCGGCCCCGGCGCCCAGGGGGTGCGCGCGCATCGCGTCCAGCACGGCGTCGGCGTGCTCGCGGGGGACGAAGGCCACCAGCTTGCCCTCGTTGGCGACGTACATCGGGTCGAGGCCGAGGATGGCGCAGGCGTTGGCGACGGCGGGCGGGACGGGGATGGCGCGCTCGTTGATGACGACGCCGGTCGCGGAGGCGGTGGCGATCTCGTTGAGCGCGGCCGCCAGTCCGCCGCGGGTGGGGTCGCGCAACACGTGCAGATCGGGGGTGACGGCGAGCATGGTCTGGACGAGGCCGCCGAGCGCGGCGCAGTCGCTCTCGATCTCCACGCCGAACTCCAGGCCCTCGCGGACGCTCATGATGGCCACGCCGTGGACGCCGAGGTCGCCGCTGACGATCACCACGTCGCCGGGGACCACCCGCTGCGGACGCAGATCGACGCCCGGCGGGATCAGCCCGATGCCCGCGGTGTTCAGATAGACCCCGTCGCCGTGGCCGGCCTCGACGACCTTGGTGTCACCGGTCGCCACCTCCACCCCGGCGGCCCGCGCGGCGGCGCCCATGGCGTCGGCGACCCCGGCGACCACCGGCATCTCGACGCCCTCCTCCAGGATGAACCCGCAGGAGAGGTAGGCGGCCCGGGCGCCGCTCATCGCGAGGTCGTTGACGGTGCCGTTGACGGCCAGGTCGCCGATGCTGCCGCCGGGGAAGAACAGCGGCCGGACGACATAGGAGTCGGTGGAGAAGGCGAGCCGCAGACCGCCCAGGGAGAACACCGCGGAGTCGCCGAGCTGGGCGAGGAGTTCACCGCCGAAGGCGGGGACGAAGATCTGCTGGACGAGTTCGGCGGAGAGCGCACCGCCCCCGCCGTGCCCCATGACGACGCGGGGGGTCTCGCGTAGCGGGGTCGGGCAGGTCCAGCCGGAGATGTCGACGGTGGGCAGGTCGCGGGGGCTCTGGGAGGTGGTGTCAGACAACGGGGCTCGCCTCCAGCGGGGTGGGCGTGACGCCGAGTCGGCGGTAGAGGTAGTAGGCGGCGCAGGCGCCCTCGCTGGAGACCATGGTCGCGCCGAGCGGGGTGCGCGGGGTGCAGGTGGTGCCGAACGACGGGCACTCGTTCGGCTTGATCAGCCCTTGCAGCACTTCGCCGCTGCGACAGGCGGCGGGCTCGCGGGTGGTGATGCCGCCGACCGCGAAGCGGTGTTCGGCGTCGTGGTCACGGTAGCGCTCGGACAGCCGCCAGCCGCTGGCGGGGATGGTGCCGATGCCGCGCCAGGCCCGGTCGGTGACCTCGAAGACATCCGCGAGCATGGCCTGCGCCGCCGGGTTGCCCTCCGGCCGGACGGCCCGCGGATAGGCGTTGTCGACGGTGTGCTCGCCGCGCTCCAGCTGGCGGACGGTGCGCCGGATTCCCTCCAGGATGTCCAGCGGTTCGAACCCGGTGACCACGATGGGCACCTTGAAGCGCTCGGCCAGCTCGGGGTACTCCCCCATGCCCATCACGCTGCACACGTGGCCGGCGGCCAGGAACGCCTGGACGCGGCAGCGCGGCGAGGTCATGATCGCCTCGATCGCGGGCGGCACGCGGACGTGGGAGACCAGCAGACTGAAGTTGCGAATGCCCAGCTTCCGTGCCTGATAGACCGTCATGGCGTTGGGCGGGGCGGTGGTTTCGAAACCGATGCCGAAGAACACCACCTCGCGGTGCGGGTTCTGCTGGGCGATCTTCAGCGCGTCGAGCGGGGAGTAGACGACCCGGACGTCGCCGCCCTCGCCGCGCACCTGGAACAGGTCGCGGTCGCTGCCCGGTACGCGGAGCATGTCACCGAAGGAGCAGAAGATCACGTCCGGGCGGGAGGCGATCTCCAGCGCCTTGTCGATGACCTCCAGCGGCGTCACGCACACCGGGCACCCCGGACCGTGGATCAACTCGACCTCATCGGGCAGGAGTTGGTCGATACCGTGCCGGATGATGGTGTGCGTCTGGCCGCCGCACACCTCCATCAACGCCCACGGCCGGGTCACCGTGGCGCGGATCTCGTCGAACAGCCGCCGGGCCAGCTCCGGGTTTTGGAACTCGTCGATGTACTTCACTGCCGCGCCTCCTGGCCCGCTTCCGCCGCCGCTTCCCACGGGTCGCCGAACTCCTCCTGGAGCAGGCCGAGTTCCTCGAAGAGCGCCAGGGTCTTCCGGGCCGACTCCTCGTCCAGCCGCTGGAGCGCGAAGCCCACATGGACGATCGCGTACTCACCCACCGCCAGATCCGGTACGTACTCCAGGCACACCTCCTTGACCACGCCGCCGAAGTCGACGGTGGCCATCCGGGTGCCGTCCCGTTCCTCGATCTCCATCACCTTGCCGGGCACCGCCAGGCACATGGGTCCTCCTCGTCGTGCGGGTACACAAGCGGGTAGAAAAGGGTTACGAGCCGCGCGTCCGGGCCGCGACCAGCAGCTGACCGAGCGCCAACCCAGCGTCGTTGGGCGGCACTTGGCGGTGTCGTAGCACGGTGAAGCCGTCCTGCCGCAGGAGCCCGGCGGCGGTCTCGGCCAGCAGGGTGTTGGCGAACACCCCGCCGGTCAGCGCGACGGTCGCCAGGCGGGTGCGCTCCCGCGCGAGGGCGCAGCAGCGGCGGACGAGCTCGGCGACGGCGGTGTGGAAGCGGGCCGCGATCACCGCCCGGCAGGTGCCGGCACGGACATCCTCGGCGACGGCGGTGAGCACCGGGGCGGGGTCGGCGACGAGATCGGCACCGCCGGCCCCGGCCCCGATGCGCAGCGCGAAGGCGTAGCCGGGTCCGTGGTCCTCACCGGCGGTCAGCGCGGCGGCCTCCAGCGCGATGGCGGCCTGGGCCTCGTATCCGGCGCGGTGGCAGATCCCGGCCAGCGAGGAGACCGCGTCGAAGAGGCGGCCCATGCTGGAGGTGGGCGCACAGTTGAGATCACGTTCCAACTGGCGTACCAGCAACCGCCGTTCGTCCGGCGGGCAGGCGGCCACCGGAGGCAGCTCGTCGCTCCAGGGGATCCCGGCGGCGTGCAGATGCGCCAGCGCCATCCGGTAGGGACGGCGTACGGAGGCGTCGCCACCGGGCAGCGGGACATAGCCGAGCTGGCCGAAGCGGCGGTATCCGGCGTAGTCGGCGAGCAACACCTCACCGCCCCAGACCGCGCCGTCGTCGCCGTAGCCGGTGCCGTCGAAGGCGACGCCGATCACCGGGCGGCTGCCGTCGAGTCCGTGTTCGGCCATGGCGGCGGCGATATGCGCATGGTGGTGCTGGACCCGGACCAGCGGCCGGCCGTCGGTGTGGCGGCGGGCCCACTGGCCGGTGCGGTAGCCGGGGTGCCGGTCGGTGGCGAGCAGCCGCGGGCGCACTCCGGTGATCGCCTCCAGGTGCGCTCCGGCGCGCTCGAACGCCAGCTGGGTCGCCAGGTCGTCCATGTCGCCGATGTGCGCGGACAGCCAGGCGCGCCGCCCCTCGCCCAGGCACAGCACGTTCTTGAGGTCGCCGCCGGTCGCCAGCGCGGGCCGCACGGGGACGGGCAGCGCGATCGGATACGGCGCACAGCCACGCGAGCGCCGGACGTACAACGGCTCCCCGTCGCTGATCCGGACCACCGTGTCATCGCACGGGACCTGGATCGCCCGGTCGTGGCCGAGCCAGGCGTCCGCCAGGTGCGCCAGTCGCTCCAGCGCCTCACCGTCGTCCGTGACGATCGGTTCGCCCGCGACGTTCCCGCTCGTCATCACCAGCAGCCGGGGCCCCGGGGGGTCGCCCGGCAGCCCGAACAGCAGGTGGTGCAGCGGCGTGTACGGCAGCATCACCCCCAGGTCGGGGCTGCCGGGCGCGACGGCGTCCGACACCGCCGGTGCGCCGGGTGCCGCCCGGTCCAGCCGCCGCAGCAGCACGATGGGCCGAACGGGCCCGGTGAGCAACGCCCGTTCGTCCGCGCCTACCGCCACCAGCCCGTCCACATCGGCGATATGACGGGCCATCAACGCGAACGGTTTGTCGCCGCGGGCCTTGCGCCGCCGCAGCAGCGCGACGGCGGCGTCGTCACCGGCGTCGCAGACCAGGTGGTAGCCGCCGAGCCCCTTGACCGCCACGATCGCGCCGTCGGCGAGCAGCCGCCGGGTCGCGGCGACCGGGTCCCCGGACACCGGGCGCGGCGCCCCGGCGGGATCGTCCGGTTCGGCGGCCAGCAGCCGGAGCCGGGGGCCGCAGTCGTGGCAGGCGATCGGCTGGGCGTGGAACCGCCGGTCGGCCGGATCGGCGTACTCGGCCGCGCAGCGCTCGCACAGGGGGAAGCGGCCCATGGTCGTCTGCGCGCGGTCGTAGGGCAGGGCGCGGACGATGGTGAAGCGCGGCCCGCAGTGCGTGCAGGTGAGGAAGGGGTGCCGATAGCGGCGGTCGGCCGGATCGGTCAGCTCGGCCAGGCAGGCGTCGCAGGTGGCGGCGTCCGGGGCGACCAGGGTGCGGGCGGGACCGCCGCTGCGGGACGGGAGGATGGCGAAGCCGGTGTCCCCGGCGACGGCGATGTCCTCTCCCTCGACGGCCTCCACCACGGCCAGCGGTGGCGCCTCGCCACGGATCCGCTCGCCGAAGCGGAGCAGCGCGCCGGGCGCGCCCTCGACCTCGGCGACCACGCCCTCGCCGGTGTTGGTGACATGGCCGGTCAGCCCCATTTCGGTGGCCAGGCCGTGGACGAACGGGCGGAACCCGACGCCCTGGACGATGCCGCGCACGACGATCCGGCGGCGGGCGGCCGTCGCGGCGGCCTCGGCGGGGCGCGCGGTGCGAGCCGCTCCGGTGCGGGGGGCCGCCCCTGCATGCGGGGCTCCCCGCTGCTCGACCGGAGTCGGAGGCTCGGGGGTGGACGCGGGAACGTGGGGAGCAGCGCCCGCACCGGGCCGCCCTGTGGTCATGAGCGGCTCGACCCCACGGCTCCGGAGTCGCCGACGCGGTCCGCCGTGCCGTGATGGTGCGGATGGTGGTGACCGGCGTCGTGCACGTGGTGCGACTGCCGGGTCATGACCGGGATGTGGACCGGCCCGCCGTCCCGTGCCGCCAGCGCCCGGTCGAGGAGCACCCCGTCGCCCTCGGCGCCGCGCACCGAGGTGAGCACGACCTCGACACCGGGGTTGACCCGCTCCACGTTGGCGCGGAACGTCGCCTCGTCGAAGCCGACCGCGCGGGCGATGTCTGTCTTGGTGACCACCACCAGGTGGGCCAGCCCGAAGGCCGTCGGGTACTTCAGCGGTTTGTCCTCGCCCTCGGTCACCGACGCCAGCACGATACGCAGCGTCTCCCCCAGGTCGTAGGAGGCGGGGCAGACCAGGTTGCCGACGTTCTCGACGAACAGCAGCCGGGTGTCCGCGGGCAGCCAGCCGTCCAGGTGCCCGCCGAGCATCTCGGCTTCGAGGTGGCACAGCCCGTCGGTGAGCACCTGTTTGACGGGCACTCCGGAGCGGGCCAGCCGGACGGCGTCGTTCTCCGTGGCCAGGTCGGCGGTGAGCGCGGCGACCGGCACCCGGCGGCTGCGGGCCAGCGTCAGCTCCCGTTCCAGCAGGGCGGTCTTGCCGCTGCCGGGGCTGGAGAGCAGGTTGACGACCGCGGTGCCGCGAGCCGCCAGGTCCTCGCGCAGGGTGTGGGCACAGGCGTCGTTCTTGGCGAGCACCGCCTGCTGGAGGTCGATGACACGGCACATGGGTTCAGCGCTCCTCGTGCGTCGGTGTGGGTACCGGGGCGTCGTGCCAGCTGACAGCGGTGATCCGCAGTTCACGGCCCGACAGCAGCTCCACGGACGCCCCGCCGCATCCGGGGCAGCTCAGTCGCGGCGGCATGCCGACCGGCCAGCTCTCCGCGCACGGGATGCAGCGGGCGCGCGCCACGACCGCTTCGGTGACGAGTTCCGCACCCGCCAGCACCGTTCCCTCACAGGCGAGTTGGAACGAGAAGGCGAGTGCGTCGGGGACCACTCCGGCGAGTTCGCCGATCTCCAGCCGGACGCTGCTGACCGCCGTCGCCCCGTCCGGCCGGTCCGCGCTCTCGACCTGGTCCACGACCGCCAGCGCGATGGACATCTCGTGCATCGGTCCGTCTCTCTCTGGTGTGACGACCGGTTGCCGCTGGCTTCATTAGACGGCGCGGCCCCGGGGCGTCCGGGGTGCCTCGCCGGGGCGGCGCGGTGGCGTACACCGTTCGGTGCAGCGGCCCGCGCCGGCCGGTGTCACATGGTGCGCATCCGCAGATAGCGCTTGAGGTCGGGCAGGTTGCGCAGGGCGAGCGCGACGGCGGCGGCGAACGCGCCGCCGAGGAGCAGCTTCAGCATGGTGTCGTGTTCCTCTCACTGGTGGTGGCCGGGGCCGGCCGGTCCGCGCCGACCAGCTTCAGCACGATCCGTACGGCCTCGTCGACGGCGGCGGCGACCGGCTCGCTGAGCCCGATGCCCTCCGCGGTGTCCGCCGGTTCGCAGCCGACGACCAGGACGCGCTGCGGGCGCCGGCCGCCGGTGCCGGCGCTGAGCGTGTCGAGCAGCGCCAGCACCGTGTCCGGTGTCATGTGGTGCCCGTCGAGGGGGGTGGTCGCGGGCTCGTGTCGTTCGGTGGGGTCGGTGGCGTCGAGGACGTGGAGCGAGCCGGGTTCGCCGCCGCGCGCGCAGGCGTCGACCAGCAGCACCGTCTCGTAGCCGTCCAGCATCTGGTAGGCGAGATGGACGCCGCGCACGCCGGCGTCGACGACCTCGACGCCCTCGGGGAGGGGGTGTTGGCCGAGCGCGCGGACGGCCTCGACGCCGAAGCCGTCGTCGCCGAGGAAGATGTTGCCGACGCCCGCGATCAGTGTCCTTCCGCTCGGCGTGGTGCGGGGCGCGTCGCGGTTCACGCGTCCTCCAGGGGCGCGAGTTCGTCGGGCTGGAAGTACAGGAAGCGGCCCTGCTCCCGCCGGATGTCGGCGCCCGGGTCGCCGTCAACGGTCACCGCGAGGTGCACCCCGCCGTCCACGTCGTGCAGGACGGCCTCGACCTGTGCGGTGAGCCCGTGGAGGAAGAGGTCCTGGGCGTCGGTGCGGCGCCGGCCGGGGCGTAGCTGCACGCGGCTGCCGGAGCCGACCGACCGGCCGTTGATGATGATCCGGTCGCGCTCGGGATCCACCGAGCGGTCGCTGCCGGGGTCCCACCAGGGGGCGTCGGTGCGGGTCGCCTCCCGGGCCGGGTCCGGTCCGGTGGCCTCGTGCAGTGACCGTACGGCGCCGTGCAGCCGGTCCAGCACCTCCGGCGGGATGGTGTCGGCGAGGTCGATGACCTCGGCCGCCCGGGGGTCGGTGCCACGGGCCTCGCGCTTCTCCTGGTCCGTGAGGGCCGCCGTGCGCAGGGTGAGGATCTCGTCGATCTCCAGGGCGTCGTAGAGCGGGCCGGGGCTCTCGGGGGCGACGGCCGGGTGGTCCTCCAGGATGATCGGGGACGACAGGACCACGTCGTCGCTGCGGGGCGGGCCGGCGAGCACCGGCCAGGTGTGCTCGTTGCGGCAGTCGGCGACGGCGCCCTTGGCCCACTCGGGCGGGTCGGTCAGGGACAGGAACCGGCCGCCGCTCAGGCCGAGCAGCAGATGCGCGGCGACCAGCGAACGCGGCAGCGCCGCCTCCCGGTCGGCCGCCGGCTCCGGTGCCCAGTCGCTCGTGTTCTCCACGGTCGCGGTCAGCCGCAGCACCGCGTACGGTCCGTCGACCTCGCTCGCCGTCAGCCGCAGCCGGCCGCAGACCTCCTCGCGGCGGCGCACCAGCCGGCCGACCAGCTGCCCGTCCGCGTCGTGCACCGGCTCGGTTTCCTCGCCCGCGGGCCAGGTCAACGGGACGGTGACGCCGTCCCCGGCGAGATCGGCGACCGCCACGTCGAGCGGGCAGCGCTCCTCGGCACCCTCGTCCCATGGGACCAGCACCCGGTCGGGGAGTTCCAGTTCCGGTACGGTCTCGAACTCGCCGTCCGGGCACAGGCGTTGGACGGTACGCCGCTGGGCGCGCAGAAACCGGAGCTCGGCGCGGAGCCGGGCGCCGGAGCGGGGCTCCATGAGGCATTCGGTGCGCTGGTGGGACTGCTCGGCGCGGTCCGCTCCCCAGGTGGGCGGCACCAGCACGCCGAACTGCCAGCGCATCCGGTTCTTGGCGGCGGACGCCCGGTAGGGATAGAGCACATAGCCCTCGAACAGCACGGCGTCGGCAACCTGCCGGACGGCGGCGAACCGCTCGCCCAGCGCATCGTTCGGCACATGTGTCGTCACGACTCGGTCCTCTCGGTGACGGGACGGGCGGCGGCTCCGGGGAAGAGCCGGGCGCGCGGCCCGGGGTTCTCCGCACGGGCCAGCAGCGCCTCAACGGTGGCCTCCCAGGACGGCAGCGCGTGCCGGGACCGGAAGGCGAGGAGCGCGTCCAGGGTCTCCCGGGGAAGCCGCAGCCAGCCGCCGCCCGGGAAGTGGGTGTCGGTCATCTCCTTCCAGACGGACACCGGCATCCGGCAGACCGCCTCTTTGTGCCAGGGCACCGGGATCACCCGGAAGCCGCCGGCACCGGCGAACACCGTGCCGGAGAACAGCAGCAGCAGCGGCACCTCGCCGTCCCGCAGCGCGTGGAAGTAGCGCCCGGCGGCGACCTCCAGGTCGTAGGTGCAGGGCACCGGCAGATCCACCTCCGTCTCACCGGTGAAGCCCGGCACGACGAGGGAGACCTGGGCGAACTGGAGCGGTTTGAGGGTGCTGCCCCAGCGCGCCCGCTCGCCGAAGAGGTCGGCCAGCCCGGCGGCCTCCTCGGGTCCGTAGTCGCGCCGGGCCGGTTCGATCCGCAGCTGGCAGCGCAGTGCGACGGCGTGCACCCGGTCCGGTCCCGGGGCGGTGATCCGCAGCCGGAAGAGGAGGGTGGGCGCGGCGGCGTAGCGGTCGGCGCGGACGCCGAGGCAGGTGAAGGACAGCTCGGTCACGGCCGCCGGTCCTCCTCACGCGCCGCGCGGGCCCGGCCGGCGACATCGCGGAAGAACTCGGTGAGCGCCTCGCGCGCCTCGACACCGCCGTCGAAGCCCCGCCACAACAGCCGCATCCGGCCGACGAGTTCGTAGGCGATGTCGACCGGTACGAGGTAGCACTCGATCCGGTCCTCGGTGCGGCGCAGCAGCAGGGCCTCCACGTCGGGTTCCAGGAGCCCGGCCAGGTCGCTGGCGTCCAGCAGGGTCTGCCAGCGCGCCGGGTCGAGTTCGCTCTCGGTGGCGCCGGCCGGGCTGGGGTAGAGCGCCACCAGCCGGTCCAGCGCCGTGTTGCGGAGGAAGAACGCGACGCCGACGGGGATCTGGAGCCGGTCCCAGGCCGCGTCGTCGAGGCGGTGCGTGGGGTCGGTGAGGCAGCGGTCCGGGACGGTACGGAACTGCCCCCCGCCGGCGCCGGGCCGCTGGAAGAGCAGCGCGCAGGGGATGCAGGCGCAGGCCAGCGCGCGTTTGGTGGTGTCGACCAAGTGCCGGTGCCGGCCGGCCAGTTCGGTACCGCACAGTTCGCAGCGCTCGGGCGGCGGGGGCGCCGGGGCGCGGAACCGCTGCAGTCCGCGGTGCGCGACCGTCTGCGGGGTGCTCATGGCGCCGCGGCGGCGGTCGGCGGGCGCCGGGAGATCTGCAGCAGGGCCGGCTCCGGCGTGCGGTCCTGCGCCTCCCACGCGATCGAGGCCACCTCGGGTGCGAAGCACGACAGCGCCGCTGCCACCGCCTCGCGGTCGCCCGCCGCGCCGCCCGGGCAGCCGCAGCCGCCGGACCCGGCGGTCCGCAGCCGCAGCGCGCCGGTGCCCGCGTCGAACTCCGCCACCTCCGCGGCGATCTGCCTCCGTACGCTCTCCAGCGCCCGGCCGATGCGGGTGGTGACGTCCTCCGGGTGCAGATCGTGCAGCACCAGCAGGCTGCTGACCAGCTCGTCCGCCAGCAGCGCGGCCCGCGGCCCGCCCTCGCCGGTGCGCCGCTCCACCAGGTGCATGATCCGGGTGAGCCCGGCGCCGTAGAAGTCCATCAGCACGCGGACGAGTTCCTCGGCGGCGGCGACCGATCCGGCGTCGCCCTGCGCGGTGAGGCGGTCCAGTACTTCCTCGACCCGGCGGCCCGTCAGCTCGGCGGTCGGCGCGGTCATCCGGCCAGTCCGCTCAGCCCGGTTGGCACGTGCATGCTCTGCACGGACCGGCCGTTGCCGACGTACATGTGGACGCCGCACGGCAGGCACGGGTCGAAGCTGCGCACCGCCCGCATGATGTCGATGCCCTTGAAGTTCTCCGGGGAGTTCTCCTCGAAGATCGGGGTGTTCTGCACCGCGTCCTCGTAGGGGCCCGGGGTGCCGTAGGAGTCGCGGGTGCTGGCGTTCCAGGGGGTCGGCGGATACGGGTGGTAGTTGGCGATCTTGCCGTCGCGAATGACCATGTGGTGCGAGAGGACGCCGCGTACCGCCTCGGTGAAACCGCAGCCGATGGACTCGTCGGGGACCTCGAACTTCTCCCAGGTCTGGGTGCGTCCGGCGCGGACCTCCTCCAGCCCCTGCTCGGCGAAGTGCAGCGCCATGGCCGCCGCGTACGCCTGGAAGTAGGTGCGGGCGCGGTTGCGCTCCAGCGCGTTGCTCCACTTCGGGATCTTCCACTCGAAGCGGGTCTCGGGCCGGGTCATGCTGCGCGGCAGGTCGATGACGACGCTGTTGCCGGTGGCCTTGACGTACGGGGTGTCGACGAGCCCGGACAGCGCGGTGGACCACAGGCGGGCGATCGGGCCGCCGCCGGTGTCCAGCGCCAGGTGCTCCTTGCCGTCGAACCAGCGCGGCGACATCACCCAGCTGTACTTGTCGTTGAAGTCCCGCTTCTGCGGGGCGGGGATGGTGTGCTGGTTCCAGGGGTGGCGCGGGTCGATGGGGTTGCCGAGCGGGTCGTGGGTGACGAACTGCTCCTGGCCTTCCCAGTCCTGGTAGTAGGAGCTACCGAGCAGGATCCGGATACCGAGGTTGATCTGGGTGAGGTCGTTGGTGACCAGCTTGCCGTCGACGATGATGCCCGGGGTGACGAACATCTTCCGGCCCCAGTCCGTCATGTTGCGGTAGGTGAAGTCGCAGTGCTCGGGGTCGTTGAGCGCACCCCAGCAGCCGAGCAGCACCCGCCGCCGGCCGACCTCCTCGTAGCCGGGCAGCGCCTCGTAGAAGAAGTCGAACAGGTCGTCGTGGAGGGGCACCACGCGCTTCATGAACTCCACGTAGCGCATCAGCCGGCTGAGGTAGTCGGTGAAGAGCTGGACGCTGGCCACGGTGCCGACGCCGCCCGGGTAGAGCGTGGAGGGGTGCACATGGCGGCCCTCCATCAGACAGAACATCTCCCGGGTGTAGCGGCTGACCTGGAGCGCCTCGCGGTAGAACTCGCCCTCGATGGGGTTGAGGGAGGTCATGATGTCGGCGATGGTGCGGTAGCCGTGCTCGCCGGCGTGCGGGGCCTCGGTGCGCTGGGCGAGCTCCCAGACACCCGGGTTGGTCTCGCGGACCATCTTCTCGCAGTAGTCGACCCCGACCAGGTTCTCCTGGAAGATGTTGTGGTCGAACATGTACTCCGCGGACTCGCCGAGGTTGATGATCCACTCGCCGAGGTGCGGCGGCTTGACCCCGTAGGCCATGTTCTGCGTGTAGACCGAGCACGTGGCGTGGTTGTCGCCGCAGATGCCGCAGATCCGGCTGGTGATGAAGTGGGCGTCGCGCGGGTCCTTGCCGCGCATGAAGACGCTGTAGCCGCGGAAGACGGACGAGGTGCTGTAGCACTCCGCGACCCGCTTCTGCTTGAAGTCGATCTTCGTGTGGATACCGAGACTGCCCACGATCCGGGTGATCGGATCCCAGGACATCTCCGTCAGACCGCTGCCGTCACCGGACGTCTTGGTCTTCGCTGCCATGGTGTGTGCCGTGCCCTTCTGCGCGCGCGGGAAGTGGGGTCTGACCTGTGGTCCGACATCGTGTCCGGCAGGTGTGCTCAGGCGGTTGCCGACGGGCCGCCGGCCGCCGGGGCGGCCGGGCCCGGGGTGGTCACCACGGGCGCCGGTAGCCGGTGGTCAGCTTCTCGCCGCGGTGCCGCCACTTCGGTTCGTGGTCCACGGTCCGGGCCGTGATGCCGCGGAGCCGTCGGACGACGGTGCCGTACGCGGCGCTGGTGGTGCTGGAGAGCTTCGCGCCGGGCGGCTCGTCCATGAACGGCATGAACTTGTCGGGGAAGCCGGGCATGGTGCAGGCGATGCAGACCCCGCCGACGTTGGGGCAGCCGCCAATGCCGTCCATCCAGCCCCGCTTGGGCACATTGCATTTGACCACGGGTCCCCAGCATCCGAGCTTCACCAGGCACTTGGGCGAGTCGTAGGTGGTGGCGAACTGCCCCTGCTCGTAGTACCCGGCGCGGTCGCAGCCCTCGTGCACGGTCTCCCCGAACAGCCAGGTGGGTCGCAGCTGCTCGTCCAGCGGGATCATCGGTGCCGCGCCGGCCGCCTGGTAGAGCAGGTAGACCAGCGTCTCGGAGAAGTTGTCGGGCTTGATCGGGCAGCCCGGTACGCACACGATCGGGATGCCGGCCTTGGACTTCCAGTCCCAGCCCAGGTAGTCGGGCACGCCCATGGCGCCGGTCGGATTGCCGGCCATGGCGTGGATGCCGCCGTAGGTGGCGCAGGTGCCGATGGCGACGACGGCGAGCGCCTTGGGGGCCAGCCGGTCGATCCAGTCGCTGGTGGTCATCGGCTGGCCGGTCTCCGGGTTGTCCCCGAAGCCGCACCAGTAGCCCTCCGGCTTGATCGACTCGTTGGGGACGGATCCCTCGATGACCAGCACGAACGGGTCGATCTCACCGCGTTCGCCCTTGAAGAACCACTCGATGAAGGTGTCCGCGCCCTGCACCGGACCGCTTTCGAAGTCGATCAGCGGCCAGTGCACCTGGATCTTGGGAAGTCCTGGCAGCACGCTGAGCGCGATTTCCTCGATACTCGGCTGGGTCGCGGCGGTCAGGGCGACCGAGTCGCCGTCGCAACTCAGGCCGGCGTTGATCCAGAGGATGTGGATCGGGGGCTCGTCCTCGGCCGACGGCCGGGCGGCGTCGGTCGCGGTCGCGGGTGCGGCATCCATGGCGGTGTGCCTCCTAAGGGGAGGGGTGCAGCGGAAGCGCTCTGACGGCTTCCGTTCACCTTCGTAACACCGCTGCGGGCACCTGGAGAGCCGAGCGGGGCCGTTCCGGTGACGCACCAGCACCGGAACGGCCCCGCGGCCGGAGAGGGGTTTCGCGGGTCAGCTCGGCGACCCGGCCTCCATCGACGTCACGGTGAACGTGCCGCCGCACACCCGCAGCCCGCCGCTGCCGGTGGTCATCGACTCCTTGGAGCCGGGCGGGTAGACGAAGACGATCTGCGAGTTCTTCCAGCACGGGGTGTCCGAGACACCGTCGTTGACCGTGTGCAGCAGGGCGTGCGCGCTCTGCCCGGGCCGGAGGCGGATGGTGCCGCCCGCGGCACCCTCGCGGCTGGCCGGCTTTCCGACGGAGGACCCGTCGCGCTGGATCAGCGAGACGCCGGGGAAACCGCGCAGCGAGCACGCCTTCTTGCCCTTGTTGGTGAACACCAGCGGGACGCGGATGTTGCCCGCGCCGATGTCGACGCGGCCCAGGTGCAGCGACATGTCGGTCGCGGTGCAGCGGTCCGAGTCCGTCATGGCCGAGGGGTTGGCCTGGCTGGCGTTCGGCAGGCCCGCGGCGGCGCCGGAGGGCTTGGCGCCGTTGGACGACCGGGCGCCGTTTCCGGTGGACTGCGCGTTGGCGCCGGCCGACTGCCCGTTCGCCGTGGCGGTTGCGGGTGCGGCGGCCGACGAGGGGCGGGACGCGGTGTCCGTGCCGTTCTGGCAGGCGGTGAGCGTCAGCGCCGTGACGGCGATCAGCGATCCGGCGGCGACACGCCGGCCGCGGCCGAGGGTCTTGATGGTGAGCGACATGAGTCTCCCCCTCGTCTGGTAGGTGGGTACCCTCGTAACAGTTGGGTGCGTACGGTCCGTCCGTTGCTCTTCCAGCGTGACCCCGGGCACTGCCGGTCCGCTAACGGTGCGCTAACACACCGCTAACGAGTCCGCGCGCCCGGGATGACGCCGCCCCGGCGGCCTTGTGACCAGCCGGAACTGCGGTGCGCCGTCCAGGCTCGCAGAAATCTTCACGGTTGCGGACGCGGCACTACGAGGTTCGGCCGTTTCAGACCTCCCGCCCACCGGTCCCGGCCGCCACAGCCGCCCCGGGAGCCCCGCCGTACGGTCCCGCGCCGCCGTCCGGCGCATACGGGCGCGCGCGGGGCGGTGGCGCCGGTGGTGTCCGCGGGGAGGCGGTGGGCACCGGGCCTGGGCCGGTGGTTCGCAGACGGCCGAAATACCACCATCGGGTGCGGACGCACCGCGGTCATTGACGGCGCCGTGGTGGCGAAGGCTCCTGACCGCGCTCGAAGTATCCCCGCAGTTCGCCGTCGAGCGGCGGCACCTCGTACGGGACGCCGCCGGAGCGCAGTGAGCGGGTGGCCGCCTCGCCCGCGGCGACGCTCATCCGGGCGGAGACCGGTGAGGTGTCCGTGGCCCCGCCCTCGCGGACGAACCGGAGGAACTCGTCGATGATCCGGGCGTCGGCACCGCCGTGCGATCCGCCGGCCTCGGGCACCCGGTGGGTGACGTCGCCTTCGGGGCGGTAGCCGGTGGGGCCGGTGTTCCACACCCGCACGATGTCGCCGGGGCCGTCGCCGAAGTTCTCCAGCCGGCCCTCGGTGCCGATGACGGTGTGGTTGCGCCAGTAGTCGGGGGTGAAGTGGCACTGCTGGTAGGCGGCGAGCACCCCGTTGTCGAGCTGCATGTTCATCACGGACGCGTCCTCGACGTCCACCACGTGGTGCAGATCCCGGCGGGCGGTCGGCGGCCAGTCGTACTCCCGCAGCCAGCCGTCGGGGCGCGGGGTGCCGGGGGCGCGGCGCGGCAGGTCGCCGTAGACCAGGAGGTCGCCGAGGGCGTTGACGCGGCGGGTGTAGCCGCCGGCGAGCAGATGGATCACGTCGATGTCGTGGGCGGCCTTCTGGAGCAGCAGACCAGTGGTGCGGCGGCGGTCGGCGTGCCAGTCCTTGAAGTAGTAGTCGCCGCCGTACGAGACGAAGTGCCGGGTCCACACCATCTTGGGCTCGCCGATGTCGCCGCGGGCGATCAGACGGTGCATCAGCCGGACCACGCCCATGTGCCGCATGTTGTGGCCGACGTAGAGCCGGGTCCCGGTCCGCCGGGCGGTGCGCAGGATGGTGTCGCAGCTCTCGGCGGTGATGCCGAGCGGTTTTTCGACGTAGACCGGGCAGCCCGCCACCAGGGCGTCGCAGGCGATGCGCTCATGGGTGTCGTCGGGGGTGGCGACGATGACCGCGTCGACCCGGTCGTCGGCGAGGAGTTGGCGGTGGTCGCCGGTGACGAGGCGGGCGCCGAAGCGAGCGGCCGCGCGGCGGCGGACGCCGGGGTCGAGATCGGCGACGGCGGTGACCGCGGAGCCCCGGCCGGGCCGGTGCGCGGCGTCCGCCAGGTTGCCGCGCAGGCCGAGTCCGATGACGCCGATGCCGAGGTCCGCTGCCACGGTGTCTCCTGTCCGCTCACCCGTCCGCGGGTGCACCGGCGCTCCGGTGCACCCGACTGCCGGTCTGCCCCCATGCCGGCCGGCTTACGCCTCGGGGCTGGGGCGGACAGGATGCGGCGGTTGACGGCCGCCAGGACGGCTCGCAGAACGGCCCGCAGGGGCACGGTCGGCGCGCAGGTGTCCTGACCCGCGCCACAGTTGCGGCGACGCCCGGCACGCGGCCCTGGTGGAGGCCGTCGCGAGCGGCGGCGCCGAGGNTGACGGCCGCCAGGACGGCTCGCAGAACGGCCCGCAGGGGCACGGTCGGCGCGCAGGTGTCCTGACCCGCGCCACAGTTGCGGCGACGCCCGGCACGCGGCCCTGGTGGAGGCCGTCGCGAGCGGCGGCGCCGAGGCGGCCGGCCGCACGCTCCGAGCCGAACCGGCCGAAAGGCGGGCGCACTTGACGGTGCGGCGAGCCGTACCGCCCGGCGGCGGGCCGGGGCGTGTCGGCACGGTGCGGGCCCGGCGCGCACGGGCGTCGCGCACGGGCTCGCCGGCGATCGTCAGCCCGCCTCGGCACCAGACGGCTGGACGAGGTCCAGATCCAGCACCGCGTCGCCGCCGCCGGTGAGGGATATCGGCGCGGCGTGCGGCGGATAGCCGGCCGCCGCGAGGGTGTAGTGACGGCTGCTCAGGTCGGCGAACGCGAAGGCGCCGTCCGAGCCGGTGACCGTGTGTCCGGCGACCGTTCCGTCGTCGAGGAGGGTCACGGCGGCGTCCCGCAGGGGCTGCCCGTCCGGGCCGCGGACCGTGCCGCGCACGGTGGCGGTCGGCCGGAGCCGGGCGTCCTGGCGCTCCGGGCCGCCGCCGGAGCACCGGACGGCACGGGCCTGCGGCTGATGGCCGGGGGCGCTGAGCACGAGGGTGTGGTCACCGTTCGCCAGCTGGGCGACGGCCCAACTGCCGTCGGCGCCGGATGTCGTACGGGTCACCACATCGCCCCGGGCGTCGGTGACGACGATGCTCGCACCGGCGAGCGGGGTGCCGTCCGGGCCGCCGAGCACGGTTCCGCCGAGGCGGCTGCCGGCTGCGGTCAGTATCAGGTCCGTCTCGACGGGCGCGCCCACGCCGTGGCAGGTGGCCGCGACCGCGTGCGGGGTGTGGCCCGGCGCGGCGCCGGTGAGCACGTACGTGCCCGCACCCGGGGCGGCGAGCGCATAGCGGCCCTCGGCGTCGGCCGTGGTGACACCGGCCTGCCGCCCCTGCCGGTCGATCAGCGTGACACCGGCGCGCGGCACCGGCCCGCCGGCCCCGTCGACGACCCGCCCGCGGAACCCGGCCGCGGGTGCCTGCGCCGGGGCACGCTCCGCCGCCGGCTCCCGCGTGGCCGCCACCGCCGTCACCGCGTCGGCCGCGGCGGGCTCGTCGGCCGCGTCCGCCCCTTCCGCGTGCCGGGCGACCGGCGTCGGCCGGGACGTGGTCCGCTGGGACGGCAGGAAGGCCGCCACCAGTACGCCGAGGGCGACCGCCGCGGTGGCGATCAGGAAGGAGACCCGGAAGCCGGACATGGTGGGCACCGAGACCGGGCCGATGCGCGTCGACATATGGGCGAGCACCATGCCGATCACGGCGCTGGACACGGACGTGCCGATCGAGCGCATCAGGGTGTTGAGGCCGTTCGCCGCGCCGGTCTCGGAGGGGTCGACGGCGCCGACGATCAGCGCCGGCAGCGAGGAGTAGGCCAGCCCGATGCCCGCTCCGACGACCACCGCGATGATGACCGTCTGCCAGGGGGCGCTCATCAGGCCGATACCGCCGCCGTAGCCGATCCCGATGACCAGCATGCCCAGCAGCAGCGAGATCTTGGGGCCGCGCCGGGCGGCGATCCGCGCGTACACCGGGGCGACGAACATCATGGTCAGGCCCAGGGGCGCCACGCACAGACCGGCCACCACCATGGACTGGCCCAGGCCGTAGCCGGTCGACTTCGGCAGCTGGAGCAGTTGCGGCAGCACCAGCGAGATGGCGTAGAACGCCACACCGACCGTGATCGAGGCGAGGTTGGTGAGCAGCACCTCGCGCCGCGCGCTGGTCCGCAGGTCGACCAGCGGATCGGCGATCCGCAGCTCCATCACGCCCCACAGCGCCAATATCAGCGCCGCGGCCCCGAACAGGCCGAGGGTGGTCGGCGAACCCCAGCCCCAGTCGCTGCCCTTGGTGATCGGCAGCAGCAGGGCGACGAGCCCGGCGGACAGCCCGAGGGCTCCGGCGACGTCGAAGCGGCCCGGGGCCCGCACCGCGGTCTCGGGGACGAGGAGGAGGATGAGCACTATCGACAGCACACCGAGCCCGGCAGCGCCGAAGAACAGGGCGTGCCAGTCGGCGTGTTGGGCCACCAGGGCGGCGGCCGGCAGCGCCAGCCCGCCGCCGACGCCGATCGACGAACTCATCAACGCCATGGCGGAGCCGAGCCGTTCGCGCGGCAGCTCGTCGCGCATGATGCCGATGCCGAGGGGTATCGCTCCCATGGCGAAGCCCTGGAGCGCCCGGCCGACGATCATGACGACCAGGTCGTCGGTGAGCCCGCAGATCAGCGAGCCGACGACCATGACGGCGAGGCTGGTGAGCAGCATCCGCCGCTTGCCGTAGAGGTCGCCGAGGCGGCCCATGATGGGCGTTGCGACGGCACCGGCGAGGAGGGTGGCCGTCATGACCCATGTGGCGTTGCTGGCCGCGGTGTTGAGCAGCGTCGGCAGGTCCTTGATGACCGGCACGAGCAGCGTCTGCATCACCGCGACGACGATGCCGGCGAAGGCGAGGACGGGGACGATGCCGCCGCGCGCTCTGCGGTGCGCGTCCCTGCCCGGGGCGGAGGAGGGCGGCGCGGCGGAGGCGCCGGCCGCCCTTGCTGGTAGCTGGTCCGTCGTCGTCTGGGTCATGCGGGCGGCCTCCAGTGCGGCAGGGGTGAGCGGAGAGGGGTGCGCGGTGAGCGTCGTGAAGGGGAGTGCCGACCCCCTGGTACGTGCATGCCGAACGTTTTATCTGGGGGCGCTATTCCGCCACACGTCCCACCGTCTCGCCCGCCCGCGGGTGATCTCCCTCACTCCCGCCCACCTGCATCGCGGTCCGCCCGCCGGCCCGTTCATGGCCCCTCCCCCGGTCTCGTTCCGGACACCGACTCCAGTGAACCGCATGCCACTGACAATCGCCCCGGGTCGGCCCGGGACCCCGGTCAGTACCGCACGCCCGGTATGGTTCGGCCGGCCGATCCGCCCGTTTCGCCCCTGTGACTCCCGCCCTTCCCGGCTCGCGGGCAACGGCCCGAATCCCTACGACGCCGCGTCCGCAAGGGAGTTGCCCGCGTCCAGGAACGTGCCCTCTTCCGTGCGCCCGCCCTGGAGTTCCAGGTCGAGCTTCTCGCCGCGTTCCGGGTCCAGTTTCAGCCTGGCGAGGACCGCGGGCACCGCGATGCTGGGCAGGGTGTGTTCGAAGAAAATGGCCAGCCGGTGGCAGAGGTCGGCCTGATTGGTCAGCGCGTGCGACATCGTCTGGAGGCCGGCGAACGCCCCGACGAACAGCTCGGCCGTCTCCCGTATGACCACGCTGTCCATCACCTCGCCACGCTCCTTCGCCTCGGTCAGCAACTCCTCGACGAAGCGGGTCCACGCCAGCATCGACCGCTTGCGGTCAAGGCGGTTGGAACCCTGCTCGACGGCGAGGCGGGCCGCGCCCCGCTGCATGGGGTCGTGCCGCAGCCGGTATGCCAGAACCTGACCCGAGTCGACGAACTCCTGCAGCTTGATCTTCTGCGGCGCGACCGCGATGTCCACCACGTGCTCTTCGAGCACGGCGAGGGCGAGCTCCTCCTTCGAGGCGAAGTGGAAATAGAGGGCACCCTTGGTGACACCGGCCCGCTCAAGGACTTCGGCGATGGTCGCGCGGTCGTAACCACGGTCGTCGAAAACCGACGCCGCGGCTTCCAAGATGGTCCGCCGGGTTCTGATCGCGCGGTCCTGTTGCGCCACAGGACGCCTCCTGTCTCTCGAAGCACACGGGTGTTTCCACAGTGGGTTGCCGCCCAAGTCTCCCGCAGATCAGCCGTTGGCTCGAATTTCCTCGTCGGCATTGAAAAGAAAACCGGATGGTACGTATCTTACCAGCGTCGTACCTCTTCCCGTAGAGACGCCTGGGGGCAGTCATGAGCGACACGTTGCAGGTCAGCGGCACGATTCGGCCCCGGACCAAGCGCCAGGCGCAGCCGGTCCGGGATGCTCGTGCCGACGCCCGGCCCGGTCGGGGATTCGCCACCCGCGTACCGCGCGAATTCGTGCACCGTCCGTTCACCGAGGATGTCCTGATCACGTCGTGGCGCCGGCTGGACGCGAGTCATTTCTCGGTCACCGCCCAGTGGCCGCACAACCACCGGTACTTCGCCCCGACCAACGGCCGGCACCACCTCCTCCTCGCCGGCGAGACCATCCGCCAGGCGGGGCTGCTGCTCTCGCACGCCGAACTCGGCGTGCCGGTCGGCCACCACTTCATCCTCGGAGACCTCGTCTACACAACCGACCCCGAGCAGCTCGCCGTTGAGAACGAGCCGACCCGCCTGACCATCGACGTCACGTGCAGCAAGACGCGCATGCGGGCCGGTTCGCTGGTAAGCAGCCGGTTCGACATGACCCTCCGCAAGGAGGGCCGGATCGTCGCGACGGGCAATTCCAGCGTGAGCGTCACCTCGCCCGCGGTCTACCGCCGGATCCGCGGCGAGCGCCTGGCGGCACGCCGTACCGTCGGCCCGCTCCCCACGCCCGTCCCGGCCGGCCTGACCGGCAGCGCCACCGACGGCGATGTGCTGCTCGCCCCCACCGACCGGCCCGACCGCTGGCTGCTGCGCATCGCCCCCGGCCATGCCACGGTCGTCAACCCGGCGAACGACCACGTGCCCGGCCTGGCGCTGCTGGACGCCGCCCAGCAGGCCGCCCGCGCGGTGACCGCTCCCGACGCCTTCGTCCCCTATGCCTTCGGTACGGAGTTCTGCCGCTACGCGGAACACGGCGTCCCGTGCGTGATCGAGGCCCACCGGGTCCCGTCGGTGATCCCCCGCACCACGATGGTCCAGGTCACCGGCTCGCAGAACGGCGAGCCGGTCTTCACCTCGACACTCACGGCACTGGACGGACCCGGCCGGGCGGACGCGCCCCCGGCGCCGGAGGTGCCTCAGGCGCCGTGAAAGACCAGCCCCAGGGAGTGCCGCCGGCCCGAGCGTACGGCGCTCACGCCGTGGCGCACCGGACCGGCCGACCAGCCGCGGGCGGAGCGCACCGGGCGGTCCCGGGTGGTGAAGACCAGCCCGCGGCCCTGCGGGAGCACGGTCGAGGTACCGCGGGACTGCGCCCGCGGGCGCTGCTCGACGAGCAGGAACTCGCCACCGGTGTAGTCGGTGCCCTGCGCGTTGAGCCCGATGACCACCTGGAGCGGGAAGACCAGCTCGCCGAAGAGGTCGCGGTGCAGGGCGTTCCAGTCGCCCGGCCCGTAATGCAGCAGAATCTGGGCGGACTTGGACTGGCCGGCCTCATGGCACATCTCCAGCCAGTCGGCGAGCGTGTCCGGCCAGGGGGCCGGCCGGCCGAGCCGGGCCGCCCAGTCGCGGGCGATCCGCAGCAGGTACGGGTAGAACGCCTCACGCAGGGCCTGGACGGGCTCGGGGAGCGGGTCGGCGAAGTAGCGGTACTGCCCGGCGCCGAAACGGTGCCGGGCCATGTCGACGGTGGAGCGGAAGCGGCCGGGCTCGTCGTAGAGCCCGCTCAGCCCACGGAAGTCGGCCGGGGTGAGCAGCTGCGGCGTCAACGCGCAGCCCAGGGAGTCGAGTTCGCCGGCGAGGGCCGTCCAGTCGGCGGCGGCCACGCGATCGGCGAGGACGGCGGGGCGGGTCGTGGTGGCGGGCATGGTGGTGTGCTCCAGAGGGGCGGGACGGTCGGGCGGGTCAGCTCTCGGTCGGCAGGGCGCCTTCGAGCGCGAGCAGTTGCGCCTTGCGCTCCAGGCCGCCCGCGTAGCCGGTCAGCGACCCGTCGGCGCCGATGACGCGGTGGCAGGGCCGGACGACCAGCAGGGGGTTGGCGCCGATGGCCGTGCCGATGGCGCGTACCGCGCCGCGCGCCGCGCCGATGTCGGCGGCGATCCGCCCGTAGGTGGTCGTGGTGCCGTACGGAATGTCCTCCAGCGCCTTCCAGACGCGCTGCTGGAAGGCGGTACCGCGGGTGACGTACGGGATCTCGAAGCGGGTCCGCGCGCCGTCGAAGTAGGCCCGCAGCTGCCGCTCGATCCCGGCGAACGCGGCCGGGTCGTACGTCCAGCCGTCCTGGACGGTCACCCCGCCTTTCTGGCCCGGTACGGACAGCGAGGCGAGCGCGACACCGCCCGGTGCGGTGGCCGATTCCTCGCCCACCAGGAGGAGTTCGCCGAGGGGACTGGCGAGGGTGGCGTAAAGGGTCAGGGTCATGGGTCCGGTCATTCCGTTCGCGTCGTCAGTCGGTCGGGGCGTCGGTCGGGGTCGATGCGGTGCAGTGGCCGGTGGTCCGCCAATCCCGGTCCGCCGCTCCGGGATCCGGTGCGTCGCCCGCGGCTTCGGCCGTCCAGAGGTAGTGCGTCGCGTACGAGCGCCACGGGCGCCAGGCCGACGGGTCGGCGCCCTCGATCGCCCGCGCCTCGCCGGGCGGCAGGACGTCCGGGTCGCCCAGCGCCCGCATGCGGAGGTAGCCGGCGGTCCAGGGGCCGATGCCGGGGAGGCCGAGGAGGGCGCGTTCCGCCTCGTCGCGGTCGGTTCCGGCGTCCAGGATCACCGTGCGGTCGGCGAGCGCGGCGCTGAGGGTCCGCAGCGTCGCGCGGCGGGCCTCGGGCAGGCCGAGTCCGGTGAGCGGCGCCCGCGCCAGGTCCTCGACGCGGGGGAAGAGACGGGTGAGCGCGCCGGCCGGCTGCGGCAGCGGCTCGCCGTACGCGGCGATCAGTGCGCCGCCGAGCGTACGGGCGCCGGAGGCCGACATCCGGCGGCCGAGCACGGCGCGGACGGCGACCTCCTGCGGGTCCGCGGCGCCCGGGAAGCGCAGACCCGGGTAGCGGGCCACCAGCGGGGCGAGCACGGGATCCGCGCCCAGCCGCCCGGCGACCGCATACGGGTCGGCGTCCAGGTCGAACAGGCGGCGGATCCGCTGCGTGGCGGTGGTCAGATCGCGCAGTTCGGTCAGGCGCAGCCGGCACTCCAGCCAACCGTCTCCGGTGGCCTCGTCGACCTCCGCGATGCCGGTGCCGTTCGGGAGGCGCAGCGTACGCCGGTACGTGCGGCGGCCGGGCGCGCCGCCGACGTCCTCGATCCCGGCGAGCGCGTGCCGCTGGAGGTGGTCGAAGATCTGCCGCGCCGCGTACGGACCGCGGAACGGCAGCCGCAGCGGCAGGACACCGGGCGTGGCGGACGGCGCGACGGGGGCGGACCGGGCACCCTTGCCGGGGCGGGCGGCGCCGGCGGGACGGGCCGCGCGCAGGGCGCTCGGGGTCAGCGCGTAGATCTCCTTGATCGTGTCGTTGAACTGCCGGACGCTGGCGAAGCCGGCCGCGAAGGCGATCTCGGAGACCGGCAGCCCGGTGGTCTGGAGCAGGATCCGCGCGGTGTGGGCGCGCTGCGCGCGGGCCAGCGCGACCGGCCCGGCGCCCAGCTCGGCGGTCAGCTGTCGCTGCACCTGCCGGGCGCTGTAGCCGAGCCGGTCGGCCAGACCGGCGACGCCCTCGCGGTCGACCACCCCGTCGCCGATCAGCCGCATCGCCCGGCCTACGACGTCGGCCCGCGCGTTCCACTCGGCGGAGCCGGGCACCGCGTCCGGGCGGCAGCGCCGACAGGCCCGGAATCCGGAGCCCTGGGCCGCCGCCGCGGTGGGATAGGAGTGGACGTTCCGCCGCCGCGGCGTGGTCGCGGGGCAGCTCGGCCGGCAGTAGATCCCGGTCGTGGAGACGGCGAAGAAGAAGGCGCCGTCGAACCTGGCGTCCCGGCTCCGCACCGCCTCGTACCTGCTGTCCTCGGTCATCACACGACCCACTGTGCGGCACTCCGGGCGCCGGTGCTGGCGGAAATCGGACACCGCGGTGGGCACGCGACGGCCATGGGGCGGAGCCGGGGATCCGGTGGCGGCCTCCGAGGGCGAGCCGCCTGCCGTTCCGGTGGCTCGGGTCATGGACTTCGGGTGGCTCCAGTCATCGAGCCACTTCTGGTGGCTTCGGTCATCGACCGGCACTCGGCGCGTGGCGACCGCCCAACGGTCCGATCGCCACGTACGAGGTCCCGTCGTCCCCGGCGGCAACATCGAGCCGCCACCGTCCCGTCAGTACAACTCCGCTGCGCACGCGCTCAGTTCAGAACAGTGGAGACTCAGGTCAGAACAGTGGAGACCCAGGCTGCCGGACGGTTCACGCGCGCGGCACCGGCCAGTCGTCCAGCGTGCCGCCGCGCCATTCAACCAGGCGCGGATCGTCCAGCGCGATGTCCTCGGCCGGATCGGCGACGCCCGCGCGGCGCAGGAATTCGGCCACATCCCCGCGGCCGTGGGCCAGGCCGACGATCTGCCCGTGCACGGTCACCCGACGGCCCCCGGAGGGCGTCGGCGGATGCACGATGACAGGCGGATGCTCGGTCATGCCTCCAGCGTGCGCCGGGCTCCGCGCGCTCGCACCTCGGCGGCGGGTCGGCGGGTGGGGCGCGGTCACCGAGTCGGTCACGGAGACGGTCGCAGCAGGGGTGGCGGCGGGGGCGGCTGGGGCGGCGGCAGCTCATACGGCGGACGGCCGAGGGGCAGCCTCTAGACCCGGATTTCGCACATGGGGTCTGAGGTGTCCAGCCAGCGGGGGCAGGTTTCGTCGATGCCGAGCAGTCCGA